>JANQFE010000158.1 GCA_028278025.1 Thermodesulfobacteriota bacterium | reverse complement strand
TGTATCCTTTCTCTTCCGGGTTTTAATGTTTGGTCATGTTTTAACCCGGAGAGGATACACCACCTATCCGTTCATACACAACTTTCGATTATAGCTCATCCATGAGTGCTAGTAGTTAGCGTGGTAAAACGTTGCCAGCTGATCCAGTGCCGGATTTTCATACAAAGTCCCCTTGTGCATTGCAAAATGTCCGGGTATGGCAACTGCGCAAACAATGGTTGCAGTTGCTAAGAGAGTTACTATTATTTTTTTTGCTGTTGTTCTCATGATTTTTTCTCCTTGTTGATTTGAATGGTTTAGAGATATTACAAGATGAGTGCCAAATACGGGGGAAATTAATAAGTCAAGTAATTACAGTATATTATGGTAAAAAAGGAGGATCTGAGGACTTGTAGATAAAAATAATTTCTAAAAATATTAGAATCAGAATGAAGATATAAAATTTTAATTATTTGTTTTTACATAATATTTATGGTTTTCACAAAAAGACCTATTTTCTAAAAATATTAGAATAATTGGTCTTAAAAAAATTTTAGAAGTAATACTTAAACTCTACAAAGGTAAAATCGGGATAGGAACCGAATTCGCTGCGCAGTCTGAATCCGCGCGGCTTATGTCCTGAGCTGATGATCATTCCGGCAACAAACTCGGTATTATCGCTGAGGGAATAGATCAAGGTGGGATCAATGAGCATGCTGTGATCGTGAAGGTTGATGATGAGGGCCAGAGATACAATCAGTAAGGGGGTTACTTCATAACTTCCCAGTATACCAAGATAATGCCGAGAGATATTATAGAAATCGCCCTCCGTGATGCGATCAGACAGAACCTTCTTGAGGTATCCTGATTGATGCAGGGTACCGAAACCGTTATAAAAATATTCGGCTGACAGATACACGTTGTTTTCAAAGCGGTATTCGGTCCCTAACACGGCCTGAAAGAAATCATTATCCTTCTCAGCCGCAAAGTATGCCAGTTCTCCACGCACACCTATTCCGGGTCCGACCTCACCGCTGAAATCACCCCCCACAAAGCCGTCTTCGCGAAACCGGCCGGCCATCAGGGCTATATCAAAATCACAGATGTTGCTAAAACCGCGCACAAGCAGTACGCTGTCATTGAGCCTGAAATGATTACCCGCCCCGTAGAGCAGATTAATACCGCTGAATTCTCCCAGGGCAAATTCAGCATTAACGGCATCAACACCCGGCTTATAATCACGGTCAAACTCATACGGGGAAAAAGCCGTCAGAAGATCATTGGGATTCCAGAAGTAAGTTGTCCCCAGTGATATGGCCTGCCGTCCGATCGTAATATCACAATGGGGAATGTGCAGGGTAATATTAGCGCGGTCAATAGCAACGCTTGCAGTAAAATCTTCATGGGTGGTCTGTATATGGTCAAGCCGGTCAGCTCTGAACCGCTCAGAAGTGCTGAACGTTGAAAAACCGGCAGGAGAGATACCGGGCGGATTAATGGTGCCGCCTTCCAGTAGATGAAATTCAAAAGAGGCTTTATCAGCAACGGTGCCGGTAAGAATCAGGCGCAGTAAGGCAAATCCGCTGTCATGGCCCCGGTCAAAGGGGTTATCGTGGATACCCAGATAGATACCTTTGAGACTGCCTGACAGATCACAGGTGAACTGATCAGTGTGCACAAGCTCACTGCCGTGGGCACGCACAGAAGCAAAAAAGATGGGAACACAAAAAAAAAGCAGCAGAAGAACCGGGGGCGAGCACGCAGCAGGGTAGTTTTTTAGGGACATTTCACGGTATCCTGTTCTATTGTGCCGTCTTTTAAGGTCACAAGCCGCCGGGCACGATCCATGACAGCCGGATCGTGGGTGGAAAACAGAAAAGTAATTGCTTTGGTCTGATTGAGTTCTTCCATCAGATCGAGCAGTTCAGTGGCGGTTTGCGAATCGACATTTGCGGTGGGCTCATCCGCCAGTACAAGGGCCGGCTCCGGGGCGATTGAGCGGGCAATCGCCACCCGCTGCTGCTGTCCCCCGCTCATTTCGCTGGGAAGCCTGCTCTCGAGTCCGCCAAGTCCCACTTCCTCCAGGAGGTTTGCAACCCGTTGCCGCCTTTCTTCAGCCGGCTTTTTTTGCAATAGCAGCACAAACTCAGCATTTTCAAAAGCAGTAAAAACGGGTATGAGGTTGTAGCTCTGAAAGATGAAACCGATCCTGCTAAGTCTAAGCCTGCTCAGCATCCGTTTGCTCATCCTGCCCAGGTTACTGCCCTCAATGAAAACAGAGCCCTTGGTCGGATGGTCGAGCCCTCCGATTATGTTGAGCAGAGTGGTTTTACCCGAGCCTGAAGGTCCGGCAACTGCGATAAATTCTCCTTTTTGAATTGTAAGATCAACTCCGCGCAGGGCCGGTACATGGACCTTGCCCTGCCGGTATACTTTTGTAACCGCTTCTACTCTGACAATGTCTGGCATTTTTTTACCTGAAAAGTGTATTTAGTGTTTAGTCTGGGTGTTTAGCATTTAGTATCTTTTAACCAGCAACCAGCAACCAGCAACCAGCAACCAGCAACCAGCAACCAGCAACCAGCAACGAATTATTTTTTCTTAGACCGGATTAACTGGATGAACGGGATGTTGTTTTCAACATGGCAAAGGCCATGTTGAAAAATCATGTCGATCCTGTATATCCTGTCAGGAATAATCAGCAACAATTTTCTTTGTCCCCTTGACCCCTCTAATCCTTGTCTCCAGCTTACATGCACATTAGCTGTCTTAAGGTGTTTAGTACTCGTTACTCGGCACTCAGAACTCATTGCTCATTACTTATCACCTTCTCTTTCTCAACGCCTCAGCAGGCACTGAACGGGCGGCCTTGACTGCCGGATAGATGCCTGAGAGTATCGTCATTGCAAAAACAAGGACAACAATAATAAGCAGATGATCAGGATATAGATCAGAATACAGTACCGGCTCCAACGCTACCCCGGAGATATCAATTTCTGCGCTGGTAAAAAGTGTCATGTCAAACCCTTTCACCGTAAAATACTGGTTGCAGGCAAGTCCCAGCAGTGTTCCTACCGTTACCCCAAGGATACCCAGTAGAACCGTTTCAGCCAGCACCAGCACAAGAATACTCGCGGGACTCATTCCCAGGCAGAGGTGCACGCCGAACTCATACTGGCGCTCCATCACGGACATCAAAATTGTATTCAGGATACCTGATGCAATGATAATGAAAATAATGACCTGGAAAATGTAGTTGGACATGCCGTCTATCTCTACATAGGCGGCCAGCTGCGGCATAACCTCTCGCCAGGAAAGAACTGCAACAACACTGCGGTCTGGAAATCTGCGCTTAAGCCGTGAAATGACACTTTCCGTATGGCGTTGATTTTCAAGAAAAACAGCAATCTGGGATACTTCGCTTTCATTCATTCCCAGCAGGGTGCGGGCCCGGTTCAAGGGGATTTGCAACAGGTAGCCGTCAATCATATCTGAGCCGGTCTCAAAGATGCCCACTACCCTGAGAAGCTCACTGGTAATCTCGCCCTGGAGGTTATTGGCGGTAATAATCAATTTGCTGCCGATTGATACCTTAAGCCGCTGGGCCATCCTACTTCCGATTATAGCCCCCCGCCCTTCAGCGTCTTTGAGGTAGGTTCCCTGTTTCATCTTTTTAATAAAAAGAGTATTTTCCTGTTCACGGGCAGGATCTACGGCAATAAAAGCAGCCCCGACACTGCCATAGCTTGTGCTGAGCATGGCCTGGCCGATAATCCGGGGAGCCCACCCCTGGATTTCCTTGAGGCCCTTGAGCCTGCCGGCAACTTCATCTATTGACCGCAGGGTATAGCGGGATGACAGTGAAGCCCGGTAGCGCGAATTTTCAAGGGTAATGTGTCCCGAGCCCAGGCGGGCTGCGCTATCAATCATTGTCCCGTAGGTTCCGTCTCCCAGCCCGATGAAGACCAGGGCTATTACCAGTCCAAAACAGATTGACGAGATGGTAATCAGGGTTCGGCGTTTGTTGCGCCACAGATTACGCCAGGCAAGTTTTATAATCCACATTGTAAGTACCTACCCTGTGTTATTGAAAGACCAGCGCGTCTACCGGCTCTAAACGACAAGCCTTGATTGCCGGATACAGTACCGCAATAAAAGAGACAATAAACACAAAAACAATCGGGGGCAGAACCGTTTCAATGTTGGTTACGGCAAACCAGTGCGGTTCCGCCAGGATACCCGCTACGGAGATCCCTTCAGAAAAGGCGCTCAGGTCAAGTCCTGCATGGGTTAGATAGAGGCTCAAAGTTACACCGCAGAGACCGCCCAATAAAATGCCGCACAGACTCAGGAAAAACGTCTCAAGCATGATGAGACCCAGCACATTGACAGGTCTCAGCCCTATTGCCATCATAATGCCCAGTTCTTTAATGCGCTCAAATACCGACATGAGCATGGTATTAAGCATTATCAGGGAGGCGGCAATATAGATAATAAAAAAGAGGATATAAATTGAAAGGTCTGCTATCTCAATCATATCCGACACAGCCGGAAAAAGCTCCTTCCAGGTTTTAACCTCTGCAAAGGGGACAGTCTGTTTGATGCGATCGCGCAGAACGTTTAGATCGTCTGCCTGGTTAATTCTACGCACCGCAATCTCAGTGGCCACATCACCTATACCAAACAGATGTTTAAAGTCATCCAGAGACATTATAATGGTTGAACGGTCGGTCTCCTCGCCTATGCCGTTTAGAATTCCAGTGATTCGGTACAGGTCATTACCGATAGAGCCGTCAGCAGCCTGGGTAACAACTACCAGCTCAGAGCCGATAGCGGCACCCAGGGTTACGGCAATCTTGTTGCCTAAAACCACATCCATGGGCTGTTGCAGGAATGTTCCTCTGGCAATGTGCTGATGAAAGGTAGTCACCCCCTTTTCTTTGTGCAGATCAATCCCCAGAATCTGAGCACCTGCAGAGTTCTCACCGCAGCTCACCAGACCGAAGCTTTGCAGCCGGGGCGTAGCATTTACCCCGGTCTGTTCAATCTGTGCAACAATACGCTCCGGCTGGTTAATTACTTTATATATTGATCTGTCGGCAAGATACCCGGGAACGTGGAGCTGAATCTCACCGGGTCCGAGCAGGGTGGCGTTTCTCTCAAGCTGGTTGAGCACTCCCCAGACAAGGCCCGAATAGGCAATCATAAGAGTGAGCGTTAATGACATGGCAAACAGGGTAATAAATGTACGTCTTTTATTGCGCCAGATATTTCGCCATGCCAGTTTACAATAGACAGGCACCCAGCTACCCTCCCGGCTGCTTGAGGTTGCGGAGGCTGAAAAACGAATCAGCGATTTCCATATCAAAGGCAATCTCCACATAGATTACCTCGGTAAACTCACCCGGCTTGTCATACGGCACAACCGTAAGCTTGGTCGGCAGAAGCCGCCCCCCCATTTTTTTTACATCTTGCAGAACCATTTTTCTAACGGGCTTTGCCTGTTCATCAAAAAATTCCTGGTAGAGGGGTATGAAATCTTTTTTTCTTACCAGCATCACAATTTTACCCCACACAACCGCTGCTTCTTCTTTGGGTGTGAGGGTGATTTCATACACGCCCTGCCCATCCCGTTCCCCGTTAAACGTAATTTCATTGTAATAATCATCGGCGAGGGTGCTTTCCTTGACCAGGTCATCATTGGTAAAATGGCTGCCCATCCAGCTTCCCATCATCAGCGAGGAGGGTACCTTGATGACCCGTTTGATTTTCGGTAGATAGTTCCATAGATTGTTTTCTACCTTGAGGGTTGCAACGCCTTTTTCTTTTTTGGGATATTCAATGCGGATCAGGGTATAGTCAAGACCCTTGGTCCAGTTTTTGATTTGCAGTTTGCGCTCCCAGTGGGCGGTCTTGATTTTCATGGCATAGGTACCGATACTGCTTTCACCACGCCACAATTTATCTATTTTATCCAGGATTTCTTTGGCAGAAGGCTCGGTAGAGTAGGATGGAGAAACACACGGGGAGAGTAAAATGCCTGTCAAAGCAAAGATTAAAAGAGCTGCCTTTATTTTCATATTTATATCAACCTGTCTAATTGTTCTTGATAAAAGAAAAACTCAGCACAGTTGCTTATTTACCTATCTTAATCTGAGGGGGATGTCAAAAAGTAATAAACTTATATATTTTACTTGGCTAATGGAGTACGGTAGGCTATATATAAATAAAATAATTCTAATACAGGTCAGTGATCTAAAACTCGGCAGAAAAACAGGGGCAATTAAAAGGAGGCGGCCTGGTTAAGGAAACTCCATCTGACCGTATCATCTCAGTTTTCAAAACAGCACATAATCACCTGATACGGAAGATTGAACTTCTCTTATGATTGCCTTTAAATTATATTAAGAAATTAACTGAACCTGAAAAAGGAGCTTTTTGTGGATATTATGACCCATCAAAAAATAGACCAGGAACTTTGCGGCAAGCCGATTGAACTTGAGACAGATTTCAGTCGAGTTGAGCTTGTTGCAACGCAGCGCATGGCCGCCGATGACACGGGGCTTGTGCATGGCGGCTTTATATTCGGGCTTGCAGATTATGCTGCCATGATTGCCGTTAACCACCCGAACGTTGTACTTGGTGGGGCGGAAGTGAAGTTTTTGAAGCCGGTAAAAGTCGGCGAGCGGGTTGTTGCCGAGGCCGATATTGAACGCCGTAAAGACAGTAAGATCACTGTTCAGGTGAGTGTGCTGCGGGACAAGGAAGAAGTTTTTAGCGGGGTGTTTACCTGCTTTATACTGGAAAAACACGTGTTGGCAGAATAGTACGTTTTTTAATTAAACCTACCGTCTCTTTGACGGTGATCCCGGAGAGGTTCTACCAATCCGGGAAGAAAACATATATACTAAATCGATCTATCAACCGCAGACTAACGCCGACAGATGCAGACATTCTAAGCGGGCGACCTGTCCGCTTAGAAAATGCAATCGCTTTGCGATATAAAAACAGTTTTGCTTGAGAAATTATAAAGCTCATATTACCAATAACTATAATCTTGCCCTGAAGGGCCATGGATGGTTTTTCTCCCGCAGGTCGCGGGAGAAAAAAGTCCGTGACCGTCTGTGTGTTTCTGCGATTGGTTGGTTTTGTAAAATCACGTTCTAATTATTCCATTGATTTTATAAACAACCACTATTTCAAGGTACGCAAACGCAAGGAGAACGTTATGGACTGGGGAGACACTCTTTCAAAAATCGGTATAGGGCTGCTGGTGGGGTTTTTGATTGTAGGGCTCACAAAACTGGCGAAGCACAAGGCGATGTCCGACAACAGGCCTCACGGTCAGAAAGAAAAAAGAGAGAAGCCTGAAGAACCTGATAGTTAGAAATTATTTGTGTTCATGCTAAGACCGTAACATTATAAAAATATTTTTTCAGTATTGATTTGCCCGCAAGCCACTACCAGTTTTTAACTCCTGACACAATTATGAAAACACCCCTTATTGAGGCCCGATCCGGAACCTACGTGCTGATTCTTAAAGCTGCCCGTCCCAAAAAAATCAGTGTGGGCCAACTGGGAACATTTATGTTCCCGGCCGGGTTTTACATGTATATCGGAAGCGCTTTTGGGCCGGGAGGCTTGAGGGCCCGGGTTGGACGCCATCTTAGAAAATTTAAAAATAATCGTTGGCATGTTGATTATGTAAGCTCTGAAATACATATTATTGAAGTATGGTTTTCAGTGCTAGAGCACCGGCAGGAATGTCACTGGGCTGCTCTTTTCAGCTCAATGAACGGGGTGAGTCTGCCGGTAAATAGACTGGGTTCATCGGACTGTTCCTGCAGGACGCATCTTTTCCATAGTGTGCGCAAACCGGGTTTTCGTTTGTTTAAAAACCGTGCTGAATGTGATTTACAGTGTTTTAAAACAGGAATACTCCCGGATACTACAAAAGAAGGATATCCAAAAAGTCACAAATTTTGTACCGATTGACTGAAAAATTTTGAAACTTTTGCACTTATGGATTGTTTTTATGGATAGATAAAATTTTTATGTCTCCCCGTCATCGATGTATTTTTAATAAAACTTATGGAGGGGTCTTATATGAATAAGAAGAGCGCCATTTTTTACTCCTTTATCCTGTTCTCCCTTTTTCTGATCAGTATTATGTGGGTAGCCTGCAAACCGGCTGATACCGACGGTACCATACAGGGCGATTACGACTATGAGATTACCCGTCCCACCAGGGAAGCTGCCGGCTTTGCAGCCCTTGAACCTGTTGAAGACTGTGAAGCCCTGATCGTTACGCTCAAAGATAAAGCAATTCAGGAGATGGAAGCACGCATAGATTCATACATTAATGAAGCTACCCAGTGCGGCGGCTGCTGTTATTATATGTATGCAGATGAGTATGGTGATGACGATGATGATGGAGGTGCAGTGCCTGAAGCGGGGGATGATGATTCTGGTTCGAGTGAAGACGGGGCCTCGGAATATTCCGAAACCAATACCCAGGAGGAGGGGATTGATGAAGCAGATTTTATAAAAAATGACGGTGCATATATCTACGTTGTGGCAAACAATACCTTCAAAATAATTGATGCCTGGCCGCCTGAAGAGGCACGCGTAATCAGCAAGATAGAAATTGAGGGTACTCCCACCAAGCTTTTTGTCCATAATGACCACGTCCTTATTTACGCCAGCACAGAATATATTGATATCAATCAGAGCTACTATGACTTCTCAGGTTATGGCGGCGGAGAATGCACTTACGGGTATGATTGTGATTTTACCGGGGATAACCGTAAATTACATATATCTGTTTTTGATATTTCCGACCGCACCAATCCGGTACTCAAGCGCGAAATTCGTTTTTCAGGCTCTTACATCAACTCACGCAGAATCGGCAGTGCCGTTCACACTGTTGTGCTGGCACCCGGATACACACCCCCGGAACTTCAGTACTGGCCGGATATCATGGAGCGCTGCTGGGACTGGCAGGGTGGTAATGACCCGACCCTGGAGGAGCTTGTGGAGGCATTTGAAGCGCTTAAAGAGAGAAACCGGGAGATTATAGACAATTCAACCGCGGCTGACTGGCTGCCTGTAATCGAAGATACGCTCTATCCTGATAACAGCACGGTCGTTACTGCAAATCTCTTGCAGGACTGTTCCAACATATATGAACCCGGCATAGAGGACCGGCAGTCATTTTTAAGTGTACTGTCTTTTGATATTGATGAGCTGGACAATGCCAGCCACTCCACCATCCTTGCCCGTCCCGGGGCCGTGTATGCCTCGGGCTCGGCCCTCTACATAGCTGCACGGCAGATATATTCCTATGGAGACCAGTGGTATTTTGACAACAGCACCCAGATACCGCAGGCAACAACAGTGCATAAGTTTAATCTGTATAAAGAACCTGCCGGAACACTATATGCAGCCAGCGGGATAGTTAAAGGTAGGGTGCTCAATCAATTTTCCATGGATGAATATGAAAACTATTTTCGCATTGCTACAACAACCGGCCACCTGCCGGATGAAAATGTGCATAACACGCTGGTGATTCTTCGTGATAATTCTGGTGTGCTCGAAGCTGTCGGCACAGTGGACAACATAGCTCCCACAGAAGATATCCGTTCAGTACGATTTGATGATAACCGGGCTTTTATGGTTACCTTCAAAAAAACCGATCCTCTTTTTACCTTTGATCTCAGTGAACCGACCAGCCCACAGGTTGAAGCCGAACTAAAAATTCCGGGATACTCGACCTATATTCACCAGATGGATGAAAACCATCTGCTTACAATCGGCTATGATGCCGAGGAGGCCGGTGACTTCGCGTGGTTTCAGGGAATCCTGCTGCAGATGTTTAATGTTTCTGTAATGACAGATCCGCAGTTGATGTATAGAGAAGTCCTTGGTTCTCGCGGAACCAGTTCCGAGGCAGCCACAAATCACCTGGCCTTTAACTATTTTGCACCCCGGGATCTTTTGGCACTGCCTATGACAATTTGTGAAAGCAGCGAGGGTGGTGGCGATTATGCCGATGAGATTTCTTTTAGCGGGCTGTTGGTGTATAGAGTAACAATAGAGCGAGGGTTTGATGAGCTTGGGGGCGTTGAGCATGTAGAACCGGGAACAGAAACAGACTATTATTCCTGCGGCAGCTGGTGGACACAGTCAAGCTCGATAGTCAAGCGCAGTGTCTTTATGGATAATTATGTCTATTCTGTCGCCCTTGACCAGATCAAGATCCAAAATATTTATCTGCTGGGGGTGGATGTCGCGGTAATTGATCTATAAGTAAATACAGGGGCATTTGTTCAAACCACAATAAATTTCTATATCATTCAAATACCAATCCAGGATTAATTGCCGGATAAAAGAAAAGTCGATAAATACCAGTCTATTGATGTCTCCTGATAGTTGTGATTTGTTAGTAATTTCAACCCTTACCTCTCTCCAGACTCTTTTTTGTGCAAAACATTTTAAACTACAGCATAATAGTTGTACAACAGAATTGTTTTATTGATTGACTGCTCAATTATTATTTGACAATATAGTAGTATGGAATTTCAAAATTTTGATCCGAACGATTCTTTGGCAATCCTGCTCAATAAAACTACCAGGGCGCTTTCGACAAGGCTCCAAGCCATTTTTACCAGGGCGGGATTTGATGTTACCTCGGAACAATGGATGATACTTCTTTTATTATGGGAGAAAGACGGACGTTTTCCTTATCAGCTTGCCGATATCATCGGTAAAGACAGAGCGGCTGTTACCCGACTTACGGATGGTCTTGAAAAGAGAAACCTTGTTATCCGTATCAGACATAAGACAGACCAAAGACATAAAAAGATATATTTAACGCCAAAGGGTAAAAAGCTGGAAGAACAATTAGTGCCTTTGGGAATTGCAAACATACAACAGGCTCAACGCGGTCTAAACAGCAAAGAACTTGAAGCCTGTAAAACCGTTTTAAAGAAGCTATACAGAAATCTTACACAGTAAGTATTTGTTTTTAAACCTCCGCCTTTGAGTCGACGGACCCCAAAAGGGCACCCCGATACATCGGGACGGATGTTGACGTAAGCTACAATTCTATCATTGCCCCCAGCCGGTATCCCGTGCCGTGTTGAGCCCACGGGAGGGCCAGACCACCGAAAAAAGGGAAAACATATGAATACGTATGATAAACAAAATATGCTGAAACGTGCACTTGCTGAAGTTGTCGGTGATCAGTATGTAACTACGGACAAAATGACTGTTTTTGCTTATTCACAGGATGCCAGCCTTTTTGGAGGAACCGACGCTGCTGTGGTGGTGCGGCCGGGCTCCACTGAAGAAGTATCTAAGATTATGAAATGTGCCTATCATCACGCTGTTCCGGTTGTTGTGCGCGGAGGCGGTTCCAGTATTTACGGACAGCCCAAGGGGATACCCGGATCGAATGTTCTGTTGGACATGACCCGGATGAATAAAATTCTAGACATAAATAAACAAGGAATGACGGTTTGCGCCCAGGCAGGAATTATGATGGGCAAGCTGCAGCAGGCCTGCAACCAGGCCGGGTTTTACATTTTTGTACCGGCAGCGCCGTTTCACACTGTTTCTCTGGGCGGATGGCTTTCCGGGGCGGCCGGCGGTGGTGGGATCTGGTGGGAGACTATCAGCGTAACCGTTGTATTGCCGGACGGAACCATTGTCAAAACCGGCGGGGGCCCGGGAACCAACACACGACTGAAGCATCACTACAGCCGTGTCATCGGCGGGCCGGATTTTACGGGTATGTTTATCGGTGACGGTGGTTCTTTTGGAGTCAAAACCGAAGTGGCAATCAGGCTGCTCGGGCTTCCCCACATAACACGGGCATGTATCCTTGAGTTTTTGGAATTAGAACATGTGCTGGAGCTTATAAGGCGGCATGGTGAACGGGTTAATCCTCATCCCTTTGATCCGCTGTTGGTATTCGGACCCGGGGCCACAGAAATTTTTTCGCCCGGTTCGGAAGGAGTAGAAAAATTCACAATCATGGCTATTATGCAGGGCCATACTGAGCGGGAAATGGATGCCAAAAAGGACATTTTTAATGACATCGCTGAATCACTGGGGGGCACCCATACAGCCGAGCTTGACGCAATTACAGATTTGATGGCCGGTGGCGGGGAGGCTGAAGAAAAAATGGAGATGTTCGGCCTCAGTTTTTTCAACGGCCTCGGTCTTGCCGCCTGGCTTCCGTTTAATATCCCCCGCGTTAGTTTTTTAGAGATCTATCCAAAGTTGGTTGCCTGGCGTGAGGAACGGCTTGCAGAAGCAACGAAAAAAGGGTTTGAGTGCCGAGCGCGCTTTGAATTTTTTACCCCGAGCGATCAGTGTGCTGTTTCCGGGGAGGTCGATGCTTTTTTTAAGGATACCGACTCGCCGGAGCTGCGTGAATTTATAAAGGATATGATTTTAGATTATCAAAAATACACCCATGAGCTTGGATTGCTGGATGTATATAACCAGGGGGTTATGAGCCGCCTTAATGCTGCATGCTGGTCACCGGGATTTAAAAGTCTGCATACTACAGTTAAAAAGGCTCTTGATCCAAAGGGGATTTTAAACCCCGGTCTCTGGGTTGAGACATGAGATAATAAGGATAGGAAGCAGCCATGGCAGATAAAAAAAAAGCACTTAAAGCAGTGAGTCAATCGGTTTATTCCTGCCGAAAATGCGGGCAGTGTGGTAATAAAGTAACCGATGCGGTCCCGTATGTATGTCCGGTAAAAGAAACAACCCCGGGATTTGATCATTTTTACTCACGCGGCAAGATAGTCATTGCCCAAGGGCTTTTGGAAGGTGCGATTGAGCCTTCTAAAGAACTTGCTGAGGTAGTCTACACCTGTACGTTGTGCGGCAACTGTATGACCCAATGCGGAGCAATTGACCGAGATACCGGTGGGCCTCTTGTCGATACAGTGGGGGTTGTAGAGGCGCTGCGAACCGATTTTCTGGAAGAGCATCCCGAATGGGTTGCTAATGAATATAAGGCTTTGCTCACGGCAACGCGCCAATATGATAATCCCTGGGGAGTTCCCCGCTCCACGAAGGAAAAGTGGGCAAAAAAATTGTCCTTGCCAAACGCGCTCAGGAATCCGTCAGAGACCCTGCTGTTTGTGGGCTGTACTGTTGCATCAAACCCGGCGCTGAACGCACGGGCAGTTAAAGCAGCGGAAATTCTAAAAAAAGCAGGCGTTGCTTTTGCAATTTTAGGCAAAGATGAACCGTGCTGTGGAAGTGTTCAAAAGAGAATCGGTGCTGTTCGCCAAGCTCGTGATATGGTGAATAATAATATAAGGCTGTTACACACAACAGGCTGTAAAACCATTGTAACCCTTTGTGCAGGGTGTGCTAATGCGTTAAAAAATGATTACCGCCTGGGCGCAGAAAAACTAAAACCAAACGTTTTGCATATCGTTGAACTTTTCGCACAGCTGCTTAAAGAGGATAAACTGAACCCCACAAAAAAAAAGGGCAGCAAAGTAACCTACCATGACCCCTGCCATCTTGGAAGACACATGGGAATTTATGATGCCCCCCGCGATGTTCTCAATGCTTTGCCGGGGATTGAACTTATTGAGCGGTCCGCCACCAGGGAAAACACCATCTGCTGTGGTGCCGGCGGGGGCATGCGTCTTTTTGAATCAGGAACTCTTGCAGAGAAAATCGGTCAGTCAGCCTTGGAAAGTGCCTCGCAAACAGGGGCAGAAGTATTGGTCTCCAGTTGTCCTTTTTGTGAGATGAATCTTCAAACTTCAAGCAAAACAGCAGCCGGCTCAATAACGGTATATGATATTATAGATCTGGTATATGAAGCGATTGTCTGATTAACTGCCGGGCCGGGCATAGTAATAGCTGTCAGCTTCATATAGCCTTCATATCAGGACACAACGCAAAAAATAAGTTTACCGACTTCGCAGTTCATCCAACCGTTTTCTGCATGCCGGTTCCATCTGATGGACTTTTACAAGCTTTTCACAGCCGTAGTCATCACAGAAAGCGCAGCTTTGTAATCCGCGATCTGTGCCGCATTTCCTGATTTCACAGATGTTACAATAGGCACTGTGGGCACCCTCTACCGTGCAGCCGTCACAATTGATGTCCTCGGGAGACACATCCATTTTAAACAGCTTTGCCCATTCCTCTGCGGTTTTTTTTCGGAGTTCGTCATTGTTTTCCTGTGTGGCAATGTAGGCCGGGCATGAGCTACATTCCATCCCGCAAAATGAAATGATTGTTGACATAGGAAATCTCCTCCCTAAAAACGGTGATTCGTAATTCGTAAATAGTATTGTTAGGTAGGTTTTAGTTGAAGCGGGGCGTACAAAAAAATGCATTCATTATCTTTGTTGGGCATTTTCTTAATCAAGGTGACTTTAATGGGTTGAAATTTTTCCCGTATCTTGGCCTCTTTAAAACAGATGGTTTTACAGGGATTAACCTTCAACCCCAATTCTTCAGCCATGGTAAAATAAGAACAGTTACGCACGGTTTGTTCCATGGCCCCGTCTTCGGTTACCTTTATCTCCATATCAAGGCCCAGGGCTTTTGCAAAAGCCTCAAAATCGGAAAAAAGGTCTTTACCAGGGGCAGCCATCTGCTGCTTCAGATCTTCTTCCAGGTAATACTCAAACGCTTCCTCGCCCTTTTTTCTTCCAAGAACATCAGTCAGTAGCTTGTAAATCCGAACCGGTTCGCTCTTGACCCTCTGTTTTAGCCATTCCACTATCTTTTCAAGGGAAATTTCTTCCAGGAGAGAAGCCTGAGAGATTTTTTCCTCAATCAACTCTTGTGCCTTCACATTCTCCAGCACCTTTTGTTTAATATCTGAAGGAGGGGTAACAGGTTTCCACTGCTGTAACAGACCTTTGATTTTTTCTAAATCTGCTAATTTTTTCCGGCACATGTGGCACAGACCAAGATGAGCTTTCAGGTGTTCTCTTGCATCGTGTTGCAGTGTCTGTAAAAAATAGCCTATGAGCTGATCTTCGGTGATTTTGTTACAATGCATCAAGCAGTCCCCTTTTTTCTAAGAGTTCTACCAAACGTTTAAAGCTGTAGTGGAGTCTTGATTTAACCGTGCCTATGGGGATACCTAATATTTTAGCAATCTCTTTGCAGGAAAGCTCCTGATATTCTGAGAGGATAAAAACTGATTTAAGCTTTGCGGGCAGTGTCTTCACCAGTTCTTTTATCTTTTCTTCCTGTTCCTGTTTGATCAAATGTTTTTCCTGTAAGCAGTCATGAGAATCTTTATTAATTGCTTTATGGTGCGAAGAGCAGGAAACGTGGTTGTTATCTAGAGATGTTTCCAATTCGTGTGTTTTCTTTCTTAATTCGTTAATGCACAGATTAGTGGCAATACGGTATGCCCAGGTGGAAAAGCGTAATTCATGATTAAAGGTTGCTCTGTTTTTATAGATTCGAAAAAAAGTTTCTTGAAAGAGGTCCTGGGCTAAATGAAAATCACTCATATAGCGGTAGATGTAGTTAAATAATGGTTTTTCATACCTGATGAGAAGCTCTTCAAAGGCCTCAAGCGTAGCGTGTTCTACTAACCGTATCATGAGCTGTTCGTCGGTGTATGCGGTCATATAAGGTATACCCTCTTACGGTATATATACAAGCAGTTTTCAAAAGGGTTCACTTTTTATAGCATAAAAAATATTAAATCCAAACCTTAGGTCAACAGATTGGGGAAAGAGAAAACCTCAAAGGAAATGTCACATTATTCTTTTGTGGGCCTTTGAACTTTCGGTTCTTTTTTAAAGATTTCTTTGTAAGCTTCATTTTATACAATACATCCTAATATAAAAAAATGAACGGGGTCTTACACAGTTCCAATACTTTAATAACATCACATTGTGCCCAAAGAGACAAGATAACAATTACTCTATATGCTATGGTCAGTGTGCACAGCGTGATAAGAGCATACAGTATGAAATTGAAAAACAGATTAGAGCAGCGCTGGGAAACTATACCTGGGGATATATACTGAGAGCGTTTGCCGTCAACAGTCTTAAATGATTGCACCTGCTGTTTCTGAAGGTCACGGACTGGTGCTATAATCTCGGGCGCACTGCCGGTTTGTGCTCTGGTAGTATCTTTTGTATTACCGGCAAGCATGATATGCTCCTGGGTTTTATTGGTAGACCGTTATGCTTTTTGTAACCTGCCTCTACTCATTAAGTACAATCAGTTTTAAAAAAAGTTCATTTTTTATTCAAAAAATATTTGTTCTTTGTGAAAAAAGTAGACAGCATATTGTAATAAAAATTGAAATTTATATTTTGAACCGTTACAATAGTCAGCTATTGCTGTTTATGTGACATCTCGGATTGGATAATTGTGAACACGCAACATCTGCATTTAAGGGAGAAACCATTGAAGGCTCGAGCAAAAGAGAGATATAACCACATCGGTATTAAGCTCCAGGTACACATAGATACTGCCTGGGTGCCGATTAAGGCGATGGACTGGAATGAAGAAGGTTTTAATTTCCATCTGTCACAGACAATAGCAAAGGGTTCAGAGGTGTTTTTTAAAAATGAGCAAGTGCAGTTCAGCGGAACCATAGTCTGGGTGTTGGAACATGAGGATGCGGAAACCATTAGGGAAATGGTACTCAATAATTTGATTTTTAAACAGGTTATGAAGCGTACTAATAATGTAAATACCCTTCGTCGTATTTTTACAATGGTTAGAACACTCGGGATATTGGAAGAGAAACAACAACTGCTGGACCTTTTTGATGCCCAAATCGCTGAAAACGATTTAACGGCACTGGTTGATGAATATAAAATCACCTCGGAGTTTTATCGCTATGGCGTGAAAACCGAGACACCGGAGTGGTCTAAAGTTGTTCAGCAAACCCTTAAGACAGAACCGAAGGTTAAAGTTAAGGATGAACTAGTGCAGGAACTTTTAGAGATTATTAAGGAAAGCCGATAGGTACAGGAGCGCCTCTGAAGTATAAGGACTATACGGGTAAAATCCTGGAAGTAAATATGTGCAATACTTTAAAGCTTTTATAATATACCTATGAGGTGATCCCATACTCCTTGATCTTATTATACAGGGATGCCAGACAGATATTGAGTTTTTTGGCTGTTTTTACATAATCGTTATCACACAGCTCTAAAGCTTTAATGAGCACGGCACGCTCAGCCTGTGACTTAGCTTTTTGCCCGGCAACTTTGAGTGGTTTCCGGCTTGAAAAAAGCTCTTCAGCGAGGACCTTTGTAGCGGTATCATCCGGTGGCTCGTGATGAGAGATAAACAGATTTTGCACACGGCCTCCCAGAAGTCCATAGCGCTCTACAATATGTTGCAGCTCGCGTACATTACCGGGATAATCGTAGTTCATAAATAAGCGCAGATCTTTTTCAGTAAACGGCGGCACATCTTTTTTCTGTTTTGATTTAAACTCCTGCATAAAATGTTCTATCAGTAGCGGAATATCCTCTTGGCGCTGTCGCAGGGGCGGCAGATGGATGGGAACAACATGGATGCGGTAATAGAGGTCTTCCCGGAACGTGCCCTTTTGGACTTCGGCAAGCAGGTTCTTGTTGGTTGCAGCAATCAGGCGCACATCGATCTGTGTGGGCCTGGAATCACCCACACGTGTAAGTTCTCCCCGTTCCAGCACCCGCAGCAGCTTTACCTGCATGTCCTTGTCCATCTCCCCGATCTCATCCAAAAACAGTGTTCCCTTGTCTGCTTCTGCAAAATAGCCTTTGCGTGATTCAACTGCACCGGTAAACGCACCTTTAACATGGCCAAAGAATTCGCGCTCCATCAGCTCCCTGGGTATGGCACCACAGTTGACTGATACCATGGGTCCTTTTTGGCGGGGACTGTTGTAGTGGATAGCATTGGCAATCAGTTCTTTGCCGGTGCCGGTTTCTCCGGTTATGAGTATATTGGCATTGCTGTCTTTGATGGTCCCAATCATCTGGTAAATTTTGCGCATGGCCGGGCTGTTGCCGACTATGTTGCCGTAACGGTATTTGCGCTGCAGTTTTTGAGTCAGGTGTATGATTTCCTTTTCCTGGGCTGCAGTTTTTCTCAGCAGTGTTCGTATTCGCAGGAGAGATTTCACCCGGGCCAGCAGCTCGAGGGAATTAAAGGGTTTTACGATATAATCATCAGCCCCGGCCTCCAGACCCTCGATCTTCATCTCGACATCAGCCCGGGCCGTCAGGAAAATAAAGGGGATGGGCTCAAGTCGCGGGGTGGCTTTAACCTGTTTAAGAAATCCGTACCCATCCATCTCAGGCATCATGACATCACACAGGATGACATCCGGTGTGTGCTTTTGCAGAATCTTGAGTCCTTGTGTTCCACTAGCGGCAGTTGTGAAATCATACTCCTGTTCGACAATACCAGCCACATACCGGCGCACATCCGCGTTATCATCAACAATTAAGATTAACGGTTTAGTACCGCTGATACTTTCGGGCACCGCTTCGGCTGAGTGTTCTATGTCAGACAGTTCAATTTCGGGCTGGATATACAGCTCCTCTTTTTTGTGTAAAGCCGCACTGCTTTTATCGATGCCGGCTTCTTTGAAAGGCATATATACTGTGAAGGTTGACCCCTTACCGTATGTGCTCAGGACTGTAATTCGTCCGCCCATAAGTTCAACCAGCTCTCTGGCATGTGCAAGACCAATGCCGGTCCCCCTTTGTTCCTGGTCGGCATGGGGGCCGGCCTGTCTGAACCGTTCAAATATGCTTTCAAGCTCAGCTTGCTTTATCCCCAATCCGGTATCGGCAACAGAAATTTTAATATGATTTTCTAGAGTGCACTCATCGGTGACCTTCTCAAGGGTAACCGTAATACAGCCTTTTTCAGGGGTAAATTTGAAGGCATTGCCCAAGAGATTAAACAGGACTTTTTCAACTTTGCCCGGATCAATAGACACAAAACCAATGTCTGAAGCAGGTTCAAATGTAAGCTTGATCTTTTTATTCCGGGCAACCAGCGAAAAGGAATCAAGAATCGCAGCAATAAAAGTATTCAAATTTTTTGTTTCCTGAACAAGCTGTTTTGCTCCTGACTCAAGCCGGCTGAAATCCAACAGCTGATTTACCAGTTTGAGAAGCTGCCGTGAATTTCTCAATGCCATGGAGAGCTGTTCTCTGACTTTATCGGTTATTTTTCCGAATTCACCGCGCAGAATTCCTTCAGCAGGACCAATAGACAGGGTAAGGGGTGTACGAAACTCATGGGTAATATTGGTAAAAAATCTTTTTTGGAATTCGTAAGCTTCCTGGAGGGCTTTTTCTGCTTTTTTACGTTCTGTGATATCGCGGGCAGAACAGACAGCTCCGGTAAGTATGCCGTCAGGGCTTTTTTGAATTGTCAGGGTTAATTCCAAAGGAACAATATCGCCGGTTTTGTGAAAAGCATACATTTCCCAATCATGGATTTTAACATCTTCAGCTTCCTCAAACTGTACAAACTGATTCATAATACGCTGCATACGTTTTTCACGATATGACTGGCCAAGGGTTACCATTTCACCGGTTGTTGCCTGAAAGGTGCCCTCATGAGGACCGAGCTCATAAATATATTTTCCCACAAGTTCATTTTTGCTTTGGTCCAGCATGGCAGCAAATGCTTTATTTACACGGATTATTTGAGAGGTATCATCTACAATAAAAATCCCGTCACCACAGGCCTCCAAAACATTTTCCAAGAAATCTTTGGATGTTTGAATCTCCTTATCGGCTCTTTTGCGCGCAGTAATATCACGGGCCGACATAACAGCGCCCGTAAGAACACCCTGGGCGTTTTTTTGAAATGTCGCGGATGCCTCAACGGGAACGATATTGCCGTTTTTGTGCAGAGCATACCACTGCCAGTTCTCAATGTGAGCTTCTTCCCCTGATTCAAAAATTTTAATCATAGGGCCCACCTGCGCATCTTTGTAGGATTGGTCCAGCTCAACTGTTTCCCCGGTTGTTGACAGGAATGAGCCTGTTGAGGGTGTTAATTCATACACATAGAGCCCTTCAACCTCTTTCCGTTTTTTACCTAACATGTTTGCAAAAAATTTATTTACCCTGGTAATCAAGCCGGTGCCGTCAGTAATGACAATACCGTCACCGCAGGATTCCAGCACATTCTCCAGAAACTCGTTGGCCTTTTTGACCTCCTGTTCCAGTTTTTTTCTGTGCCGTAAGGCCCTGTCAGGCCCCTCGCCGGCCAGCTGATCTTTGAGGGCTTCAAGCTCGATGGTTACTTCCTTGAGGCGTGCTTCAGTAGCATGTATTTTTTGCAGGTCGGTAATAAAACCAAGCCCCCCGGCAAATTGTCCTTCCCTTTCTTTAAATTTTATATAGTTTGCCTCTACCGGGATCTCCTGGCCGCTGACATTTGTAATTTCAGTAAAGTGCTTGTCCGGGAGTGCTTTTAAGTTCCAGGTACTGTCCTTGAGAACTTTAACGAGAAATGACAAAATGGAAAACGACTGAATTTCTTCTAAACGGGCTCCGGTAAGAGCACTAAAGGAATGATTGGCGTTTGTGAGGTTACCGTTCTTGTCAAAAAGAAATACAGGGGTTGTCAGCGGCCCGTAAAGCTCGTCAAAACTCTCTTGCACAATTTTGATGATGTCCATGGATAAACACCTCTTGGCAATAAAAATTTATTTACTAAAATAATATAATATATTATTTTAAATCCAAATAAAATTATTTCATTTAAAAATATATATTTTAAGGAGGATGCCATGAATCAATTAGTTGACCGTATGGTTCGGGCGGCAAAACTGGATGTTAATCTCTATGAGGAAGTCGAGGCAGATAAGGGTGCCCTGGGGCAGGCAACATTGGTAGTAGTACTTTCCAGTATTGCTAACGGCATTGGAACGATCGGCCAGGCCGGCGCAATGGGTATTATCACAGGGACAATTCTGGCCCTGATTGGCTGGTATGTCTGGGCATACCTGACCTATTTTATTGGTACCAGGTTTTTGGCCGAGCCCCAGACGCAGGCAGATCACGGGGAACTGCTGCGGACCATCGGGTTTTCAAGCTCTCCCGGCCTTATCAGGATTCTGGGAATTATTCCGGGGCTGGGCGCAATTGTTTCACTGGGTGCGGCAATCTGGATGCTTATAGCAATGGTCATTGCGGTACGCCAGGCGCTTGATTACAAAAGCACCGGCCGTGCAATTGGTGTCTGCATAATCGGCTGGATCGTGCAGATAGTAATACTGTTCGTGGTGTTTTCGCTGTTTGGCGGCTGCGGCCGAGGGATGTGATTGCTGTGCGGGTCTGCAAGCACTGGAATCAGTTTTTTAACGTACTGCTTTTGGGAGTTCAGCAGATCATTGTTTTATACGCTTTTGGCTGCTAAGTGTTATGGGCAATCTTTAACGTTAAAGCGCGACCTTTAATAAACATTACGGTTCTGCTGTGTTCCGGGCCTGCTGCAAAACAAGGGCGAAACAGTTGACAATCCGGGTGGTAATAATTATAACAAAACATGAACCGTATGTAACGATCTCACAATAGGTATACACACTCCGGGGAATCTCCATGCAGAAACTGCCCCAAAAGATTAGAAAAAGAGACAACAGTGTTGCCGTCTTTGAACCGGTTAAAATAAATCAGGCGGTCTATAAGGCCGCACTCAGCACGATATGCAATGATAAAAAAGCATCACGGATTGCCGAGACGACTACATTAGGGGTTCTGGAGAAGGTTGCCCAACAATCCAGACGCAAAATTCCGACAATTGAAAACATACAGGATATTGTTGAAGAAACATTGCTTCAAGCCGGCTTTCCATCTATTGCCAAAAGCTACATACTGTACCGCAAAGAGCGTCAGGATATACGTCATGCCAAAACGCTCATCGGCGTCAAGGACGACCTGAAGCTGCCTATTAATTCGTTGCTTGTGCTGCAAAAGCGCTATCTTCTCAAGGATGACAATAAAAATATTATAGAGACCCCACGAGAACTTTTTCAACGGGTGGCCCGGGCCGTGAGCCAGGCCGAGCTTAATTTTACCTCGGAAGGGGGTCGGCAAACAGCAGAAGAAACATTTTACGAGATGATGAGCGGGCTTGCATTTATACCTAACTCGCCGACACTTATGAATGCAGGTACGGCTATCGGCCAGCTCTCAGCCTGCTTTGTGTTGCCGGTTGAAGATTCACTTGAATCAATTTTTGAAACCGTAAAACACACTGCACTTATTCATCGGACCGGCGGCGGTACCGGGTTTGATTTTTCACGTATAAGACCGCGGGGAGAACTTGTTTCGACAACCAAGGGAAAAGCTTCGGGACCGGTATCATTCATGAGTATTTTCAATCAGACAACCGACGTCATTATTCAGGGCGGCAGACGGCGAGGCGCTAATATGGGTATTATGCGCTGTGATCATCCTGATATATTCGAGTTTGTAGAGGCAAAACTAAAAGATGGGGCATTTGCCAATTTTAATCTTTCAGTTGCCGTGACCGACAAATTTATTACTGCCGTCAAACAAAACCGCACCTTTGATTTGATCAACCCAATAACCGATACAAAGGTCCGCCCGATAAAGGCAAAGGCCCTTTTTGATTTGATTGCTTTTACGGCCTGGCGAACCGGAGATCCGGGACTTATCTTTCTGGATGCAATAAACCGACACAATCCAACACCCCAGATCGGCAAAATCGAGGCAACCAATCCCTGTTCAGAGGTGCTGCTGCTGCCGTATGAGAGTTGTAACCTGGGCTCGATAAATCTTGCGACCATGGTACGCGGCAGATCAGTAGACTGGAAAAAATTGCAGCGCGCTGTTGAACTCGGCATACGTTTTCTGGATGATGTTATTGAAGTTAATAAATACCCCTTGCCTCAGATTAAAGCCATCACATTTGCTAACCGTAAGATAGGACTTGGTGTAATGGGTTTTGCCGACCTGCTGATTAAACTCGGTATTGCCTATACGGATGCAAAAGCAGAAGCGCTGGCACGCAAACTCATGAAGTTCATTCGAGCCCATTCACTGAAAGCTTCGCAGATGCTTGCCGAAAAGCGGGGGGTCTTTCCTAATATCGTCAACTCACTGTTTTTCAAAAAAAACATCAGCATCCGCAATGCTACGGTAAATGCAATTGCTCCCACCGGCACCATCAGTATTATCGCCGGATGTTCAAGCGGCATTGAACCCCTGTTTTCCCTCAGTCATGTTCGTACCGTTATGGGAGGTACTAAGCTGATTGAAACTAATCCTCTGTTTGAAGAGGTGCTGCAGCAAAAAGGTTTTTATTCCAGAGAACTTATTTCTCACATCAGAAAGACCGGTACCATTCAAACTATTACAACCATCCCGGCTGTATTGAAGAAACTTTTTGCCGTTTCGTTTGATGTGACACCACACCAGCACTTGCGTATTCAGGCTGCTTTTCAAAAATATACTGACAATTCGGTTTCAAAGACTATAAATCTTCCCCATGATGCAACTGTTGAAGATGTGCGAAGTATTTACCTGATGGCGCATGCTCTGAAATGCAAGGGAATAACCATATACCGCTACGGCAGCAAAACAGATCAGGTTTTAGCATTTGATACGGATGCAGAAGAGGATACTAATATACCGGGGATATCAGCTCCCGAAGACGGGTGCTTTTCCGGAAAGTGTTTAGTGTAAATCCTGCTATATACACTAATACACATAGACATTTTATTTTGTTCGTAAACGTTTGCCACCTTTAGTTTGATTGCAGCGGGCTATATGCTTGCTGGAAAAAGCTTAAAGCTGTCATCAC
>JANQFE010000081.1 GCA_028278025.1 Thermodesulfobacteriota bacterium | reverse complement strand
CCATTTTGCGGCCCTCCCTTATGTTTATAATTTAATAACAAGGGTAGCACACAAACTGACTTAATGCAACATTATTTATAGAACTTTATACTAGTTACTCGTTACTGTCTGTCCGTAATTTTTACCACAAGCAACCAACGACGGAATACTAACATTTTTCACCATCAACTTCTCTTATAAAACATAGACAATTGTTTAAACGCTTTCTTCTTATCTGATTCTCCAATGTTACTTTCACTGACAATTTCTTTCAAAAATTCGATGGAGTTGTCATATACAGCTCTGTTTACCGGATAGGGGTGACCGTCTTTGCCTCCATGAGCATAGCTGTAGCGGACCGGATCTTTAAAGGAGGGGGAAGCACCATAAATGAGTTCGGACAGCAGGGCCAGGGAACGCAGGGTTTTCGGACCGACACCCTGCAGGCCCAGCAGAGACTCAAAGTCTTTCGGCTGGGCCTCATATGTTTTAATCAAAATGGTATACATCCGCTTTGAGCTTATATCCTCTTTCAAGACCTGATGCCGTGAAGGTAAATCCAGGTTCATAATCTTTCTTGCTTCTGCAAAAACTTTGTCAGGATGCTCGATCGCAAGGCTGCCTGAGGCTTTACGATTCTGTTTTCCTTCGGCTGCAACCAGATTAAGCGTCTGCCCCCGGTGATTGCAGCAGATAGCCTTATGCGGTTCACAGACAAAGTCAAGTTTTTCACTGCTGAGCCAGTGGTACCTGCGGGCATAGCGTGTGTCATAGTTGAGACCCTGCTGCACGACTGACCAGTCACCATCACGGTTAAAGAAGAAAACATGATGATATAGTTGATAGCTGTCCTGCACGGCTGCACTGTCGACTTTGGCTGCCATACGGCTGGCATATACCAGGTTTTCCGGATCTGTGTTAAGCGAGTCTCCAAAGCCGACAATTTCGGAGGGGGTTTTTCGCGACGTGCCCCCTTTGCCGCCGGCAATATACAAACCGGTTTCATGTTCAAGGCCCTTGCCGGCTTCTTTAAGGGCACCGCACACGGTTGTTGTAAGCCCGCTTGAATGCCAGTCAAAACCCAGTACACAGCCAAGTGCCTGAAACCAAAATGGATCGGAGAGGCGTCTGATAATTTCCTGCGACCCGTAATCCCTGACCATGATCAGGATAATTTCTCTGGCCAGTTTTTTCATACGGTTAAATAGCCAGGGCGGGGCTTTGCCCCAGTGAAGCGGAAGATTGGCAGTGCCTGTTTTCATAAAACCTTTTACCGGCATGTGCCGAAAAAGCCCAGCTTTGTAAGAAAATCCAAATTCCAAAAACCTCAATCCAAAATAAGAGTAGCATCTTTAGTATTCATGAGCAAGACCGTAAATTTATGAACTTGACAAAATACATGAAGAGTATAAAAATGTATGACTCTGTAAAGGAAGCTTAACTTCAAAATACGCTGAGGCAGGCATACTTTTTCGTCCCGCTGCACTGCGCAAGAACTATACGTAAGGTCTTTCAGGCCTTGATTTTAGAGATAACAAGAACGATAAACCCTGGATGTTTACACAGCGCTGCTGTTTTATAATAACCGGACATAGCGATGAAAGAATCAGTACGTACTATTCTTGAACAGGTTTATACCCAATGCCATGGTGAGGGTATTTTTAAAAATCCCGAGATTCCGGCCTTTAGCGTTGAAGTGCCGCGCAGTAAAGATCATGGCGACCTGGCAACCAACCTGGCAATGCTGCTTGCCAATCAGGAAAAAAAGCCTTCTCGGGAGATAGCTCAAACCCTTATCGAAAAAATTGGTGAGGGCCATGCCATAGTGAAAAAAACAGAAATTGCCGGTCCTGGATTCATTAATTTCTATCTCAAAGAAGATGTCTGGTATGACGTTCTTGAAGATATCGAAGCACAGGGGGAGCGTTACGGCTCCTGCGATGCAGGCAAAACTGAAAAGGTATTAGTGGAGTTTGTAAGTGCAAATCCTACCGGACCACTGCATATTGGGCATGGCAGGGGTGCGGCAGTAGGCGATGCACTTGCAAATATTCTGGCATTTGCCGGCTACAGTGTTGAAAGGGAGTATTATATCAATGACGTCGGCAACCAGATGCAGAATCTGGGCCGTTCTGTCTACCTCAGGTATCTGCAGCTTTTGAAGCATGATCTAGAGTTCCCTGACGACCTGTATAAAGGGGATTATGTTTTTGACGTTGCCCGGGAGGTGATCTTAAAACATGGCAACAAGTTCGAGACCGCCGCAGAAAGTGATGCAATTGCCTTTTTTACCGAGTTTGCCTCAACATACATCCTGACAGGCATCCAAAAGGATCTGGACTTGTTCGGCGTACACTTTACAACCTGGTATTCTGAAAAAAATCTTTTTGAAACCGGCACCGTCCAGCGGTCGATCGAGTATTTTAAACAAGAGGGCCTTGCCTATGAAAAAGACGGGGCCCTATGGTTCAGGGCTTCGCAGTTCGGGGATGAAAAAGACCGGGTTATGGTAAAGGAGGGAGGCAGTACCACCTATTTTGCCTCTGACATTGCCTACCATCAGGATAAATTCAAACGGGGATTTTCAAAAGCTATCGACATCTGGGGAGCAGACCATCACGGCTACGTCCCGCGGATCAGATCAGTTCTTCAGGCCCTGGACGTTCCCCAGAAATCGTTTCGCGTCATCCTGATTCAAATGGTTAATCTGCTTCGCGACGGCAAACCCGTAGCAATGACGACACGGGGAGGGGAGTTTGTTACATTGCGGGAGGTTCTTGATGAAGTGGGCAAGGATGCCGCCCGTTTTATTTTCCTTACCAGACGCTCAGATGCCCAGCTTGATTTTGATTTGAACGTGGCCAAAAAACAAAGTGATGAAAACCCTGTTTATTACGTGCAGTATGCTCATGCCAGAATCTGCAGTATTATCTCCTTTGCAGGGGAAAAGGGCTTTAGTGTGCCTCGATTTCAGGAGATTGATGCAGGTCTGCTGTCAACTGAGGAGGAACGTGATATGCTTAAAAAACTTTCTCAGTTTCCCGAGGTTGTTGCCGGCAGTGCCCGGGCCTTTGAACCCCATCGCCTGACCACCTATCTTCAAGAACTGGTAGCCCAGTTTCACAGCTACTATAACAAACACCGGGTTATAACAGCGAAGCATGATTTGAGCATGGCCCGTTTGTATCTTATGAACTGTATCAAGGGGGTACTTAAAAATGGCCTTGGTCTTGTAGGGGTAGATGCACCGGAGAAGATGTAGACTTAAACCGTTATTTAACACATTTACTGCCATCCTGTATGCCGAAAACAAAGGGTACAAAAAGCAAGAAAAAAAAGAACGTTAGTGCCGTTGCACGGATTGTAAAGATTACTATTGGCTCGGCTGTAGCTGTAGGATTTTTTTTTGGATCAGGATATCTTGTTGAGTACTTTCTGGCAAAAGAGGAAACTAAAATCGGTCTTCGTATCCGATTTTTACCATCTGCTGACGAAGAAGCATCACAGACACCAGCCCCTCAGAACACGCCCCGGCCGGAAAAATCTCCCACGCAATCGGAGCTGAGCTTCTTTAAAACCCTTACTCAGAAGGAAGAAAAAGACAGCCGGCTGGACACAATAAGACAGAAGGCCCTGCTGGCAGTACAAAAAGCAAAGAAGACTGCACAAAAAGCCTTGCAGGATGACAGCACTGACCAGGGGCACAAGACACCCCAGCGAGATTCCCGTGATGTTATCTATAAAATTCAGCTTGGTTCTTTTACGAAAGCAGACAGGGCCGAAACATTTTGTGCCGGCCTGCGGCAGAAAGGTTTTGACCCTTATATAACAAAGGTTTCCGATCCGGTAAAAGGCACAATGTACCGGGTACGAATCGGGCGGTTTGCCAGCCTCCCAGAAGCAAAAAACGTGGCGACCGAAATTGAAAAAACTGAAAAGATTAGTACGTTTATTACATCGCGTTAAAAAATAGTGAATAGGGAATAGTAATGAGCGATGAGTGCTGAGAAATTATGGGGATACTCATCACTCGTTACTGTTTTGTTTCTTAACCTATTCACTTTTATCAATTGCAAAATAAACAGAATTCAGGAGCTGTTATTATGACCGAATACGGTATTGTTTTTATGACGTCCGCTTCCCGCCAGGAAGCTGAAAAAATCGCCGGTCATCTGGTGGAAAACAGGCTGGCGGCATGTGTTAATATAGTTTCGGATATCAGGTCGCTATACTGGTGGGAAGGCAAGCTGTGTGACGACAAGGAAGTGTTTTTTATTGCCAAGACCCGGGCTGACCTATTCAATGAACTCACTGAGGCGGTAAAGAGTTTGCACAGCTACAAGGTCCCTGAAATAATTTTTGTTCCGATTAAGGACGGTTCCAGGGATTATCTGGAATGGATCGGGGAAGTAACAAAAAAATAGTTTTTCCGCGTTTTTTAATTGCTTGACAAAAAAAGTGATGGATGATATCAATTTTCCTTTACAAAATGCATTTTCTCTACAAAAAGGAATGTCAAGATGTCAGGAACAATGTGGAACAACCTTTGTTTTTGACAAATTGTCAGGCTATTGGAATGAGGGGTGCGATACGGTGAAAATTTATTTTCCAACCTTTTGAAATTGCTTCATAAATTTAAGATTAGGTAACAACGTTTTTTGGCATGTATCATGCCCTATAATAATGTTTATGTAAAAAAGAAAAAAATAAGCTGAAAGCAAAAAGTTTTTAAAACAATTAAATCATAGAAAGGAGAAACAGTATGGCATTGCAAGCAGATTATTTGATTCCGATTGATTTTGGTCTCAGTGATGAGCGTAAAATGATGATCGATATGCTCAAAAAGTTTAAAGAAAAAGAGTGCCCCAAGGAAAAGATCATGGAGTGGGACGAGGCGCAGGAATTTCCCGTGCATGTATGGAAAAAGCTTGGAGATGAGGGTATTCTGGGTGCCTGCTTTCCGGAAGAGTACGGCGGAACCGGTGGCAACATTGTTGATGAGACCCTGATTACTGAGGAAATTTCAAACAGCTTTTCTGCCATGGGCCTTGCATACCTGACGGGAGTATGCTTTGGAGGTATGTCAATCCTTCATTATGGAACCGATGAGCAGAAACAGAATTACCTGCCCAAGCTGATTGCCGGTGACTGGAACTTTGCTCTGTCACTGACCGAGCCCGGCGGGGGGACTGACATTTTGGGTGCGTTGAAGTCCCGTGCTGTCGAGCAGCCTGACGGCAGCTTTATTGCCAACGGTGCCAAGATTTTTACCACCGGCCTGCATGCTGCCAATACTATTGTTTTTATTTGCAGAACCGATGATGTACCTGAGAAACCGGCACGCGGTCTGACCATCTTCCTGGTCGACCGGGACAACCCCGGCCAGCAGGAAATTACCGGCAAGCTGCTTAACCAGAAATTTTGTGACGGTATTACATACCATAAAATTAAAAAGCTCGGCAGCTGGATTCTGGCCTCTTTTGAGGTTGCCTATGAAGATGTGAAGCTCTCCAAGGATCAGATCCTGGGTGAGCGCGGTAAAGGCTGGTATAACATCGTTTCAACGCTGAACAACGAGCGTATTGTCTGCGCCGCAATCTGTAACGGTCTGGCACAGGGCTGTCTTGAGGAAGCCAACCAGTATGCGATTGAGCGCGAGGCTTTCGGCAAGCCCATCGGTCAGTTCCAGGCAGTTCAGCACCGCCTGGCTGATATGGCAACCGAAATCGAGCTTGCACGCCTGGTAACCTATAAAGCAGCCTGGATGCAGGCCAACAATCCTACCGACCCGGGCGTGGGTGTTATCGCCAGTATGGCTAAGATGTATGCCTCTGAGGCGGCGTTCCGCTGCACTGATCATGCCCTGAGAATTCTGGCCGGTTACGGGTTTACCATGGAATACCATATCCAGCGCTACTATCGTGATATCAGGCAGCTGGTGTTTGCGCCGATTACAAATGAAATGTCCAAGAACTTCATCGGCCAGGTGATGTTGGGTCAGAAAAAGTCATACTAGTGATTTAGTAATGGTCTCCCGCCGGTGCCGGCGGGAGACCATTTTGTTTATGTGAATTTTTGATGTCCCACTTGTTTTCCCATTCTGTTTGCAGCATGTAAAGATTCCTACCGTACAACCGTAAACACATGCGTTCTTGCCGGCGGCGCTATTATTTAACAGAATGGAAGACTTCTATAAAAAAATTTTTGGAGGAGGTATTATGATAGAACAAACATTCAACACAGATCTTATAACAAACTTTGGTCCCGATACGATGCTGCCGGATCTGAAGTTTGCAGAGATGGAATCCGGCTGGGACTGCGGGGGCGGGACCTATACCGTCACCAAAGAAGAAGTTGAAAAATTCGCTCAATTGATGGGCGATGCCAACACCGGATCGGAAAACGTTCCGATTGGTATGATTTATATCTTTGGACTGCGCATCTGCTGGGACCGCAAAGTTTTCATCGATCAGGCCGTGCGGGCCGGTGATAAGATCACTTTTTTCAAACCTGCTAAAATCGGCGACACCATTACCACCAAGCTCTCCATCGCAGACAAAAAAGAGATTACTAAGGAAAAAGACGGCAAGGTGAAAGTTACTAAATTCTTGTATATCAATATGGAAACGCTCAACCAGGACGGCGCTAAGATTACCGATATTATGATGAGCTTCATGCTGCCCAAAACCATGCAATAAATTTTAGTAAAAGGAGAAATATAATGGCAAATATTGGAGATACCCTCGAATCCAAGAGCCTTGCAGTCAACCAGGAACTGATTAATGAATATGCCCACATCTGCGGTGATTATAATAGCCTGCATGTTGATGTTGCGGGCATGAAAGATCATCCCCTTTTCGGCGGCACCATTGCCCACGGCACCATCAATGTGGAGCCGGTTCTCCAGGCCATCTGTGCGGTTCAGGGCAAAACCTGGCCCACGGAAGGCACAACCATTGACCTGCAGTTCCGGGCTCCGGTGAAACCGGGCATGACTATTTCCAGCAACCTGGTGGTTAAAGAGGTGCAGGGAAACTCTTTGGTGTGTGATATGCAGATCCAGGACCAGGACGGTAACCCCTGTGTGCGCGGTACGGCTGTAATACCTGTTTAGCACAGGCTGTGTTTTTATAAATGGAAATGATTCAAAGCCGGGACTAGATTTTTGCAGGTTCCGGTTTTGATCACTTATACATGAGCAGAAGCAACCATTATTTTTTGTATGTGGAGGAATTTAGATGAAATTAAGTAAAGATACTAAAATTGATTTGTATAAAAGGATGATCCGGCAAAGAACCTTTGAAGATGAAACCACTAAGATCTTTTCCGGTGGTGAAATGCCGGGTTTCCTGCACCTGTCCCAGGGTGAGGATGCTGTAGCGGCAGGAACCTGTGCGCACCTGTCGAATGAAGACGCTATATACACAACCCACCGCGGCCATGGCTGTATTATTGCCAAAGGAGCCGATCTGAAACCTATGATGGCAGAACTTTTCGGACGTATTGACGGCTGCTGCAAAGGCCGGGCAGGATCCATGCATTTTGCCGATGTTTCAACCGGCTGCATGGGTTCAAACGGTATTGTGGGCGAGGGTATGCGTATTGCGCTGGGTACGGCGTTTGCCCAGAAGTATAACAAGACCAAAAATGTTACAGCAGTCTTTTTTGGCGAAGGCGCAACCGGTACCGGTGCGTTCCATGAAGCCTTTAACATGGCCGCCACCCTGAAGCTCCCGCTTATTTTCATGTGCAGCATTAACCTGTACGCCCAGATGACACCCAAGGAAGACCACATTGCCATTGAAAATGTTGCCGACCGGGCCGCCGCCTACGGCGCGCCGGGTGTCACCATCGACGGCAATGATGTTGAGAAGGTTTACGAAGAAGTTGCCAAAGCCGTCAAACACTGTCAGTCCGGCAAAGGCCCTTACATGATTGAGTGCAAGACCTATCGGCATCACGGTCACTTTGAAGGCGATCCCTGTAACTACCGTCCGGAGGGTGAGCTTGAACAGTGGAAGAAAAAAGACCCTATCGTGCTGTATGAGAAGAAGCTCAAAAAAGAAAAAATTGTTAGCGACAAGCAGATCCAGCAGCTCAGAGATGCGGCCCAGAAGGAAGTTGATGAGGCGGTGACGTTTGCGCGTCAGAGCCCCCAGCCTGATGTTGAAGAGCTCTACAAAGACATTTTAGCATAAACGCTGCTGAGGTGCATTTTGTTAAGATCAATGATTGGAAATAATTTATTAACCGGAGGATATATAGATGGCGAAACCAATTAAATTTCAGTGGTCGATTAACCACGGCATTGCAGAAGAAATGCGCAGAGACCCTAATGTTTTTGTAGTCGGCGAAGATGTCGGTAAACCCGGCGGACCGTTTGGCGTTACCCGTGGACTTATTGACGAGTTTGGTCCCGAGCGCTGTGTTGATACCCCGATCAGCGAAGGAGCGATCGTGGGCTTGTGTTGCGGCGCCGCAGCAGCAGGGCTGCGGCCGGTAGCAGAGATTATGTTCATGAACTTTATTACCCTATGTGTTGAGGAATTCTACAACCAGGCTTCCAAAATGCGCTGGATGTTCGGCGGACAGGTAAAACAGCCCATGGTCGTACGGGCCATGACCGCCGGCGGTTTCGGCGCGGGACCGCATCACTCATCCTCGCTTGAAGGCTGGTTTGCCAGCATGCCCGGTATGAAGGTAGTCATGCCCAGCAACCCGGTGAACGCCAAGGGGCTGATGAAGTCGGCAATCAGGGATGACAATCCGGTTCTGTATGTTGAGCCGCTTTCATCATATGGAATGAAGATGGCAATTCCTGAAGGTGAAGTGCTTACACCGATCGGCAAGGCTGAGGTCGTTCAAGAGGGCAGTGACGTGACCGTGGTGAGTATCGGACGGATGCGCGTTGAGGCTGAGAAGGCTGCTGCCAAGCTGAAAGAAGAAGGCCTGAATGTCGAGCTGCTTGACCTTCTAACGGTCAACCCGCTTGACATGGAGAGTGTTTATGCATCGGTAAAGAAGACAAACCGGCTTGCTATCATACATGAAGCTAAAAAGACCATGGGTGTCGGCGCTGAAATCGCCTCAGCAGTTCAGGAAGAAGTGTTTGACTGGCTAGACGCACCGGTCGCGCGTGTTGCCGCACCATTTACGCACATTGCATTTCAGCCTGCGCTGGAGAAACACTACCTGCCGAACGCTGAAAAGCTGATTGCGAAGGTGAAAGAACTTGTCGGCTAAATAAAAGCTCTTAAGCTTGTAAGCTCATAAGCTGCTATCAGCTCACGAGCGCAACAGCTCAATAACTATGATAGAACAGCATGGAATAGATAGTATGATTGTGCTGCTGTGAATCAATATCCGAAAACAAAAGGAGTAAATAATTATGGCAACAAATGTAACCATGCCCAAACTCGGCCTTACCATGGAAACGGGTAAAATCGTTGAATGGAAAATAGCTGAAGGCGGTGAGGTCAAGCAGGGTGAAATTCTGCTGATTGTGGAAACCGAAAAGATTACCTATGAAGTCGAAGCACCCGGAACCGGGTTGCTGCATATTATAGTGCCCCAGGAAGGTGAGGTACCGGTAGCTGAGCTGATTGGTGTGATTGCAGCCGACAAGGCTGAATATGACAGCGTTGCAGCAGGCGGAACTCCGGCAGCCGCTGCCGCCCCGGCCCCGGCAGAGGCTCAGACATCCGCACCAGAGAGCCCTGCAGCACAAACAGCCCCCGCAGCTCCTGTGCAGGCACCACAGCGCGCGCCGGGCGAGCGTGTGAAATCTTCACCGTTTGCGCGCAAGCTTGCCGCCGAGGCCGATATTGATATCAGCCTGATTGCCGGCACTGGCCCGGATGGACGTATTGTCAAAAAAGATGTTGAGGGCTACCTTGCCTCCAACAAGGTCAGAATTACACCTGTTGCCAAAAAGATTGCCGATGCCAACAATCTCGACCTTTCCCTGATCAGCGGTACCGGCCCCAACGGCAAGATCACCAAGGAAGATGTAGAGCAGTTTATGGCAGCGCAGAAGGCCGCTCCAGCGGCAGCCGAAAAGAAAGAGGCTGCTGCAGAGGTGCCCGGTATGGGCCCCAACGACCGTGTGGAGAAACTCACCGGTATGCGCAAGGTTATTGCGCGCAAGATGCTTCAGAGCTGCAACGAGGCTGCCATGGCCTATATGGTCTATGAAATTGACGCCACAGCCATTCAGAATTTTCGTCAGAAGCTGTTGAAGACCGCAGAGAAAAAGCACGGAGTGCGCGTTACTATTACCGACTTTATGCTGAAAATCACAGCTATGGCCATTCGTCAGCACCCGGTTATTAACACACGCTGGATAGAGGGTCAGGGTATCCTGTATCAGGAAGATATAAATGTGGGTATGGCAATGGCCATTAAGGCCGGTCTGGTAGTGCCCGTTATCCGGACTACAGACAAAAAGTCCATCATCGAGATCGCCAAGGACCGCGTTGATCTTATCGACAAAGGCCGCAACGGCAAACTGGGTCCCGACCAGATGAGTGGAGGTACTTTTACGCTGTCGGCTATGGGCATGTTCGGGACTGATACGTTTACGGCCATCATCAACCAGCCGGAAAATGCAATCCTGGGTGTCGGCACCATAAAGGACCGGGCTGTAGTTGTTGACAAACAAATCGTGATCAGGCCCATGATGAATCTGGCGCTGACTTATGACCACCGCACCATCGACGGAGCTGAAGCAGGCCGATTCATGCAGACACTGAAAGAGTACATGGAAGACCCCATGATGACACTGGCGTGATGAGCTCGTGAGCTGATAAGCTCATAATCTGCTATTAGCTTACGAGCGCAGCAGCTCAAGAGCTGTGATAGAACAGCATGGAATGGATAGTACCATTGAGCAGTATCGAATCAAAATCTGAGAATAAAAGGAGTAGATACTTATGGCAACAAATGTAACCATGCCCAAACTCGGGCTAACTATGGAAACCGGCAAGATCGTGGAGTGGAAGGTAGCCGAGGGCGGCGAAGTAAAACAGGGTGATATCCTTCTGATTGTTGAAACGGAAAAGATTACCTATGAAGTTGAAGCACCGGCAACCGGGCTGCTGCATATTATTGTGCCCCAGGATGGAGAGGTTCCGGTAGCAGAGCTGATCGGTGTGATTGCAGCCGACAAGGTTGAATATGACAGTGTTGCAGCAGGCGGCGCCCCGGCCGCTGCACCCGCTGCCGCAGAAGCTCCGGCGGCCCAGGATCCGGCCTCTGCAAGTACAGGGGCACCTGCAGTATCCGCACCTGCTGCAGGAGATACCCATATAGTGGTAATCGGCGGCGGTCCCGGCGGATACCCTGCTGCGATCAGAGCAGCCCAGCTGGGTGCCAAGGTAACCATTATTGAAAAGGATCAGTTCGGCGGAACCTGCCTGAACCGCGGCTGTATTCCCACAAAGTCACTTTTGCAGTCAGCCGGTACGTACCATGATGCCAAGAACTCCGAAGTGTTTGGTGTTAAGACCTCAGGCGTATCAATTGATTTCCCGGCAGTCATGAGCCGTAAGAACACGGTTGTCAAGCAGCTCGTAGGTGGTCTGGGTGGAATTCTAAAGAGCCACGGCATGAAAATTGTCAATGGTACCGGCACACTTGTTGATGCTACTACTGTTAAAGTTATTGAGACCGGGGAAGAGATTAAGGCTGATAAGATTATCATTGCAACCGGTTCGATTCCCAGCCGCGTGCCTATCCATGGGGCCGAGCTGGAAGGCGTGATTACTTCCGATGAGGCTCTCAACCTTGAAAAGCTGCCCCAAAGCATTCTGATTATCGGCGGCGGAGTCATTGGAATGGAGTTTGCTCAGGTGATGAGCCGTATGGATGTTGAGGTGACCGTCGTTGAAATGCTGCCCCAGATTCTGCCCTATGAAGATGCAGAAATCGCAGCCGGGTTTGCCGGTTTGATCCAGAAGGAAGGCGTTGAAATTCATACCAACACCTCGGTCAGCAAGATTGAGGCCAAGGGCAAAAAGAAGCTGGTCACTTTTGGCGATAAGCAAAAGGAAGTTGAACTTGTGCTGGTAGCAGTAGGACGCTCACCTTACACTGAGGGACTTGGGCTCGACAAGGTCGGCGTTGCCATGGATAAAAACTTTATCAAGGTTAATGAGTACCTTGAGACCAGTGTTAAAGGAATTTATGCTATTGGTGATGTGATCGGTAACTTCATGCTGGCCCATGTGGCCACGGCTGAAGGTGAATGTGCCGCCCTGAATGCTCTGGGACAGCCCCATCGCATGAATTATCGTTCAACCCCGCGGGCCGTATACACTACCCCTGAGGTTGCCAGTGTGGGTTTAAGCGAAGCCGATGCCAAGAAACAGTACGGTGATGTGCAGATCGGCCGTTTCCCGTTTGTAGGCTGCGGCAAGGCCTTGGTGATCAACGAGACCAGCGGTCTGGTCAAAATTATTGCCGATAAAAAGTACGGCGAGGTACTGGGTGTTGCCATCTTGGGGCCCCATGCAACCGACCTGATCAATGAGGCCGCCCTGGCTATCCAGATGGAGGCCACCTTTGAGGAGATGGCCCACACCATCCATGCGCATCCCACGATTGCCGAGAGCATCATGGAAGCAGCCCTGGATGTGGATGCCAAGGCTATACATATGCCGAAGAAGAGAAAGTAAAATAAAGATAGCTAAAAAACAAAAAAGGCCGCCTTTAAAAAAGGCGGCCTTTTTTATGCTTGAAAAAAATCTTCTTATGGTTTAGACACTTACTATAGCAAAGCAGGAAAAATTCTTTTAGATGCAGGGGAGTGCAACTCGTCATCAGTTTTTGCATAGTAGACAAATTCACGGGAGGCCACAATGAGATACATACACTCACTGTTTTCTTTTAGCATGATCATTTGGTGCGTCATTTCTTTTGGCTGTAACAATGGAGCTGTGCCGGATCAGCCCGGACCACTTTTTGATACGGTAGAGGCTGCCAAGCAGGCCGGTGATTTTTTCATGGATATCTGCAATGACAATCAGTGGCCGGATGACGCGGACAGCTTTCTAGACTATGCCCAGAGCCTTGAAGAGGTCGCGACGGTTGAACTGAAGGATGATGAAACCTGTGTAATCCAGTACCAGTCCGGCGTACTGCATTATTTTAACTGCAACCTGAAGGGTGAGGCAGATGATGATAACGAAACAGAGGCCGACATTGCCGCTGCAAGGGTAACACCATACGGCTTCCCTGAAGTGACTGAGCGATCAACGCCGCCTGCAACCGTGGCAGTGTATCCCGGAGGTTCAGGCTCGGCAGTGATCAGCAGCTCCAGTCAACAGGTGATAGATGCTCTTGAGTACGCAGGTTACATCGTGCCGGACACACCCGAAAGCCCTACCGTTGAATGGTTTAAAAATTGGGATGATAACCATAATGGCGTTATTTATTTAAATGGACACGGTGGCTCAGGCAGCCTGCCTGCTGCAGAAGACCCCTCAGATAACAGTTCACTGTCAGGACGTTCTTTTAATTATATTTATACCACCACCGAAATAGACGGTGCCGCCTACGAGGACAGTGAATATGCTGAGGATATTAATGCTCATCTCATTGAATTTGGTTCAGGAGAACACGGCAACACGCTTGTACTGACTCCCTTGTTTTTTGATCGCTATCTGGACGGGGGTCTGCCAAACAGTATTATCTATCTTGATACCTGCTTTTCGCTGGACACCGGTGTTGACGTCAGTCTTGCTGATACTTTTATCAACAATGGTGCTGAAATAGTGTTCGGCTGGAACAACCGTGTCCTGCGCCGCAGGGGATCTCAGACGGCAGCACTGTTTTTTGACCGTCTGTGTGGCTACAGCCAGGTAGAGGCGGATGATCTTACCCCCCCGTCGAGACCTTTTACAGCCCTGCAGGTGTATGAACACCTGGAAGAAGAAGGGCGTACCCGTCAGTCGCGTGCCAACCTCAGTTACCAGCGCCGAACCACGACGGGTGATGAAGATACGGCTGCTCGCCCGATTATAACCGGCGGCTATTATCAGTGGGCAGCCGAAGCAGTAGCAGGGGTGCAGGATCCGAGTATTGTTCTGACAGGTTATTTTGGACCGAACCAGGGCCAGGTGCGGCTTAACAACCAGCCGCTTTCGCAAATTGTGTTATGGCAGAGTGACCAGATTGTTGCAATGCTGTCGGATGATAGCACTGCAGGCGATATTGTGGTGCGTGTCAATGATAATCTTGACAGCAATGCCATGCGCCTGACAAGTTTCAGCGGCAGCGCTGACTGGACAATTCAGCGCACAGGCCAATACAGCGGCACGATCTCGGCTGAATTTGAAGGGCGTGTGCTGCTGCAGCTGATGCGCAGTGAAATAGACGGGGAAGCTACAACCGCGCAGGGTTTGTTCAGCAACAGCCTGTTTGCCGCAGAAAGAGGATCTCTAAACTGGGAAATCAGCGGCGAGTGGACTGATGAGTTCGGCGACTATCATGAAGTAGAGGCCCAGGGGTCCGGTCCGGTTGTACCACAGTCCATTACCTATACCGGCACACCAGGTATGAGCTGCCTGATTGAATTTGTGCTTGATCCCGACGTAAGTGAAGCAACCTATGAGTTGCTGCTGGCTGCAATTGTTACCGGAACTGAAACCATTACTACATCTGAAGGGGCTACAACCCAGCAGCCCTGGGTCGGCGTTTACGGAACAACGGATATGACCACGCAAAGCCTGCCGGCTAACTGGGTTATTCCCGCAGGGTCGGCAACCTGTGAGGATTGCCAGACGTTTCAATGGAGTGAAATCAGGCCGGACACCGCACCGATTCCCCCAACGGATGATGATGCCTATCACGCCAGGACACGATGAAAAAGTAGTGATAAAAAGGGGCAGGTTTTCACCGGCTATATGGATTAATCAAAGGAGTGTTTGCAGGATTCAGGGCTAAATGTAAAAAGTTAAAGTATATCCAACGTATAGGAGTGTTTTGGGGTTCTGGCCCACAACAGCCGTCATTCTATAATCTCAAATAATTAACGACTTCAGTCACAGCAGTACTCATTATTTACCTGTCTGCGATTTTCTGCGTTGTTCTTTTCTCATGTTCTTTATTTCATCACGAAAAGGCTTCCAGTATTCTTTGTCAGCCTTTCTGAGATTTTCTTTCTCCTTTTCCAGCGCTTTTTGAATATCATCATTAGTTGCAGTCTTGGAGCATGCCAGTATGGCCGCCTCTCGGCCTGATTGCAGAGCATATTGTTTGCCGTTTTTCCATTCTTTTGTGATAGTGATCAAGGAGTCGGGTGTTCGCAGCTCTTGCAGCAACCAGGCAGTAAGTTTATTTCTGAGGGGTTTACTGTCTTTTACTTCTTCAAACACAGAATCAACCAGCTCTTTTATTACGATATAGTCTTTTTCTCGTTCAGTTTTTTTTGTTGCAATCAGACGCTTGATGTCTATTAAAGGCACGGAGAGTCCATGCCATTGTATTCGGTTCGTATCGCTGTATGCATTATCGAAACTTGAAGCAACCCTGGGTGGTTTCCCGAGAAAGTCAATGAGAAATGTTTGTCCGCTGTGGTTGAAACGAAAGTGGACTCCATGCCCCTTTTTCAGATATGCAATATCGAGTGGCGGAAGGAATCGTATCCGGGCTTTCAATTGTTTCAGCGCTTTTTGCAGGCAGGCAAGATTCTTTTTTGTCGGCTTGACCCAGAAATCTGCGTCCCGGGTAAACTGTGCAGCGCCGTAAGCCACCACTGCCTGGCCGCCCAAAAGAATGTATCGAACATTATTTTGTTCCAGCGATTCCAGGACAATTTTTAATGGCCATTCTGAGGTTCTTTTTGGCATTCTTCCTCAGATCGTATGTGTCATTCCATATCATGCAGGCATAATCGAGTCTTTCAGCTGCTGAAAGTTTCCGCCATTTTTTCCACTGATCTCTGTCAATGTCATTAATATTCGCAAACCGCATTCTGGTCCTCACCTGGAAATGCATGATAGCGTTAAATACAGTATTTATTATAATAAATTATAAAAGAATTTTACACTGTTTTTTTAACTTTGTAAAGTAAGCATTTTTCCCCAACGTCAGTAATATTTTTATACTTACGAATGCCTGACCCCAATTGCACGCAATGCTTAATTCTCTAATTTGCATTCTTTTTTGAAATAATTAAGCATTGTCCCTCGATTTCGGCGGTGAGTTTTCGATGAAACGTGCCAATGGAATAGCGATCAGGTACAGCGTCTTGTTGTGACTTTTTTTCTCATACTTGTTGGTTTGTATTCAGCTACAGGCTCATGTACAGCAGGATGTCGATCCATCCATTTTAGATCTTTCCCAATCACCAGTTCTTTCATTGTTGCATGGTGAGTATTTTTCATTGGAACAAGGCGCATCTGAAAACCATGCTTTCTTGCCATGGTCTTAACCTCATCTGCATTATCGTATGTCATCAAAAAATCACCTTTTACAGTTTCAAAGATGGCGAACAAACGTTCATGGTCGAGGTCGAAATGACGGTAAAGACGTTTGCCAGCCTTCTTTCCACCGGCCGTATAAGGAGGATCAATAAAAAATACTACATCATCTCGATGAGAATACTCTCGAATAACATTCAACCCGTCTTCTTGACGAAACTTAATTCTATCGGCTACTAGTTTCAGGTTTTCAAATCGTTTAGAAAGCGTTGCAGGATACCAACGAGAATGAATTCCTTTACCATTCTCCCCATGTTTTAGGAAACCTGATCCCTCTGCAAGGATTCCCCCGTGAAATGTTCGATTTTTTAAGATTGTTTGAAACGCTTTCTCCTTTGTGCTTACGTCAGTTTTTGATATTTCATGTATGACGGTTTTTTTATTTAGGTCAAAATCAAGGATTTTTTTTGCCAGCCATTCTGCATGCCCGTCAACAACAGATTGCCAAACAGCGGCAATATCTTCATCAATCTCTACCATCACAACATGCGAGACAAGGTTTTCAAACAAGGCTGTGAGGCTAATAATGCCTCCACCAACAAACGGTTCTATCAATATTTCGGGTTTGGGATAATGATTCCGAAGCCAATCTCGGAATACAGGAACAAACCATGTCTTACCGCCTGGGTAGCGGAAAGGACTTCTTTGCGGTACAGATGCGACGTTAACTGGTTTTGGTAGTGAAGTCTTATCCTCATACAAGTCAGGGAATAATGTTTGTTGTTTTGGTGAACTCATTTCAAAATGGTCTTTCAATTGTTTTGTTAGTCGGAGGAGTTTCCAGTTGCTCATCAAGTTTCTCCTGAAGCAATTTTACAAAGTCGTCGATGTTTCCAGGAGCGGGAGTAGTAATCGACATCAATGCTGGCGCAAACTCCGTAAACACTTCCTCAACTTTCGTAAGCTTATACCTGCCTTGACCGCCTTCCTTAGTCATCTCAAGATCATAAATAAGCCACGCTATATCAGCTTTGGATTTAGATACTGTTCTTAATGGGGGCAGTGTATCAAAAAAGGACTTATTCAAAGCTACTGCTATTTTTTTTTGCCAAGAATGAAAAATTCCACCTTTGAAAAGCAATTGGGGAGCTAGACGCTTGCGGGAGGAAGAAAGATAGTCTGGACGTGGATAGTTTGGCATTTTTGTCCAATCCATTTTTCCGCGAGTTTTTGGGCTTTTCATGTAATATTCGAATGGTTCGCGAACGTTTCCTGAAATATAAACTGCTTGTACTTCAAGAGCCCCGAAGTCGAGAATTTTTCCATTGTCATTATATGCGACAAGTACAACGTCAATATTGCCTGCTGACTTTCCGTTGGCATCATTCAGTCGAACTTCCGTGAGTGAACTCCATGCAGTATCATTAGAAAAGAAAAAAGAAGAAGCATCATCGGTTATCAGCCAATCTTCTCTAAACCGGATAGGGCAGGTTATTGCTGGTGTACCATCTTGGAACACACTACACACACCGAGAGGGTTCTTGGCTTTATCTTTTGTGCAATTGGGAACCTTATTATTAAATGGGCAAAGACGATGTGAACGGTATCTGATTGCCTTTTTCGACTGATTATTTACAAGATGCCCAAATACCTCGGCAAGCGGCTGTGTGTGTTTCGTCATTTATTTCTCAATCCTTTCGCTTTGTTTATAGTCCCACCGATGAAGTTTGTGGATCGAACCCTTGATATTAACGGTCCTGAGAACTGATTTGAATATAAAAATCAGCAAATGCTAAAAAAGGTCACTCAGGTTCGATTTCACAGCACTGACTGTTATAACCTCTCCTGAATATAGCATTATGCAAGTTATGGAGCCATACCTGAGCCGATATTTTTATCAATCAGTGATTTTAAAAAATCAGCTATATGTGTCTCAATGCTATTATCACCGATATAATAAGCGATTGCATAACCTATTATATTTTTATCTTTTTAGAAAGTCTTCATATTTATTTTTTTATGAAGCCTAACAATTATTGAAAACTTCAACAGATTGGTAATATCTAAATAAAAAATATTTATAATATCGTCAATAATTTTATATTATATGCTCGATAAAAATAATTATTATCCCTGATATGCAATGTTCGTATAATATTGAATTTTTGGTGAGTGCGTATGAACAGGACGATAGTCTACTTGATTTTCAAATTTGGTTGGAATGCCTAGGGTGTTATGCCGGGGAAAAAGATTCTCTATTCTGTCTAAATGTAAAAGGGTCACACCCGTACGGGTGTGACCCTCCCAAGGAACCTCATGGAAATTTTAACTGCAAACTATTCTGCAAAAGCAAAATGGTTTTCCATATAGTGGTGCCAAGCCGGTACTGCGTTCCCCTCAGATGTATATTCCAGCCATTCTTTATAGGAAATAAATGGTTTTGTTTTCTCTGCCTGCTGCAGTTGTGTTGATATGATTCCATTTATGGTATTTATATGTTCAGTAACAAACTTCCGGACACTTTCTTCTTCCTCAGCCAGTAATGAATATTGCAGATCACCTTCATGCTGCTGAAAAGTAAAAGCATAATAAACTTTTCTTAACCCCTCAGGAATATTGGGGTTCAGCAGCTTTTTATAAACCTCCCTGTACTGTTGGGGATTAACTTTGGCAGTGATTACAAAGCGCTTCATGCCGTAGGTGTCTTTCGGCACAGGGAAAAACCTTGGCCGAAGCAGATGTATTATACTTATATCCGTTACCCCTTCTATTTTACCCAAGGGGCCAAGAACAAGATCAATAACACCATTTAAATCATTAGTATGTATGAAAAGGCTGGCCTCATTGCAACCAACCCGTTTGGTGAGATAAAGCAACCGTCCCTTTTTATCAAGTGAGGACTGTAATAAATCTTTCTGAAAGATAATAGAGTCCCACAATTTTTTGGCATCGCTATCGGTTAACATTCTCACAATCACTATCATGATTTTTCCTCCTTAAGGTTTATTTTCATCTATAAATCTACTAAAAAAATAGATTATAAAATTAATTACTATTTTTTTTTCACCTTGTCAACGGAAAAAGCACAAAATAATTATATAATAATAAATTTTTTTGATATTACCTATAGTTGTTCTGAGGAATACAAGTATGATTTATAATAAAATCTATTGCTACGTTGTCTCAAATGTACTGCGCGGTTTGCAGACGTCTCCATTCAAAACATCTATGACTGCGCTGTCACCTGTACCGTTGTACATTTTTGTTGCATTGATAATAGGATTTTCATCCGGCTTGCTGCAGTGGAATATTATCAAGACTAAAATGGTGTTTATCCTGCCAATAACATTATTTTTTTTTCCATCATTGTTTGAAGAAATACTTTTTCGAGGCCTGCTTATTCCCAACAACGCTGGGCAGCAGGGGAAAAAGCGTATGCTGTTTTATTTGCTGATAAGCACCGTACTGTTTGTTGTGTGGCACCCCATTAATGCCCTCACGCTTAATCCTGCAGCACAATCTGTTTTCTTAAACCCCTTCTTTCTTTTGATAACAGCGCTTTTAGGAGTAACCTGCGGTATATCATATATAGTTTCACGCTCATTATGGATACCCGTTATTATCCACTGGCTGACAGTCGTTGCGTGGGTGATTTTTCTTGGTGGCAGAAATCTGTTACTTGAATTATTATGATCATAACGGGGCAACACATTGCATGGATGGACCGCATATTAGCAAGCACTACAGGTCTGTTCTTGCTATTCAATATAAAAAATGATTTATGTAATATTATGTCCCCATTACGGTTGTTGGCTCTATGCAATACCAAGGAGGAATACAATGCCTGCTAGTACCGATTTTTCTTATCCGAAGGACGAGTATGTTACCCAACTGCACAACCTGTATGCCGAACTGAACGGTCAGGATTCATTTCAACCTGTAAAGGACTGGCAGTCAGAGAAGTGGTCCTCAACAGTGTATTGTTCACGGGGGAGGCTGCTGGAAAAGGCGGGTTTCTCGCAGCTGCACATTGCGGACGGATCCATTGAGGGAACTAATGCCAGTCTCAGCTTTATGGAGACCATTGCATATCCGGCTAATCCGAAAACACCAGGATACATCATCATGACAAATATGAATGAAAGGAAGGAACTGGGCAAGACAATTGTGTTTTACAGTGATCTGATTATTCAAAACGGCGTTTTGCAGCCCGGTGACAGTGAGCTGTTTTCCAGCTCCCTCGGGAAGGTGTGCCAAAAGCATAATTATGACTTTGATGCGCTGAATCGTTTCGGGGCCGGGCAGGGATTAATGGGCGGTACAGCCGGGGAGTGTGGGTTCTTATATTTTTTTAAACTGAAAGATGCACCTTTTTTAGATGAAATCATCCAGGCCGTTCTATCATCCTTCCGAAAGATTGTCCTGCAACATAAAGATGAGCAGGCTGTTGAAGACGATTACCGACAGATGTACCGTTCACGGGCACGTCTAATAGAATGGATCATTGCGGAAGACTACGGGATTAAGATTGCCCGGGAAAACGGCGTGCCCATGGAGTTTATTGAGGCATATGCTTTTCCTCCGGTTGTTACATACTAAAAATGCTTGTGTTTTGTCTTCAAAAGCAATATATCAGATTACGATGGGTGTGGTAACTGCCGGTAAGGTTTTACAAGAGGGAACATAAAAAAATTGTTATTATGGCTCACTCCTCGTTTACTTCTTCAGATAAAAAAAACTGGCGTAGCCGCTTACACGAAATAATATTTGAAGCCGATACACCGGCAGGCAAAGCATTCGATGTGCTGCTCATCTGGAGCATCATTGTAAGTGTGGCCACTGTTATTCTGGATAGTGTTGCCGGTATCAGCTGTGTCTACGGGGAGACCCTATATGCAATCGAATGGTTTTTTACAATTCTCTTTACCATTGAGTACATCCTGCGCCTGCTCTGCGTGAAGCGGCCGGCACGTTATGCAGTCAGTTTTTTCGGGCTGGTAGACCTGTTGGCGGTAATTCCCACCTATGTGAGTATCTTGATCCCCGGAAGCCAGTCTTTGCTGACTATTCGTATGCTGCGTCTTTTGCGTATTTTCAGGGTTTTTAAACTGGCGGCCTATCTTGGTGAAGCCAAAATAATCATGGGTGCCCTGCGGGCCAGCCGTCGTAAGATCAGTGTTTTTGTGCTGGCCGTTATTATTATCGTGATAATTGTAGGATCCGTCATGTATGTCATCGAAGGTGATAAAAACGGCTTTAGCAATATTCCGACCAGTATATACTGGGCTATCGTAACGTTAACAACGGTTGGTTACGGAGATATATCCCCTCAGACTCCCCTGGGTAAGGCCCTGGCAGCCGTTTTAATGATCATGGGCTACGGCATAATTGCAGTTCCAACCGGTATAGTTACGGCCGAGTTTGCGCAGGCTTCCAGGGAAGCAGTCTCAACCCAGGCATGCCCGGCCTGCGGTGCTGAGGGACATGATCCCAATGCAGTACACTGTAAATACTGCGGGGCGCATTTGTAAGGATAATTATGAATGCTATTACTAAATTTTTGAACAGACTGTCCACTATCCCGGTCCTGATTATATTCTGTATACTGTTTGGTGCCTGCATTGTGTATGTGCTGCCCCACCAAAAAGCAGCAACCGCAGTCTATTCACATGATGTGGGCAGCGTGGGTCTCAGCTTCTTTCCTATACCGGACAGGATCTATGAGATGGCAGAGGGCTATGGTGAAGAGGGCCGCAGGGCCTATATCAAGGTCTGGCTTACCTATGATCTGCTGTGGCCGTTTGTATATACGGTTTTTTTCCTGGTTTGCATAAACCTTTTATGGGGCTATGTGCATGGTGCAAAAGGATCACGACTGTGCGCCGTAGCTGTGCCGCCGCTGATACTTGATTATGTCGAGAATGTTATCGCGATCATACTTATGGCACGCTATCCGGTAAGGATGGATGGGGTGGCCTGGGTTTTAACCTTTGCCACCGGCCTGAAATGGATCGGCATGGGTGTTGTGTTCGGCATGGTGGCTTACGGGATTCTGGCAGTGCCGGTCCGTTTTATATGTATGCAGGTAAAACGTCAGTCCGAATCAACATACTGAGCAAAAAGAGAGTCAAATCGCCGCCTTTTTTTCGGTGAGCAATCCGCACAAAGGAAAACTTTATGGGACTGATTCAGGATTTTTGGCCGGTTGTCCATAAACATACACTCACCTTCATACAGCATCATCAGGAGGAAGGTGATGTTGTTTCCTTTGAGTTCGAGCGGCCTGCAGGTATATACTGGAAAGCGGGTCAGCACGGGGTTTTTACGTTCCCTACTGCAAAAATCAAGGGACGCTTTTTTAGAGTCTTCAGTATCGCATCCTCACCCGGCGAAAAGGTGATTCGAATCGCCACCCGTCTTTCTGAACCCCCCAGTGATTTTAAACAGCATATGATGCACCTTCGAAGGGGGGACATCATGGCCATGCGGGGCCCCTGTGGTCCGTTTCATGTCACTGATTGTAATGCGCCGGTTATTTTTATAGCAGGGGGGATAGGTATAACTCCCTTTATGGGTCTTTTGCGTGAATTCATGCTGCAGCCGGAGACGGCCCCTCCAAAAAGTTACCTGGTCTATAGTCACTCTCAAAACCTGCATGCTTTCAGGCCGGAAATCAGCGAGATTGATAAGGACGTCGCAAGCCTGCATGTTTGCCTTGTAGCGCACCGGGAAGAGGTTGCACATCACTTAGGGGATATTGTGTCAGTTCATGGCAATACCGTTACCTGCTTTGTCGCAGGCACCGGGGCTATGATCCGGGCAACCAAACGATACTTGAAGAAACTGGGAATCACCGGGCGCAATATCAGGTCTGACTGGTTTTTCGGTTATTGATGATATTTACAGGAGTTCTACCGTACATGAACACAACAAACCACAAAGCCAACACCTCTCAAATACTGCTCACTATTGCAGCCTTTGTTATTGTAGTGGCCGGCATGAGTGCTGCCAAGGCTATCCTGGTTCCCTTTTTGCTGGCTGCATTTATTGCGATCATCAGTGCCCCGCCGCTGTTCTGGCTGCAGCACAAGGGTTTGCCCGCCTGGCTGGCTCTGCTGATGGTAGTCCTGGGGGTTTTCTTTCTGGGTTTGCTGGTGGCGGGTTTGGTTGGATCATCGGCAGGTGATTTTTCCACTAATCTGCCGTTTTACGAGACCAAGCTGAAGCAGCAGACAGTTTCAGCGGCAGCCGTGCTTGAGAAATTCGGTATTGAAGTGTCCGATCAGGTATTAACCGAAGTTTTTAATCCGGGAGCGGCCATGTCGCTTATAGCAGCTTTACTGAATGGTCTGGGCAGTGTCTTTACCAATATTTTTTTAATTCTCATGACCGTAATTTTTATGCTGTTGGAGGCTTCAAGCTTTCCGGCAAAGTTGCGCATCATACTGGGCGGCTCCGAGTCCTCTCTGGGGCGTTTTGATACATTTGTTGACAATGTCAAGCAGTACATGGCTATTAAAACCGTGATCAGTTTTGCTACGGGCATTTTTGTAGCTGCCTGGTTATTTATCATAGGGGTTGATTACCCGCTGCTGTGGGGCCTGGTAGCATTTGCACTGAACTATGTGCCTAATATCGGTTCGATTATAGCGGCAGTTCCGGCGGTGCTGCTGGCGGTTATACAGCTCGGTCCTATTCAGGCTGTGCTGGTGGCGGCCGGCTACATCGTCATAAATCTGCTGATGGGCAGCGTTGTTGAGCCGCGCTTCATGGGACGGGGGCTGGGACTGTCAACCTTGGTGGTATTTCTTTCACTGCTGTTTTGGGGATGGGTGCTGGGCCCGGTCGGCATGCTGCTGTCAGTGCCGTTAACAATGACCGCAAAGATTGCCCTGGACAGCAGAGATGATACCCGCTGGCTGGCCGTACTGCTCGGTCCGGAAATTGCTGCTGTCAAAAAAAGCCAAAAGAAGGATAAGCCTGCTTCGGTGAAATAGTAAATATTTTCATAAATGCCATCAAAGTGCTGATTATGAAATTGTCATTCCGGAATTCGCCTCCGGAGAATATCCGGAATCCATGGATTCCCGCGTGCGCGGGATGACAAAAAAATCAGAGTTGTATTAATAGCAGTAGAGGTAAACCCCTTAAGGAGCTTTCTAACCCCTCGCTCTATGGACGAGGATAATTACGGGGAAGTTTGAACAGCGCACATTACATGAGGTGCATAGATGTTTTCTACAACTGAAATACTTGATATAGCCGTTCAAATAGAAAAAAATGCAGAAACAACATATCGTAAAGCCCTGGAAATATCTAAGGATACAGCTTCAAAAACTCTCTTGGAATGGGTTCGGCAGAAGAACTAAAACATGCTGAATGGTTTGCTGATTTGAAAAAAACTATGGGGGAGAAAGAAAAGCATTAAAAGTGATCTCTTTCATGGAAACATACCCAGTGCCGGAACAGAAAATGCTCGCAGCCGCAAAAAAAAAACAGTGCCATCAGGAACATACTCCGCTTAATAGAGGGCAGTTCATGCTTGCAAGAGTTTCGTTGTTGACAATATTTTTTGCGATTGTACTGCTTTATATGTTCAACAGCACATATAGCAGATCGACAATCATATCAACAAACAAACCCGGGTATACATACTCTATAGACAATCTGCCGAATACCGGTAAAAACACATATAAACTTGACAAGAAAAAACTTGCGGAATTAGTACGAAAAATCGAGCAGGATGAATTCGGCTACATTAACAGTATCGTGATTATTTACCGGGACGCTCTGGTTTTGGAAAGATATTTCAGGGGCTGGTCAAGGGAAAAACGCCATTGGTGTCTATCCGCAACAAAGAGCTTCATCTCAGCCCTCATCGGTATAGCTGTACAACAGGGAAAGATTAAAAGTGTTGATGAGAAAGTGCTGAGCTTTTTCCCTGAATATAGTCATATTGCGAATCTTGATGAACGGAAAAAGTCAATTACCGTAAAACATCTTTTGACTATGACAGCCGGGTTTGAGTGGAATGAGTATTCACGAACTGTTAACGAGGACGGAACCATTAATTATGATAATGACTTTCAAAAAATGAATGCAAGCAGTGACTGGATAAAGCATGTGCTTGATAGGCCAATGCAAAGCAATCCGGGCACTATTTTTAATTATAATACCGGCTGTGCAACCCTGCTTACCGGGATCATAAGGAATACAACCGGACAATCAGCAAAAGACTTTGCCGATCAGTATCTGTTTAAACCACTCGGTATTAAAAATTGGCAATGGAATGGCAAAGCTGATGGAGATTGGCCCCCTCCATCGGTAATTTCTGATGATAAGGACCGGGTGACCCATGCCAACTCACTCTTTTTGACACCTGCGGACATGGCGATTTTCGGCTATCTTTATTTAAACCAGGGAATGTGGAATGAAAAACAGATTGTTCCTAAAAACTGGGTAAAAGCATCTGCACAAAAATATTCGGAAAACCTTGCAGGAGATTATGGTTTTTTATGGGGGCTGCAAAAATTTTACCTGGGAAATACTATTGCTGAAACCGTTGAGAAACATCTGTATTTTGCATACGGCGGGTATGGGCAGTTTATTTTCGTTATCCCCCCGCTTGATATGGTAGTTGTTATGACTGCTGAAAACGGCCCCCATTTCCCCGGATCAAAACCACCTATTTCAACAACCTTTACAATGCTGTATGATTATATTCTGCCTGCATGTGCGTCACGTTGAAGGTAGCAGCGCTTAGTTTATCCAAGAATCTTACTTGATCCCGAGGTTTATGCCGAACATGGCTTCAAGCTCTTTGTTTGTAGCAAGCTTGCCGGGGAACAGATGGTCTTTGAGCTCCTGTTCAGTGAATTTTTTTGAACGGCTGATTTGTTCATACATTTCTTTCATATATTCTTCGCCGATATAATAAAAGCCCATGTCAAAAAAGTTATAAATCATGGTCAGCATTTCAAGGGCCTGATAAATAGCCAGGGCATTAGCAAGGAAACCTTCCGACAGGATAAATCTCCATAGCACGGTTTTGCCGATAATAATTGAGAGATTAATCTCCTCAAGAGGAATGCGCTCATGATAGCGCTCTCTGCCGACACGGGAAAAATATGTTTTAATTTTCTCATGCAGGGCACCTTCCTCAAGCCACATGACAAGATTATCATAAAAACGCTCGGTTCTTCTTTGCAGCTCTTCATCCGACATTTTTTGAAAGGCTTGCATGTGTTCTGAGGTTCGAAGCCTCTTAACCCACTGTTCGCCAAGTCGAGCCCTGTTTGAACGCAGAAGGGACAGGAATTTGTTTGCCAGCATATAATCCTCCTTCAGTGGTTATATAATCACTCATAAAAAGCCGTTTTGTTTTTTCTACGCCTGTCGATCATATATGATTATTGAGTAATGTGCTACAATGCAGCAGAAATTATAATAGGAGTTTTGTCCTATATCATCAAGGGAAAAGAATAGCTTCTAAGAAATTTCTTTACTTTTTAACTCAGTAGTGTATAGTGTCCAGAAAATTGTATTACCGGATGTATGTTGTTTTTCGTTGGGGTATATAACAACTTAGTGTATCCAATCTAAACCGAACCAGTACACAGTATATCTATGCGTGAGCTTTGCAGATTAGCAATAGTTCTGACAATTATTTGCTGTGGTGCAGCCTTATCACTGGCCTATGTGTATAATCTTACCAAAGGACCCATAGCTTATCAGCAGCGCCTCAAAAAGATCAGAGCGGTGAATGCTGTTTTCCCGCAGCATGAAGGAACCCAGGGGGTGCAGATGGTTGACTCTCTTTATTGTGACGACGAAAGCGGTACGGCTTCCTGCAGGCAATTTTATTTTATAAAACAAGACAGGGAAGTTTTAGGAACAGCGTTTGAGGTTGCTACATCAGGTTATGGCGGCACCATAGAAATTATGGTAGGCGTTTCAGGAGAGGCTGCAATCAGCGGTATTAAAATCATCAACCACAGTGAAACTCCCGGCCTGGGTGCTAATATCACCAAAGAACAGTTTTACCAGCAGTTTACAGTCAAAAATCTTACTGATACAAAATGGGATCTGCGCAAGGATGGCGGAGATATTGATCAGGTTTCCGGTGCAACTATTTCGTCTATCGCAGTGATGCAGGCTGTTCATGAGGGCCTTGTTTTTTTTAGCGATCATGAAGACGGCATCATGGAGAAGGCTGTCCGTGTTGAGCAACCGGTGGAATCATGATCGGGCACAGTATGGAATGTTTAGTTTATATTACCTGGCACAGCGTCACATTTAAATGTGGGGGTTCCCCAAGCTGGCAACTGTCGATGTGTTTGCTTCGGGCTATGTGCCCGCAACATCTGTATCATTTGTATGCATCATCGGCGGCTCGCACCGCCCTTGCACTCGAACCGAGTGTTGCTACCGGTTGAACTGAAAAATTAATTGTGACGCTGTACTGGTAATACAAATTTTTATCCCTGGACGAGGGGTTTTGCAGATGGGGTTTGGCGCTGAATTTTATAAGGGTATTTTTAAGGAAAATCCGTCTTTCCGGCTGGTTCTGGGAATTTGTCCCACTCTTGCGGTTACAACCTCCGTAGAAAATGCTATCGGTATGGGGCTGGCGGCTACCTTTGTGCTGCTGGGGTCCAATATTTTTATTGCACTTCTGCGCAACTTCATCCCCGACAAAGTTCGTATACCTTCATTCATTGTTATTATATCTACGTTTGTTACCATAACCGATCTTGTTATGGCCGCCTATGCACCTGATCTGCATAATGCCCTGGGGATTTTTATTCCGCTGATTGTTGTAAACTGCATCATCATGGGCAGGGCCGAGGCCTTTGCTTCCAAGTCGTCAACAGGGGCGTCAATTGCGGATGCATTTGGTATGGGTACCGGCTTTACCCTGGCACTGATACTGATCGGCAGCAGCAGAGAGTTGATAGGTAACGGAACACTGCTGGGTTTTCCGATACTGTTTTCTTCTTTTAAACCTGCAGTGATTATGATTCTGCCTCCCGGGGCCTTCCTGACTATGGGACTGCTGCTGGGCTTATTTAATTATATATCGCGCAAAAGGTCTTCATAGTGGAACAGCTTTTTATAATTTTTTTCAGTGTTGTTGTTATTAATAATTTTATACTGGCAAAATTTCTGGGGCTTTGTCCCTTTTTCGGTGTTTCCCGCGAGCTCAAATCGGCTACCAGCATGGGCCTAGCGGTTATATTTGTTATGACTATTGCTTCTATTGTCACATGGTTCATTAACCGGTATGTTCTTATCGCTTACCAGGTTGAGTTTTTGCAAACCATAGTGTTTATTCTTGTTATTGCAGCACTTGTGCAGCTTGTCGAACTTTTTATCGCCAAAACAAGCCCTATGCTGCAGCGTGTGCTGGGCATATATCTGCCGCTGATTACAACAAATTGTGCAGTGCTGGGTGTATGCCTTCTCAATATAAAAGATGATTATAACCTCATTGAGACAATTATACACGGGCTCGGTGCCGGTCTGGGCTTTACGCTTGCTATCTGTATCATGGCAGGTATCAGGGAGCGGCTTTCGGTATGCAGGGTCCCGCCATCCATGCAGGGTTTCCCCCTGAGTTTTGTTATAGGCTGTTTGATGGCATTATCCTTTTTCGGTTTTCAGGGGTTTTTTACGCATTGATAAAAGAGCTGATACACTCTTGAGATGGCTGTACTATCGAGATATAATTAAACGTTATGAATACTATAATCACTGCAGTAATAGTATTGTGCTCATGCGGTTTTCTGGCAGGGGTGGCTCTGGCAATTGCATCGCGGGTTTTTGCAGTTAAAACAGACCCCCGGGTTGAACAGATTGAAAAGATTCTACCCGGTGCCAACTGCAGTGGCTGCGGCAACCCTTCCTGTTATGCTTATGCTAAAAGCATGGTTGAGGATAATGCAGCCCCGAATTTGTGTGTGCTTGCGCAGGACAAGGCTGAAGAAATCGGCAGAATTCTCGGCAAGGAGGTAACTGCCGCGGAGCCAAAGATTGCCGTGATCAGATGCTCTGATGGTGCCCTGGGACCGAAGCAGTTTGAGTACAGCGGCATCCCCTCATGCCGGGCTGCCGGGTTTTTTTGCGGGGGTGATAATGCCTGCCAATACAGTTGTCTGGGTTTTGGTGATTGTATCAGAGTGTGTCCCTTCGGTGCTCTCAGCCACCAGGATAGAAAAACTCCTGAAATTGATCCCGAAGTGTGTACAGGATGCGGCAACTGTGTTGCAGAATGCCCGAAACAGGCTATTATCCTGGTTCCTAAAAAGGCCTTGCCGCATATTGCCTGCAACACAAAAGACAAGGGTAAGATTGTACGGCAGAACTGTCAGGTTGGCTGTATCAGCTGCGGCAAATGCATAAAGACATGTCCTGAAGAGGCCATAGTAATGCAGGACGATCTTATCAGTTTTGACTACAGCAAGTGTAATGCATGCGGTAAGTGTATTGAAGCCTGTCCCCGCAAGATCATAGTACAGCTTGGCGATACAAAAACCGGGGAGGCCGTTAATCAATGAAGGCCATCATAATATACTGTTCTAAAACAGGCAATACGCAAAAAGTTGCCGATTCAATCCAGCAGGGCCTTAAGGGATCTGCTGATATGGTTAAACTTGACTTGACGCCGGATGGAATTGTAAAGGATTTTTCTCCTTCATTCACTCTGGATCTTGCTCCATATGATCTCATATTCATGGGAGGCTGGACCATGGTAATGAAGGTCCATCCTTACATGGCAGCCTATATCCAAAGATGCGGCAATCTGGAAGGAAAAGCAGTTGTTGGTTTTCTCACCGGCGGGGCTATTTTTTCACGCGGGCATGTCCGCGATGATTTTACCGAGCTTATTGAAAGCAGGGGGGCACAGGTTTTTGATTTTACCTTTATTACTACGCTGCTGGGCGCAACCCTTACCAAAAGAAAGCTTCGTAGCGCTGAGGAATTTGCGGCTAACGTAATGGATAGGTTTGAACCACACACACAAGCAGAGAGCTGAACTGTGACAGCTGGTTGCTTTACCTAGGGGGCACCGTTTTGGACGCTTTTTGGCCGACGTTTCAACGAAGAAATCAGGCTCCACCTGATTATATAGGTGATACTGCCACAAAACAGAGCGTGCGCATGGCACAGCCCCAGCGGGTTGTGCTGCCTCTTCAGGATGTTCCGGAGAATCCGTTTGAGGTTTTTGTCAATACCGGAGATACGGTTACAGCAGGCCAGAAGGTCGGCACTATCGGCAAAGCTCCGGAACATATTGCGGTGCATTCACCAATTGCAGGTGAGGTTACTGCAATCATCCCGATGCCCCATCCTCTTGTACATGAGGTTAATTCTGTCAGGATTTCTGCCGATGGAACCGAATCTCAGGCCCCTATGCAGCCGTTCAGAGATTCAGGGCTTAGCGATGTGGGGGAATTTTTCAGGGAAAAAGGCATTCCTCTGGATTATAAATATTTTGCAACTATTGCAACGATCCTGGTCAATGCGACCGAATTTGAACCGTACCTTTGCTCTAAAGAACGCCTTATTCTGGAAGAAACAGAAAAATTTTCACAAGGTCTTACCATCCTGCTTGAGAACTCGGGAGCCGATAAGCTCATTATTGTCGTTGAAAAAGGAAAATCATCCCTTGTTTCCGTAGTGCGCAGTCTGTGCAACCGCATCCCGGCAGCGGTTATAGAGGAGGTTAATCAGCCTCTGCCCGATACCATCGAGGCCATGATTAGACAAAAAGCGCTTATGAGGGGTATCGTTAAAGACAAAGTCACAGCTATAGACAGAACCATAGTAATTGAACCATATATAGCTGTTGCTGTATATGATGCCTTTGTATTGGGGATACCTTTTATGGAGCAGTTGGTGACCGTTGCCGGTTCCGGGATACAGACCCTCCAAAATATGTGGATAAAAATAGGCACTCAGCTATCTGATATAATTCAACAGGCCGGCGGAAACGTTTCAAATGTACGTCGTGTAACCCTGGGAGGCCCCATTATGGGGCGGCCCCAGCCGATGCTGGATGCCCCTCTTATTAAGAAAGCACGGGGTGTTTTTGCTGCTGTAGCTCTTGCATTTGATGAAGAGCGTAAATCGCGCTTTTATAAACGCTGTGCCTGTGTACGCTGCGGCAAGTGTGTGGATGTATGTCCCGCACGGATTCCTCCCAACCTTATTGCTGATTTGGTTGAACATAAACGGTTTGGCGAGGCTGAGGAGCTGGGGCTGTATTCATGCCTGGAGTGCGGGTTATGCTATTATGTTTGCCCCTCGATTATACCGCTTGTTGAGCTGCTCAAACTGGGCAAGCTCAACAGTAAAGGCCGGGACAGTCTGCTGATTTTTAACAGCTATAGAACTCTGTGGACCTGAAAGGTTGCTTTCTATGGAAAAAAAACTTATAGTCTCTTCCCCCCCCTATCTGCGAAACGGTGAGACAGCCCACTGCCTGATGTTTGATGTCTTTATCGCTGCTGTGCCGATATGTGCGGTGAGCGTCTTCTTTTTCGGCTGGTATGTGCTGTGGATTATGCTGCTCAGTATGGCAACTGCAAAGATAACCGAGATGCTTGTTCAGGTGTTTTTTTTCGCACCCGGTTTTAAATTCAGGCCGTTTTTGTACAATGTCTTAACAAATGATGACATAACGATTATGGATGGCAGTGCTGCCGTAACCGGTATGCTGCTGGCTTTCACCCTGCCGCCAGCAGTACCGTTCTGGATACCGGTTGTCGGATCGGCGGTTGCGATCGTAGTGGGTAAACATGTGTTTGGCGGGCTGGGACAGAATATTTTCAACCCGGCTCTGGTGGGAAGGGCTTTTTTACTGGCAGCCTGGCCGGGTATTATGACAACATGGCGCTCACCGGCTGCCGGCAATGCCGTAGATGCCGTAACTACTGCTACGCCGCTTGCGGCTATGAAAATGCAGGGTCACACCACCCCCCTTGTTGATTTGATTGCCGGCAATGTTGGCGGATGTATCGGTGAAACATCGGCTGTAGCAATTCTTATCGGTGCTGCTTACCTTTTATATAAAGGCACTATCACCTGGCATATTCCTTTTTCCTATATAGGGACAATCTTTGTGCTTGCCCTTGTGCTCGGCCAGGATCCGGTCTTTCATTTGTTTGCGGGGGGGCTGCTGCTGGGGGCTTTTTATATGGCAACAGATGTGGTAACCAGCCCGGTGACAAAATCAGGCCGATTAGTCTTTGGGTGCGGGGCAGGCATTATAACAATTCTTATACGGCAATATGGCGGTTATCCCGAAGGGGTCTGTTATGCGATACTGCTTATGAATGCCCTGTCGCCATTGATAGAGAAATATACAACCCGAAAATTTAGTCAGGGGCAGGTTGCTGTGCCGGTGGTGGACCGGGTTTTAAAAAACAAGTGAAGTCCGGGCAGTTACATTACCGGTCTCTAAACCCCAGTTCTTCTATGATTTCCTCAATTTTTTTGAAATCATCAGTGGGCATATTCAGCAGTTCAAATCCCGAATCATAAAAATCAGAATTAATGCTTTTCCGGCACCATTTACTGGTAGCATCAAATTGCAGATATTCCTTGTTACTCATTTCTGATTGTACAAGCATTTTCAGGTGAAAAGTCTTGTCAACCTCAATAGGTTCTTCACTCATTATCATTATACCTTGTGTTGTGATATCTACCAGATATCCAAGTACTTCGTTTGTCTTTGTTTCAAGTACTTTCAGGTAGTAGATCAAATGTCTTCTTTTAATTTTTCTTTTTTCCACCATAGTAAGCTCTCCATTGCAGGATAGTTTTTACAGATATGCAGTTGCTATCGGATTTTATTCAATTAACATTGCCCTTACATACACTCCACAAAAGCTTTACCAGCCTCATAGGCTTTTTTTAGCTGTCTGGGATGTTGTGCTAAAACGCCCCTGCGGTTTGGTCCCAGACCGTGCAGGATACCTTCAAATCCGCAGGCCGACAGTGCTTCCACGGTTTCAACTTTATGCAGATGCAGCACAGAAATAATATTTTCAATAACATGATCATAGGTATCACTGTAGGGATATCCCCAGGTGCCGATAACCATGGCAATGCGTCCCGGCTTCAGACAGCCCTGCAGCAGATAGCGTTCAAAACCATCCCATCTATCGAGGAATGTGGAAAGCTGTGCACATTCCCTGCCGGTATAGATGGGAAACCCTACAATAATCCCCCGGGCATCAATAATCTTGCGGTAGATTTCTGTCATGTCATCTTTAATAATATAGATTTGCTCAAAGCCGGGTTCCTTGCATTTCCGGCACCCTATGCAATATTCCATATTAATTCTGTTCAGCATTATTTTCTCAGTCTGTGCTCCGGCAGCTTCAGCACCTTTTAACGCTTCCTCTATCAGAAGGTCGGTGTTACCGTTTTTCCTCGGGCTTGCACAAAAGGCAATAACCTGTTTCTGTGTCGTTGATGTTGCAGTTTTTTTCCGGGGAGGTCTCTGCCAGCGCTTGACCTGTACAGGTATTTTGTTATAGGCCTTGATATCTTTGAACGGATCAAGCATTTTTTTCACAAACATATCCATATCTTCTATCATATGAAAGATGGGGTCATAGGATTTGGGAACGACCAGACGTGTGGCTTCAATAACCAGGTTTTTGTCTACGGTTTTTAGTTTGCGTGTCTGCATCAGCAGTGACAATATATAAATGATTTTTTCTTTTTTGCGATCTCTGATTATGGGCGGCCAGATAGCTATTATTTTTTCAAACACTTCTTGTCCATCCGGCCCAAATGGTATATTATTTACTATCTTCATAGGATCTCAGGATGTATTGTAATACATCGGTTTGATATATCTGTACTGTTTGAGAACTGTATATCACAAAAATATATTGTTTACATTTTAAAAAAATAATTAATTTTTACTGAAAACCGCTAGCCAGACAGTGCTGAGTAATGGGTGCTGAGCGTTGAGAAATTATAGGGATACTCGTTGCATAGCACTCGGAACTCGCTACTTACGAGACACCAAATACAAAATACTTCTGACATAATGAAAAAATTAATCCTTGCCTCTGCATCACCGCGGCGCAAACAAATGCTTACCCGGCTGGGAATCAGTTTTACGGCCCAAACCAGTGCTTTCAAGGAACCCGCACCTAAAAAGAACATGTCCCCTGCTGCATATGTTAAAGCAAATGCACGCGGAAAAGCTTTGAATGTTTCAATACAGCGTTCTAATGCGCTGATTATCGGTGCGGATACGGTTGTTGTGTATCGCGACAAGGTGCTGGGAAAACCGGCTACATACGGGGAGGCATTCACTTTTATGCAGATGCTCAAAGGTAAAACCCATGCAGTGTATACCGGTATGGCCCTTGTCGATACAGAGGACGACAGTATTATAACCGATTATGAAAAAACCCTTGTAACCTTCAGGGACCTTACAGATGCAGAAATACATTTCTATTTGTCCCGGATCAATCCGCTGGATAAGGCGGGCGCCTATGCTATTCAGGGGGAAGGGGCAATTATTGTGGAGGGCATTCGGGGCTGCTACTATAATGTTGTTGGATGCCCTGTTGCAAAACTTGAACAGATGCTCTTGCGTAAAGGAACTTCTCTTTTTGCATACATGGAAGCATAGTGCTGCGGGTTGTGAAGGAGAGAGAACTGTGGATATAAAAAAAATCGTAATCGTATCCTGGGTGGCATTACTTTTTTTTTCAGCAGTTTCTTGTTGGGCGGATGTCAAAAAGGAGTTTTTTCCCAGCGGTAGACTGAAGGCGGAATATAATTATATAAACGGGCAGCTTAACGGTATGAGCAGGGGATATTATGAGAGCGGACAATTGCGGGGGGCCTTTAATTATAAGAACGGAAATCTTGACGGTTTGAGTAAGGAATATTTTGAAAACGGTACCGTATTAGCATTATACCACTACAGAGACGGTAAGTTGGATGGCAGGACTAAAAGATATTATAAAACCGGAAGGCTGAAGAAAGAGGAAAACTATTTAAACGGCAAAAAACACGGGATGTGGAAGGAATACTATCCAAACGGGAAACTAAAAAGTGAGCGTCATTTTAGCAATGACAAACAGCCGGGGATCTACAGAGAGTATTTTCAAAGCGGCAGACTGAAAAAAGAAAAAAAGAAATCCGACACCGGTGCAGGCGAACTGTTTAACATATATTATGAAAACGGTGAGCTGCAAGAAGAGATTCATTTTACCAAAGGCCGGCAGGAGGGCCGCAGCAAACTGTATTATAAAAGCGGCAAACTAAAGAAAATGAAATTGATACGCAATGGAAAAGAAGACGGTACAATCAGGATGTATTATGAAAACGGTGTATTGATGGAAGAAGCCGATTTTAAAAACGGTAAACGCGAGGGTATAACCAAAAGATATTATCCAAACGGTAAAATTCACTACGTAGAGGTATATTCAAAGAGACAACGGGTAAGCAGAAGGACTTATGATGAAGCTGGAAATCTTGTAGAGGTGCAGTGACTAAAATGGGGAAAAACATCCATGATAATGAGATTATTTTAATTACCGGCGGGGTCAAGAGCGGGAAAAGTTCCTGGGCACTTAAACTGGGGGAGGAAAAGGAGGTAGACCGGGCTTTTATTGCTACGGCAATTGCGGGTGATAAAGAAATGGAACAAAAAATTCTTTTACACCAGCAGGAGCGTGCAGACCGGTGGATGACTTTTGAGGAGCCCCGGGAAGTTGCTGATGTGCTTGAAAACAAGACAACAGATTTTGATGTTATACTTATTGACTGTCTAACCCTCTGGGTCTCAAATCTGATGACTATGTATGCTATGCAGAGGGAAGCCATCCTTAGTGAGTATAAAAAACTTATTGAAGTTTTACAAAAAGTGCCGGCGAAAATTATTGTCGTTACCAATGAAGTATCTATGGGAATCATGCCTGCTGATGATCTTTCACGTGATTACCAGACGCTTCTTGGAAAGATAAATAGGGACATTGCTGCTGTTGCAAAAACAGTTTATTTTATGGTTGCAGGTATTCCCCAAAAGATTAAATAATCAGGAGAAAAAATAAAAGGGTATTTCGTTTAGTGGGCTGAGGGGGGTTCATGTATTCCGATTTCTGCAGTGAGTTTTTCGGCCATAATTCTGTAGGCCTTTGCGCTGGGGTGCCTGTGTTCATCAATATAAAACTCCGGGTCATTCGGATTGAGCGTTGATTTGCAATCAACATATTTAATGCCGGCTTTCTTGAGATATCCTGCCAGCGTTCTTCCATAATAGGAACCGGGATAGATAATGACATAAAAGTCATCACTATTAAACTTTTCCTTGAATATATCGCGAGACGCCTCAATTATTTTGGCAGTGAGCCTGAAGTGGTATGCTCTGATTTTTGGAAAGTCCAGGTGGAGGTATCGAACAACCTGACTTTTGCTTAAGAGGGTATAGAGCAGCGATACTACCGGCCGGTCTTTGCGAAAGGAGCCTTTTCTGACAAGCAGGTTGCCTGCTGCAAGATCATAGTAGGGCATGTTGTCGCCCCAGCCGCTATATACGTGCATTGACCCTACGGCCCGTTTAATGTGACTATCGATAAACGTATAGACTGCAATACCGGAATCCTCTGTTACCTCATCAGTTATGGACTCTTTTTTCAGGTGTTCAAGCATTTGCTGCGGGCCGTACCCTAAGAACCCATAATTATATGGTCGGTAGCGTGGTGCAAATTGTGCACAGAAAAAAGGTAAGGTCTCAGTGCCGGCAACTCCTTCGCCAAAGGTAAACGATCCTCCGAAAAAAAGTATAAACCGGTCTTGCATGCTGCCGGGGTCTGTCGGCGTTACTCTTCGGCTGTATTCATCTATTGTATAGGTAGCTTTGTATACCAGAGTACCGTTAACCTTATGAATAGCTGTTGCTTGACATTCCGGTGGGGGCTTATATCCCATGGTTTCACTGAATTGGAAGAATCCCTCATCGATGCTCCACTCACGGGTAGTATTGTCTGATGAAAGCCTGTTGAGGATGTAAAATAAACCCTCAACACTGAGAATAAAAAGAAGTGTAACAAGAAATATAACACAGATACTCAATAATTTTCTTTGTGGTTTGAACCTGAGCAACATTTTTAAAGGCATCGCATCTATCTCTAAAGACTATGGGCACATCCGTTACTAAAGGTTATGTTAGCGCAGGAAATCATGTTTATCTGCGGTTGTTTGATACAGACTCCACCACGGCATCAGGATGAAAAAAGTATAGAGCAAAGTCGCTTGTATGTCAATACAAGGAGACGATGCCGTATATACACTATTGCTGCCAGAAGAGACAGGGTGTTTTTTGTTGACAAATCACATTATATTACCTATAAAAATACAAATAAAGGTGCTGAGTAGGCTTAAAAGGGAATCCTGTGTAAATCAGGAGCGGTCCCGCCGCTGTAATCGGGGACGAATGCTGCAAAGAGCCACTGACCGGTTTAAGCCGGTCGGGAAGGCGCAGACAGTAGAACGATCCGAGAGTCAGAAGACCTGCCTTATGCGTTACGGCCACTTTGCGGGGTACAAACGTGGTGATTAGGAAGGACTAAGTAAGCTGGGTGCAGCCTTTCAAGCCAAACAGGTTTGAAAGGTTTTTTTTTGATCGGTTGCCGTGTGAATGCATGAGCGCTTGCAGCTTTTTTACTTTTTTACACTTATGAATGTAAAAACACTACTTTTCGAACATCCTCGTATTGCTTCAGATGCGCACTATAATGATGTTGCAAATGCACCCCTGTCTGCCTGCCTGATGAGCGGCTATGTTGCTGCCGTACTCAAGCAGAATGGTTTTGCAGCAGACATATATGATGCTTACCTTTCTGATGAATCGTTTGCAGAGAGTTTTCAAAAACTCTCTGAGATGGATTTTGATGTTCTGGGAATTCACACAGTTTATTTCTGGGAACATACGCCAGAGCTTTTTTCGATGTTACAGAAATTGAAAGAGCTTAAGCCTGCTGTACCCCTGCTCCTTTACGGTGTTTTCCCCTCTTTTGCCTACAAACATATTTTCAGCCTCTATCCTTTTATTGATGCGGTTATTCTCGGTGAACCGGAAGAGACCTTCTATGACATTGTGCGTACATATCAACAAAAGGGGTGCTTGTGTTGTGCAAATATCGCCGGAACCGCCTATAACGACAACGGCTCTGTTTACATAAACAAATCAAGGGTGCTGATAGACCCGCTTGACAGGCTCCCCTTTCCGGTCAGAAGTAATCTTTCACTTTCAATGCTGGGAGGCACCGTGCTGGGGAGCAGGGGCTGCTACGGCAACTGCTCCTTTTGCTGTATTAATCCTTTTTACGGCACGGCCTCATCGTGGCGGGGGCGTTCACCCGAAAACATTGTTAAGGAAATAAAACTTTTATTGCCCCGGCTGAACAGGAAGTATGTCTATTTTCTGGATGCAAATTTTTTTGGAAAAGGGCGGCAAGGACATGCGCGGGTACTGGAGATTGCCGACAGGATAAAAGATCTCGCAATTGCATTCGGTTTTGAGTGCAGAAGCAATGACATCGACGCAGAAACCATATCATGTCTGGCACATGCAGGCCTTAAAGATGTTTTCATCGGTATTGAAAGTGCCTCACGAATATCACTTGGCCGAATGAATAAAGGTATCACGTCTCCCAGAAGCGAACACGCAGTTAAGATTCTACAGAACTATGGTATAGCGTTAACACCGGGATTTATTATGTTTGAGCCCGATGCTTCGCTTAGTGATATAAGGACAAACTTTGAATTTCTAAAGGCACATAACCTGCTCGACAAGCTGCATACTACAGCCAATGTGCTCTACCACCGTGAAATAATACTCAGGGCTATGCAGAATTTTAAACGGCTGGACGCTCAGGGGCGTCTTGCTGAAAAGGATATGTTGGAGTATGAGGGCGGCTATTGCTTTACTGAGAGTTCAGTGAATTTCCTGGCGGACCTTATGTCTACAGTCTGCCGGCACGTGTTGAAATTAACGGAAAGCAGCCAGTCCCCCATTTGCTGGCAAAAACAGGAAAACGATACATCAGCCAAAGTTAATACATTTCTCGTAGCGCTGTTTGATGATGTTTTACGCAAGCTTGAGTGCAAAGCGATAAGTCTCAATTCTCATGAACAGAGCAGGCTTCAGGAAGAATCATTACAGTATATAGAAGGATTAATTTTTGAAAAGCAGGTTTGTCAGTCATGATGTTGAAGCGCTTTTAACCCTGGGGATCTCATACCAGGCTGGGCGGGTTTTATGCGGGTCTGTGAAACTGGGACTTTTTGATGAACTGGAACGCAAGGATCTGTCAGCAACCGTGTTAGCCAGAAGGCTTGCTGTTTCACGGCAGGCTCTGCTGCGTATTCTAAGAGTTCTTGTCAGTATGAAGCTCCTGAAAAAAACGGCAAGAGGCTACCGGAATACTCCTATTGCAAACAGATATTTATGTACAACAGCTCAATACTACCTGGGGGATGTGCTGAGGCATTGTGAAAGCCTGTCGGACCAATGGTCACATCTGGAAAAAGCGCTTAAGACCGATAGCATGGTTCCGCCTTCCTCTAAAAGGCTTAAAGACTATCATGGCCAGCTAAAATTATTTCTGCGTGCCATGGATGCTCTGGGACGTATCAAAAGTGAGCTTATGCTGACAAAGGTTGCTATCGGGCAGTGTGGTACAATGCTTGATATTGGTGGCGGTATAGGTACGTATTCCGTTAGTTTTGCACGGGCCAACAGGAAATTGCACAGTACCGTGTATGATCTTGAGCCTGTTATAGCACATGCACGCCCGTATATTGCAATGAGCGGGATGCACAAGCGCATAACAGCAGTTGCCGGGGAATGTGTCCATGATGTATTGCCGCAGGGCCCTTTTGACCTTGTGCTGATTTCGAACCTGCTGCACGTGTATAACCGCTCAGACTGCAAAAAGATTATCAGGAAGGCCGTTAAAAGGCTGGCACCACAGGGCACACTGATAATACATGACTATATCTTTGGTCATGGTGATGCACTGGCTGTAGCACTGTTTGACATGACCATGTTTGTCGGCACCCCCCAGGGGCGCTGTCATGAACGCAGCGATGTTGCAGGATGGATGCAGTCAGCCGGAATTGGGCAGATTAAACATGCGGATGTGCTTGGCGGTACAGCAATTGTGTGGGGGCACAAAAAGAAAACAGCGAACTAATCCCCATGTAATGTCTGCTTCATAAATTACATTATATATATTTTTTAATTATATGAAATTAGATACTATTTTACAAATAATATACCCTCTTGATGAAGACTATCTCAACAAAGCCCAGGAGCGGCTTGATTCTCTGGCAATTCCACGGGGCAGCCTGGGACGGCTTATGGACTTAGGCAAGCAGTATGCAGCAATTTGTCAAGATCTTATGCCTACAGTCAGAAAAAAGAGGATATTTACCTTCGCTGCCGACCATGGGGTTGCTGAAGAAGGGGTCAGTGCATTTCCCCGTGAGGTAACCCGTCAGATGGTATTTAATTTCATACGCGGAGGTGCCGGTATTAATGTTTTGGCACGGCATGTCGGGGCAGAGGTCCTGGTTGTTGATATTGGTGTTGATTATGAATTCTCAGCTTTGGATGGGCTCGTGATCAGAAAAATTGCACGAGGTACCAGGAATATGACAAAAGAGCCGGCTATGACACGTGACGAGGCACTCAAAGCTATCCAGGTAGGTATTGATCTGGCCCGTGAAGCAGCCCGTGACGGGGTTGATATTATCGGTACCGGTGATATGGGTATTGGTAATACCACGCCGAGCAGTGCAATTATTGCTGCAGTGTCCGGTCTGCATCCTGCTGAGGTTACCAGCAGAGGAACCGGTATAAGCGCTGAAGCCCTGCAGGCAAAAATTGAAACTATTACCAAAGCACTATCTCTCCACAACCACGTGGGAGATGATCCTATCGATGTGCTCGCTAAGGTTGGCGGGTTTGAGATTGCCGGTATTGCCGGACTTATTATTGGCGCAGCAGCCGAAAAGATTCCTGTTGTTGTCGATGGATTCATTTCAACAGCAGGAGCGCTTATTGCCTATGAAATGAACAGAGTGATCGGGCAGTATCTTATTGCAGCACATCTTTCAGTTGAAAAGGGTCATAAAATAATGCTGGAGCACATGGGACTGCAACCTCTGTTTAATCTCAATCTGCGGCTGGGTGAGGGAACCGGGGCAGCGCTTGGTATTTCCCTGGTTGAGGCAGGTGTTAGAATTCTGACAGAGATGCTGACATTTGATGAGGCAGATGTGACAGAAGGGGAATGTGAATAAACAGTAAACAGTGAATAGTAATGATTAATGAATGCTGAGAAATTATGGGGATACTCGTTACTCAGCACTCTTTACTGAAAATATACCAAACACAAAACACTAAATACCAAATACAAAGGGAGTTAGCATGATAACGCAAATTGAATATGCCCGCAAAGGTGAAATCACACCCATAATGCAGGAGGTTGCAGACAAGGAAGACATTTCTGCCGAGTTGCTCCGCGATAGAATTGCAAAGGGTCAAATCGTAATTATTAAAGATCATCAGAATGGATCAGTTCCTGCCGGGGTTGGTAAAGGCTTAAGGACAAAAGTCAATGCAAGTATTGGAACCTCTTCTGATATTGTTGATGAGGAACTTGAAATCAGAAAAGCCCGGATTGCTCAGGAAAACGGGGCTGATACGCTGATGGAACTGAGCGTTGGCGGAGATCTTGACAGGATCCGGCAGAGGGTCATCGAGAGTATTGATGTGCCCGTGGGTAATGTTCCCTTATATCAAGCCTTTTGTGAGATGAAGCGGAAGCATAAAGATCCGGACAAGCTTGATGAAGAGTTTCTTTTTGACCTGATTGAACGCCAGTGTGCTGACGGGATTGCATTTATGGCTGTTCATTGCGGTATAAATCTTTTAACCATTGAGCGGCTGAAAAAACAGGGCTATCGCTACGGAGGGCTGGTCTCAAAAGGCGGCGCCCACATGGTACGCTGGATGATAAACAATAGAAAAGACAACCCCTTATATGAAAAATTTGACAGAGTGGTTGAGATTCTTAAAAAATATGATGTTGTGTTGAGCCTTGGAAACGGCATGCGGGCAGGTGCAATCCATGACTCCAGTGACCGTGCCATGATCCAGGAGCTTGTTATTAATTGTGAGCTTGCTGAAATCGGCAGAGAAATGGGCTGCCAGACCATGGTGGAGGGTCCGGGCCATGTCCCCCTTGATGAGATTGAACAGAATATTCAGCTGCAGAAAAAAATGAGCGGTGATGCACCCTATTATGTGCTTGGTCCATTGACAACCGATGTAGCACCAGGGTATGACCATCTTACTGCAGCGATAGGTGCCGCAAATTCGGCCAGGTACGGCGCAGATCTTGTCTGCTACATTACCCCGGCAGAACACCTGGCCCTTCCTGATGAGAACGATGTGCGCGAAGGAGTGCGCATGGCAAAAATAGCCGTATATATAGGTGATATGGTTAAATACGGCCGGCGCGACAGGGATCGTGATATTTCAAAAGCACGCAGGGATCTGAAGTGGGAGGAGCAGTTTGAACTTGCTATGTACAGTGATACGGCCCGTGCAATCAGGGACAGCCGGAGGCCGCAGCAGGAAAAATCATGCACTATGTGCGGTTCATTCTGTGCCATGGAGAATGTCAATGTGTTTTTCAAGGATGATCTTGAGAAGAGCCCGAAGAAGTAACTTCCTGATTAGTACTTCGTGATTAATATAAGGGCCAGGAGAAAGACACATTCAGACAGTACCGTAGCTGATCCGAGTACATCTCCGGTTATCCCATTAATTTGTTTATGGACATAGGTGCGGTAGCCGTAGAAAAAAATTACCACGAGGATAAGCGGAAACAAAATGGGAAGCAATACAAAACACGGCAGCAACCACAGGGTGCCGGCAATTAGGGTTTTCTGGTCTGCAGTTTGTGAGAAGATACGACCAAGACCTTCTTCGCGAATGTACGGACTGAAGACATAAAATGCCACCTGGGTCCAACGTCCGATTACAGGGTAGATACATACTGCGAGAGACATATTGATGCTGAGAAGCCTTTCCAGCAGTACGATTTTAAAAATCAGGCAAAGCACCAGGGCTGAGGCACCCATTACACCAATGCGGCTGTCTTTCATAATATCCAGTTTTTGTTCCCGGCTGGTATTAGAGCTCAAAAAAGCATCGAAGGTGTCCGCAAGCCCGTCAAGATGAAATGCGCCGGTCAGCACGGTTTCGGCTATGACAATAAGCACTGCTGTAATAAGGGCACTGCACGCGCCTGCTGCCTGGATAAGCAGATACAGACATAAAAGCACTGCTCCCAGCACCCATCCTACAAGGGGAAAAAGCATTAATGCTTTTCGGGCTGTTGCTTCTTGCGGTTTTCGAGAGAACGGAACCGGGATTCTTGTTAAAAACTGAATAGCAAACAGTGCTGAGTTAAAAATGTCTTTCATAGGTTGTATCCAGTTTTTTATTGACAATGTTAATTGTCCACAAGTACTAGATGTCATTATATAGTATATTAACTTAAAAAAACAATTTTTTCCTTGAAAAGCTTACTTATACAACAGCCTTTTATTATACTATGCGCCTGGATTCTGGACGTGATTATCGGGGATCCCGAGTCTATGCCGCATCCGGTACGTCTCATCGGGAAATGTATCCAGGCCATTGAATCATGGGTTCTACGATATAGTATACATAAAAAAGCAGCCGGGATTTTTATAGGGCTGTGTGTTCCTGCTGCAGCCTTTGCAGGCACCCTTGTTCTGGTTAAACTGGCCGGGGCTCTGCATCCTGTGGTGGAGGCTGGTATATCGGCTGTTATTATATATACATGCCTTTCAACCAGGTCGCTGGGGAGTGCGGCGCTACGGATTTTAAAAAAGCTGCGCCGTGGTGATATGACGGCCGCACGGAAGGCCCTGGCATGTATTGTCGGTCGGGACACTGCAGAGCTGGACCAGAGTGCAATTGTTCGTGCAACAGTAGAGTCAGTAAGTGAAAATACGGTGGATGGTATTATATCACCGCTTTTCTACGCATTTTTAGGAGGTGCGCCTCTTGCAATGGCCTATAAGGCGGTTAATACACTTGATTCAATGATTGGATACAAAAATGAACAATATCTTCACCTCGGATGGTTTTCAGCCCGCCTTGATGATCTTGCAAATTATATCCCGGCACGGCTTACTCTGTTTGTAGTCCCTGTAGCAGCAGTTTTTTTGCGTCCGTCACGGATGCTTAAAATAGTTACAACAGGATTAAGGGATGGTGCCAAGTCACCAAGTCCAAATGCAGGATATCCGGAAGCCTGCTTTGCCGGAGCGCTGGGGATACAGCTTGGTGGAGAGTGTTGCTATGAAGGGATTTCATCACCCAAACCATGCCTTGGAAACAAAGAGAGAGAGAATGAAACGGAAGATATTCTACGTGCAGTATGCCTGATGTGGCTTGTATCAGGCTGCAGCCTTGTTTTTTTTACAGGAATGCATATTCTTGCAAACAATTTGTAGTTTGGTGGCGGCACTCTTTATAATGCGATTATAAGCAAAAGGAATGATTCTATGAAACATTTAACACCACGTGAAATTGAAGCTGAGTCTATGAGGATTATCGACAAAGAAGCGGGTGCCCACCCGTTCCCGGAACAGGAGTGGCAGATAGTCAGAAGGATAATCCATGCTACAGCGGACTTTGAATACATAAAAACAGTCAGATTTCATAATAATGCTGTAAGTAACGGAATAAATGCTTTACGACAGGGCTGTCCTGTTTATACTGACACGGCCATGCTGGCTGCTGCTGTTACTGCTGCACTGCATAAAAGATGGAAATGTAGGGTACTGTGTTATATAGCAGATGAGGAGATAAGAGAGGAGAGTAAAAAAACCGGTGAAACCAGATCGGTGCTTGCTTTAAGAAAAGCAATACCTTTTCTGCAAAGTGGTATTATAGCTATCGGTAATGCACCTACCGCTTTGCAGGAAGCCTTATCTCTTAGTAAAAAGAAAATAATAAAACCTGATCTTATTATCGGCCTGCCGGTAGGTTTTGTCGGCGCTCTGGAGTCCAAGGAGCACCTGTTCGGATCCGGCCTTTCCTGCATTACCAACCTGGGCAGGAAAGGCGGCACCCCGGCAACGGCTGCAGCGCTTAATGCATTGAGCAGGTGTGCAGAAAGCAGATGATATGAATGGAAAACTGTTTATAATAGGAGTTGGGCCTGGTGATTCTGGGCTTATAACGGTTAAAGCTGCACAGGTACTCAGGGATATTAAGTATGTTTTTATTCCTGTATCAAAACAGGGTCGGGACAGTATCGCTTATAAGATTGCACAGCACCACATTGGATCACGTGCTGAAATTTGCCAGCTTACTTTTCCCATGCTTAAGGACAAAATCGCACTGCATACATACTACCGCGAAAACCAGAGGCATATTGAGCGTGTTTTGCGCAGGGGCGATGATGCGGCTTTGCTGACCCTCGGTGATCCCAGTACGTACAGTACCGCCTGGTATATTCTGCAAGTGATGCGCCAGGCTGCCCCTGAAGTTGATGTAGAAATAATACCGGGTATAAGTTCTTATGTATACGGGGCGGCACGCGCTGCATGTAATTTGGCGGAGGGCAATGAAGTATTGTCTGTAGTGTCAACATACGATAGCCTGGAACGAATCGAAGCGGTGATTGATGCTTCAGACACAGTGGTTTTTTTAAAGACATACAGGGAACGGCAACGGCTTTTAGAGCTGTTGCGTACAAAAGGACTTTTTGACCAGTGTATCTACATAAAACGGTGCGGGTTACACAGTGAAGAAATTATTCGGGATATGCAGCAGCTGCCTGATGAGCCTGAATATCTTTCCATGATTATTTTAAAAAAAAACATACAGCCTGTGTAATGAAAAAAAGACAAACACTGCGAACCGGCTATACTACGGGAACCTGTGCAGCCGTGGCGGCTAGGGGGGCACTGCTGTGTTTGCTGGGCGGAGAAACAGGCAAAATCACGGTCCAGCTTCCCTGCGGTGATATAGCCTGTATTGTTCCCGAGCAGAGCAGCCGCACGGATGATAGCGGGATATGCAGGGTTGTAAAGGATGCCGGTGATGATCCCGACATAACCAATGGTACGGTTATCAGCGCCACGGTAAAGTTGCTGTCCGGGAAAATGATCATCATCAAGGGAGGTGCCGGCGTAGGAGTGGTGACACGACCGGGCCTTGCAGTACCTCCGGGAGAAGCGGCTATTAACCCTGTGCCGAGAACCATGATTCGGACTGCACTTGAAGATATTCTTCCTCACGGGCAGGGCGCTGAAGTGATTATAAGTGTTGCCCGGGGCAGAGAGCTTGCTGAAAAGACACTCAATCCCCGACTGGGTATTGTAGGCGGGATATCTATTCTTGGCACCACAGGGCTGGTTGTGCCGTATTCCCATACAGCATATCGTGAGTCAATCGTATGTGCCCTTGATGTTGCCCGTGCCATGGGACTTGAGACAATTGTTTTTTCAACCGGTAAGAGCAGCGAACAGGTTGCCAAAAAGGTGTTTGCTGAAATTGCGGAACCCGGATTTATCTTAATAGCAGATTATTTTTCTTTTGCGGTAAAGGAGGCTGTCAGGCATGATATAAAAAAAATAATTCTGGCCTGTTTCCCTGGAAAGCTTCTGAAAATTGCCAGTGGTGCTGCATGCACCCATTACAGCAAATCATCTATTGATCTGGCTATGCTTGCTGATATTGCACAGCAGGCCAGCATAAGCCGTACGCAGGTTAACGCGATCAGCCGTGCAAATACTGTCCGGCATGCTTTCAGCCTTATGCCTGCAGATCAAATAAAACGACTGTGTTCACAGCTGTCAATGCGTGCTATCAAACGCATACATAGTGAGACTAACGGCCAAGTATCTGCTGAAGTGCTTATACTGGCATACACTAATGAAATTCTTTATAATAGTAAACAGTAAACAGTAAACAGTGAATAGGTTTTGGTTGATGGATGCTTGGTGCCGGATGCTAGATTATGGATCTGATTACCAATTACAAATATAAAAAATGGTATCAGGATATGAAAAGTAACATTACGATTATCGGAACCGGTATTTGCCGGGATGATATTTCACCGAAGTCCATGCGGGCCATTGAGGACGCCGATATGCTTATCGGCGGGAGAAGACAGCTGGGTTTTTTTTCTGAGCATCCCGCGAAAAAGATAGAATTAACGAAGAATGCCACGGAGATTATTAAAAAGCTTAAAAGGCAGCTGCGAGGGGAACGGGTCGCAGTGCTTGCCTCAGGGGACCCGAATTTCTTCGGTATCGCTGCACTGTTTTATACCATGTTTAAAAAGCACACCATAACTGTTATCCCCAACACGACAGCTTTCCAACAGGCTTTTGCGCGGATCAAAGAATCGTGGCATGATGCAACCTTTATCAGTGTTCATGGCAGGGAAATGTACCTTCTTGACGACATAATTCACGGCAAAGGTAAATTTATTATCTATTGTGATGACAAAAATTCACCTGCAAAAGTTTCACAGTATCTCATCACCAAAGACGGCAGTCTTGGATTGTGCAATTGCTGGATTTTTGATAGCCTTGGGAGCGTTCATGAAAAGATTCTTAAGGGGCCCCTGAAAAGATTTCAAAAATTATCTTCAACTGCACAAGTAATGATGGTTATACAAAAAAAACAGCAAACAGAGGTGCATCCTGTCGGCATACCCGATCACGAATTTTATCATCAACGCGGTATGATCACTAAAAGAGATATCAGGGTTATGGCACTTGCCCGGTTGTGCCTCAAGCGTGATCTTGTCCTCTGGGATATTGGTGCAGGAAGCGGGTCGCTTGCTGTTGAGGCTGCTAACCTGTATCGGTCAGTGCAGGTATATGCTATTGAAGAACAACAGGCTCGATTCAAGGAACTCCAAAAGAATGTGCAAAAATTTAAAGTTCCCACTGTAAAGACTATTAAGGGAACTGCACCCGAAGCACTACAGGGGCTGCCGCGGCCTGACAGAATATTTATTGGGGGGTCCGGGGGACGGCTTAATGAGATTCTTCACACAGTGAAAAAACAGATGGACGATGACGGCCACATAGTCATCAATTGTGTTACCTTGGAGACCATGACTATCCTGCAGAAGGTTTTTAAAAGGTGGCACTGGCCTTATGATATAACCTCAGTGCAGCTGTCCCACCTGGCTTCAGGTGCTAAGCCGGAAATGTACCGGGCAGAGAATCCGGTTTTTATTGTGCATGCTACAAAAGGTAAAAAGGTGAAGAGACGCAAAGGCGAATAGGTAAAAAGACATAAAAAATTCCATCGACCTATTGACCTTTTAACCTTAAGTAAATATAAACCAAAATTTTTTAAGAGAAATATATGACGGGGAAAGTATATTTTATCGGTGCCGGTCCCGGAGACCCTGAGCTGTTGACCATTAAGGCCAAAGAGATTATAGCCCGAGCGGATGTGATTGTGTATGCCGGCTCTCTGGTTAATAAAAAGATTCTGTCCTATGCACTAAAAGGTGCCCGGCTGGTAAACAGCGCATCGCGTAATCTTCAAGAAATTGCTAGTGAAATAATTACCGCCGCGCGACAGGATCTGACGGTTGCCCGTATACACAGCGGAGACCCTTCCATGTACGGTGCAATTGCTGAACAGATCACGATCCTGGAAAAAGAGAATATACCCTGCGAGGTTATTCCCGGCGTGAGTTCTGTTTTTGCTGCTGCTGCATCGTGTGCAATAGAATATACACTGCCTGAAGTAACACAGACATTGATACTTACCAGAAGGACAGGCAGAACACCTGTGCCTGAGAAAGAATCACTATCATCTCTTGCCGGTCATCAAGCCTCAATGGCTATATTCCTCAGTATCGGCATGATTGAGGAAACGGTAAAAGATCTCATGGCCGGAGGGTACCCTTCAGAAACGCCGGTTGTGGTAGTTTACAGGGCCAGCTGGCCTGATGAAAAGTGCGTTAAGGGGACTCTTGCAACCATAGCAGCCAAGGTTATGGAGGAAGGTATCAAACGACAAGCATTAATTCTGGTCGGGGAAGCAGTCGGCCGCAGAGTTGCAGAACCCTCAAAGTTGTATGCCCCTGATTTTAGCCATGGCTATCGAGTTGCCCGAAAAAATGTGCGGGAAGGAATGGCGGTTGTTGCTATAACACGAAGAGGGTGGCATACCGGTAGAAAGATTTTAGGCGCTATAGATGATGCCGTGCTTTTTCTTCCTGCCAAATTCCGGGAAGAGGTACAGGAACCGCGTGTTTCCTTTTACAGGGATGCTATGCATGAGATAGAGCAGCTTTTTAAACAGTATAAAAGGATAATATTGATTATGGCAACAGGTATTGCCGTGAGAGCTATTGCCCCTTTGTTGACTTCAAAATGGGAGGATCCGGCAGTTGTAACTATGGATGATGCAGGTCGGAATATAATAAGTTTGCTTGCGGGTCACTGGGGGGGAGCAAATGAACTGGCTGAAAAGCTTACCCATATAACCGGCGGTAATCCGGTTATAACAACAGAGAGTGATGTTATGGGGTTTCCCTCAATTGATGTAATCATAAAGACATTAACCGCCGGAACAGTTCCACACAATCCAGTCCGAATCAAAGAAGTGCAGGCTGCGATTCTTGAAGATCAGAGTGTTGGTTTTTATCCCAGAGAGCTGGGTCTTTTTCGCGATATGCATGGCCATCCCAATATTTATTTTTTCGACACAATTGAGGATCTTATGAAATCTCGCTGCTCGGCAGGTGTAATTGTTACGCATAAAGCAGCATGTTCAATTCAAACTGATAAAAAGATCATTTGTATTCATCCTCGCAACCTTACTGTTGGTATCGGCTGTCATAAAGGTATTTCTGCACAAGAGATAAAAAGGGGTATTGAAGAAGTGTTTGCGCAGATGGATCTTTCGCTGTCTTCGATTGCCAAGATATGTTCCATAGCCCCGAAAAAAGATGAAAAAGGACTTTGTGACTATGCTAACCAGAACAATATCTCTCTGGAAGTTTTCACAGCACAAGAGATCAGTCGTGTCGGCACTGTTTCTCCGGGATCATCCTATGTCAGGGAGGCTATGGGTGTAGAAGGAGTTGCCGAGCCTTGTGCAATGCTGGGCGCGTTTGGAGGAAAGCTGCTGGTGCGCAAAATCAAATTGACACATATGACAGTTGCAGTTGCTGAAATTTCTCTAAAGGAGATTATTCAAAACAGCGGAGAGACAGGAGATGAATAATGAAAGAGGCAAACTTTTTGTTGTCGGTATAGGACCGGGCAGCTTTGATGAAATGACCTTCCATGTTCGGCAGGTTCTTATTGAATGTGACGTTGTCGTCGGATACTCGGCATATATTGATCTGATTGCACCAATTTGTGAAGGCAAAGTGGTCATATCAAGCGGCATGGGTAAAGAGACGGAACGATGCGAGGCTGCTCTGCGGGAGGCCCTCACAGGTAAAAAAGTTACCTTAGTATCAAGCGGAGATGCCGGTATCTTCGGCATGGCAGGCCTGGCTTTAGAGATTGCCATCAGCAAGGGTATTGATGTGCATGATGCAATCGAGATTGTTCCGGGTATTCCGGCATTTGCTGCAGCCGCAGCCCTGGTGGGTGCCCCCATAATGCATGATTTTGCCTGTATTTCACTCAGTGACCTGCTAACACCATGGGAGACAATCCAAAAAAGACTTACAGCGGTAGCAGCAGCAGATTTTGTAACCTGCCTGTATAATCCCAGAAGCAAAAAAAGAACCAGCCAGATAGAGTATGCTCGAGAAACGTTTTTGAAGCACAGGCATCCTGATACGCCGTGTTCAATAATACGCAATGCCTTCCGCAAAGATCAAACCGTTATCTTAACAACGCTTAATGAACTGCTCAATCACAGGATTGACATGCTATGCATAGTCATTATCGGCAACAGTCAGACAAAGCGTTTTGACCAATGGATGATTACACCCCGGGGATATAAGATCGGTGAACAGTGAACTGTGTACAGTGCTGAGTGCTGAGAGAAATGGATTCTGAAAATAATAGTTATGCTTAACTCTTTATGTATTACGTCTAACGTTTTTAATGGAGTGATATGGCAAAGGCTTTAATGTTTTTGGGGACAGCATCAGAGAGCGGTAAAAGCATACTTGCAGCTTCATTTTGCAGGATTCTGCATCGCAGAGGAGTGCAGGTAGCACCGTTTAAAGCCCAGAATATGGCCCTTAATTCAGGGGCTACACCGGACGGCAGAGAAATGGGAAGGGCCCAGATCGTTCAGGCAGAATGTGCCGGTATCGAACCGCATGTTGATATGAATCCTATTCTTTTGAAACCTACATCTGAAAAGGGCAGCCAGGTGATTGTACACGGAAAAGTTACAGGGAATATGGAAGCGGCCAGGTACTACCGTGAGAAGAAAAGGCTGTGGCCTGCAGTGACGGCAAGCTATGACAGGCTGGCAGGCCGCTATGAGGTGATTATTCTTGAGGGTGCAGGCAGTCCGGTAGAAGTGAACTTGAAGGAGAACGATATAGTTAATATGAGCATGGCCGAATATGCTGATGCCAGGGTTTTGTTAGTAGCAGATATTGACCGGGGCGGTGTTTTTGCCTCTATTGTTGGAACCGTTGAACTGCTTGCACAGACAGAACGGGAACGCTTGATCGGGTTTATTATAAATAAATTTCGGGGCGATGCTTCCCTGCTGGAGGATGGGCTGCAGTTTGTAAAAGAAAAAACCGGCTACCCGGTATTGGGTGTCGTGCCGTATCTCAATAATTTACATATGCCGGGTGAGGACTCTGTTGCTCTGGAAAAACGAACAAAACATAATGGACTTATCGGTAACGGCATAACGGTGGGCATAATCCGCTTGCCTCATATTTCCAATTATACCGACTTTGACCCTTTGGAATGCGACCCCCGGTTTGTTCTGCATTATCTTGAAAGCCCGCATAACCTTCGGGCCTATGATGTAGTTATCTTGCCTGGAAGCAAGAATGTTTTTTTTGATTACCAGTTCCTTGTTGACCGTAATTTTAACGAAGACCTTATAACCTATTATCAGGGTGGCGGCAGAATTGTCGGTATTTGCGGGGGCTTTCAAATGCTGGGTACAACTATAAGGGATCCTCATAAAGTAGAGGGTACCCGGCAGGAGCTGACGGCACTGGGAGTGCTGCCGGTTGTATCGGTGATGGCTAAAGAAAAAGTGACCGAGAGGGTAAGGCGGTTTGTTATGCTTCCCGGCCAAACTGCGCACATTCAGGTGGATGGCTATGAGATTCATATGGGTCACACAACGGTTATTGATGACGGCCACATACAATTTCTGACTACAGAATCATTACAAAAAGAACGCGTGGGTGTTGCGGCGAAGGACGGCAGAATCTGGGGGACCTATATGCACGGTTTTTTTGATAACGATGCTTTGCGGGGTAGTTTTATAGCATGGGTAAGAGGGGATGATGGATTAGAGCAGGCTTCACAATTTTCCTATGCGCAGTATAAGGAACAAAATTATAACAGGTTGGCTGACACTGTAGAAGAACATGTTGATGTTGCAGGCATTTTGCATTGTATGGGTCTTGAGTAAAGGCTTAGACAAAAAGGTTGCATTAGCAGGAATCATTTTGTAAAGTTATTTGTCCATTCTCTTTGATCAAACTATGCAGACTGAATAAATAGGGCATTTGTCCGGAATTTACAAAAATAAATTTTTGGCATAACAGGAGTGATGTATCTGTGAAGGATAAAGCAATTGTTTTAACAGCTTTCGGCACTTCAACCAGTGCGCGCAACACGTATACTTATTTTGAAAAATCATTGCAGAAGCGTTATCCTGACCATGATATTTTCTGGTCTTTTTCATCGAAACTGTTGCGTAAGAAAATGAAAAAAAAGGATATAACCTGGCATAGCCCTGAACAAATCCTTAAAAATCTGAAAAAGAACGGCTATAAAGGGGCCGTTGTTCAATCTTTACATATAGTGCCGGGCATTGAGTTTGAAAAAACAATGCATGCGGTCCAGGGATCGCCTGTACCGGCAACTGTCGGCAAACCGCTTTTAAGCAGCGAGATAGATTGCCATCGAGCCCTAAAAGCACTGTCTGCGCATATCCCCGACCCCGCGGAATGGATAACACTGCTTGTTGGACACGGGACACACCATAGCGGAGCCGGGGCCATGTATATGCTGTTTGATCAGTGTATTGCAAAACGCTACCCCGAGAATGTTTTTCTCTGTATGGTTGAAGGTATACCGTCCTGGGATGCGACCCGGAAAAAGCTGAAAAAGAGCAAAGGGTGTAAGATAAAATTTATTCCTCTCATGTTTGTTGCCGGTGAGCATATGAAACATGACGTTCTCGGAAAACATAAAGACTCATGGATGATGCAGCTTGAAGGCTATCAAATCGACTCCAGCAGTGAGGGAGTGGGATTTAATGATAAGATACTTGATATTTATTTTGACCATTTAGATGAGGCCCTCTCCAAAGACACCACGCTATAACCATAGTACGTTACAATGTTCGCCAGTACAAGACAACAACCACCCGCAACGCCCCGATAAATCGGGACAGGCGGTCAGCTTAAAGATGCCCCTTGCAGATCCTGCTTTACGGGGAGGTGAGGGTTTTTATGAAGACAATAAATTGAAATATCAGCAGCAGGGCAACTAATCATCAAGCGCAATGTCTATTCCGCCGACCTGCCATATTTCTTTTGCATATTCACGGATTGTGCGATCGCTTGAAAATTTGCCGCACCGGGCAACGTTGAGTATGGACATACGGGCCCAGCGTTTTTTGTCAAGGTAGGCTTTTTCAACGTTTTCCTGAGCAGCACCATAAGCGTCAAAATCAGCCATCAGACAATACTCATCCCGGTTGACAAGATCATCATAAACCGGACGAAACAGTCCCGGCTCGCTGGTTGAGAAAAAATCGCTTTCGATAAGCTGCATAACTTTTTGGAGGTGCGAAGACTTTTCAATATACTGCCTGGGATTATAACCGTTTTGTTTGAGTTCCATAACCCCATCAGCAGTAAGTCCGAAGATAAAGATATTGTCTTTGCCGACTTCCTCAAGAATTTCTATGTTAGCACCATCCAGAGTACCGATAGTGACGGCCCCGTTAAGAGCAAACTTCATATTGCCGGTTCCGGAAGCCTCCTTGCCGGCCGTTGAAATCTGCTCAGAGAGATCCGCGGCAGGTATAAGCTTTTCGGCAAGGGAAACGCGATAGTTAGGCAGAAAAAAAACTCTCAAATGTGCATTTACTTCCGGATCGCTGTTTATAATGTTCGCAATATTATTGATGAACCTAATGATGAGCTTTGCACGGTCATAACCTGGTGCGGCTTTGCCACCGACTATGCAGGTGCGCGGGACCCTTGCGGCAGCCGGGTTTTCTTTTATCTGGAGATACTTGCTAATAATATAGAGACTAAACAGCAGCTGACGTTTGTACTCATGCATACGCTTTACATGAACATCAATCATTGTTCCCGGATGAATTTCAATCCATTCCTCGTTCCAAACCACTTCTGCCAGTTTGCGTTTGCATGAGAATTTGACATCGCGCCATTTGGTCTGGAAATCTGCATCATCGGCACATTGCTCAAGCTTGGCAAGCTGATCAAGATCTTTTAGCCAGCCGTCGCCGATGGCCTCCGTGATAAGTTCAGAAAGAGCCGGATTAGCCGCTCTGATCCAGCGGCGCGGGGTGACCCCGTTGGTTTTATTATTAAATTTTTTCGGCCACAGTTCGTAATAATCCTTGAGAAGTTGCTCCCTGATCAGCCTGGAGTGCAGTTCGGCAACACCGTTTACCGAATGGCTGCCGGCGATTGCTAGATAGGCCATACGAATACGTTTGTTACCCTCTTCAGCAATGATCGACATACGGCGCAGAAGTTCGTTATTGCCGGGATAGCGCTTAGCAATTTCTTTGAGCAGGTCATGATTAATCATATAGATGATTTGCAGGTGACGGGGCAATAACTTTTCTATGAGGGAGACCGGCCACTCCTCCAGGGCTTCCGGCAAAACGGTATGGTTTGTATACCCAAATGTTTTTGTAGTGATGTCCCAGGCTGTTTGCCAGTCCAGCTCATATTCATCGATCAGCAGACGCATGAGCTCCGGAATAGCAAGGGCGGGATGGGTATCATTGAGCTGAATGGCAACTTTCTTAGGAAAATCTCGAAGATCTTTATTGTGTTTAAAAAAACGCCTGATTATATCCTGCAGAGAAGCAGAGACCATTAGAAATTCCTGTTTGAGCCTGAGTTCCTTACCTTCAAAGAAATTGTCATTGGGGTACAGCACTTTGGTGATATTCTCGCTCAGGAACTTGCTTTCACAGGCTGAAATGTATTCACCGGTATTAAAATACTCAAAATTGAACTCCTCAGTGGCTTTTGCCGACCAGAGGCGCAGGGTATTCACATTATTTGTCCTGTAGCCGGGTATGGGTATATCGTAAGCTATAGCAATGACTTCTTCTCCACCCCACCAGGTTGTTTTTTTTCTGCCAAGAGCATCCGGTTTTTCACCAGCCTGTCCGCCGAATCTGACTTTGAACTGATATTCGGGACGCTCAATTTCCCAGGGACATGTGCGTGCAAGCCAGTTGTCGGCAATTTCAACCTGCGCGCCATGGACTATCCTTTGGTGAAACAAGCCGTAGTCATAGCGGATCCCGTAACCCTGTGCAGGTATGCCAAGGGTTGCCATGGAATCCAAAAAGCAGGCAGCCAGTCTGCCGAGCCCGCCATTACCCAAACCGGCATCAATTTCGTCATTAGTAATTGTATTTATATCCATACCTAGATCATGAAGTGCATCCCGAAAGATATCATAAAGTCCAAGGTTTATGAGAGAGTTCTCAAGTGATTTGCCAAGCAGGTACTCCATAGAGAGGTAATAGACCCGTCTGGCATTCTGTTTGTGATAGGTCTGCTGAGTGGCAATCCAGCGTTCAACTAGACGCTCAATAACAGCATAGGCCGTGCTGAGGAACAGGTCATATCCAGTGGCAGTATACTGGTCTTTGGCAAGACGATATTCAAGATTGCTCATAATGGAAGCTTTTATAGCTTCAGGATTATTGCTTTTATGGTGTATTATCCAGTTAATTGAGGGATTAGATATCATGGGTGTTCCTTTTGTCGGTAAGATCAATTGCTTTTTTTATATCGCCCTATGCTCTAGTCTCAAATCAAGCTTCGCTTGATTTGAGACTAGAGGTATATCAAAAATTATAAAATAAAAATACATTTTTTCAACAGGAATGGAATCACCAATACATTCCTGCATCATCCCCCTTGCGAATTAAGGTGGAAATAGCCAGGAAACAGTTGCGGTTTTTTGCTGAGGACTGCCTGCACATATGTGTCCGGTATCAGGCCATACCCAGTTTCAGCAGCATGTAGCCGACAATAAGACCGGCAATAACTTTTATTATAGTTTGAAAAACCCCCTCCCGCACAAAGCGCATCATGCCGGCCCGCAGGGTATTGCGGTCTTGTGTAAGTGTAATCAGTACTTCTTTGTTAACCTGCGGCAGAAGCCGTTGCAGCTGATCATCGTTCAGACCGGATACGACGAGATCTGTACCATGTTCTGTTTTGATGATCCTGACACCGACACCCTCTGGGATGCCTGCAGGCCTTTTTGCCCCCAGGACGGTTGCATTTTTCACCTCAGCCTTTACTGTTTTCACCTGCGACTTTAAACTTTTCTTAGCAATTTTGTCATTTCTGCTTGTCATATTGTTCTAAAAATTGAATGCACAGGAAGTTATATACCCGATAGTCTTTGAACTTGTGCTAAAAAGGCAGACGGGGTACCCAGAGGCCCGGACTTTGCAAAGAGTTTCTGTAAAGAGCCGTCCTTATTAATTTTAAAACACATAAATGTCGGGGTGATCTTCTGTCCGAGTGATTTCATAATACGGGCTTTATTATCAGGAAAAAGAGGAAAAGGGACTTTGTGCCTTTGCTTGAAGCTTGCAACTTCTTTTGCACTGTTGCCTGCACCGATTCCAATGATCTTTATTTTGCTTTCAAGCTTAGTATTGTTTATGATCATATTGTAGAGCTCATTTACCTGCTTGGCTTCTTTTTGACACAACGAGCAATATAGGGAAAAAATTTCTATAATGATAACCGAAGCATTTATTTCCTTAATCTCAAAGCTTGCGCCTTCTTTTAGTCCAAGATATTGTACATCTTCACGGTTTTGCGGCCAGGGAAGCTTTATAGTGGATGTTTCTGATTGTGATCCTGTGGCATGTGCTGTTTGAGAATGCACCATAAACACGAGAGTTGTGATATAGACGATTGTGACACCACATATCAGGCGGGCCAAAAGTGCGTTTCTCTGTTTTTCCATTGCTGTAATCCTCGCTTAAGAGCTGTATAGATGATATGACTCAAAGTTATATTCAATTATGATACTACTAAGATTAACCGGATCCCAGAGCTGTAGCATAATTGTTCCCTGCAGGTCGTCCGGGTATTGTTTCAGGTAGGCTTCTTTGAGCGGTGTCAGATCAAAGAGCAGGGTTTGTGTAATAAATGCTTCGCAGGGGTCGTCCTGTGCATTATGTGAAAGCACTATAGCAGCCTGAATCGGGAATGATTCCATAAAAAAGTTATAGGCAACAAGTGTAAATGTGTGTTCCTCACAGCCACCGCTATAGGATAGGTTTATTTGCAATATGTCACCATCTGTTTGCGTATCTTCAAATGTATAGGGATCTATTTGATAGTCTTCAGGACTTGTGCCGTGGGCTAAAATAATTGAGTCTGTTGTTTGAGGAGGATCATTTTTTTTACAGCCTGTCCAGCAGGGCACGATTGTAAATATAATTAATAAAGTGTACAGGAAGGGTTGTGTTTTTTGGCACATCATTTTTTTTAGTTTGTGAGCTTAACACATTGTATTATGCTATTGGATAAAAATACAAACACAAAAATTCTGAAAAAGTTACATGAGCACTATATACGAATTTTCCACAGGAACCAGGTTTTTTTTAAGGTTGTTTACAGTTTGTTGCTACTGAAAATACCATTAAGCTTGCACTATATACAATAAAAAAAATACTGATGGGGCCTATTCTATAGCCAGCATTTGTTATATAATCGCATATAGTAGGCATAGAGGCAAAATGTGTAAATAATACTGCCATTTACCTCATAAGTCGGGAAGAGATAAACCACAGGTGTGATGTTAACAGATACTGGAATAAACCAGGATGATCAGGAAACCAAGAACATTTACTGCCACCTGCGCTGCAGGGCTGGAACTTCTCGTAACGGAAGAGATCGCTTCGCTGGGCGGACTTGAAGTTAACAGCTCACCTGGAAGAGTGTTTTTCAAAGGGCACCTGGAGACAGCCTACCGGGCATGCCTGTGGTCACGATTTGCAACACGCACCTTGATGCCGCTTGTAACTTTTCCAGGACCCGATACTGATGGGCTGTATCAAGGCAGTTTTAATGTTGACTGGAACGAACATTTTTCGGTTGACGGGACGTTTGCCGTTGACTGTACGTTGCACAACTCTGCCATTAAACATTCCAAATATGCGGCCCTGCGTATAAAAGATGCGATAGTAGACCGGTTCAGACAGCAGTTTGGCCGCCGTCCTTCAATTGACACGGTTCACCCCGATATACGTATACATGCTATAGTGGATAAAAAACAGGCTACTCTATGTCTGGATCTTTCCGGCGAGAGTCTGCACAGGCGGGGTTACCGGATCTCCGGTGGAGAAGCACCTCTGAAGGAAACACTGGCTGCAGCAATCGTACGTCTAAACGGCTGGCATACTGCGGCTTCATCTGATTGTATACTGCTTGATCCTATGTGCGGATCAGCAACAATGCTTATTGAGGCCGCGCTTATGTATGCAGATATTGCCCCGGGTCTGGGGCGCAATTACTTTGGTTTTTTAAAATGGCGCGGCCACCGGAAAGCTCTCTGGCAAGAACTGGTTGCAGAAGCCCGCGACCGCAAGAAACAGGGACTGGGTCGCCCGTGGCCGCGTATTGTCGGCTATGATACCAGTCGCGATGCAATACACCACGCCAATGCAAACATCAGACAGGCAGAACTCAGTACCAAGATACATGTAGAGCGGCAGGAACTTGCCCAGCTTACAAATCTGTTTTCCGGCAAAGCACGAGATGAGACCTTGATTGGACAGATAGTGGTTAATCCCCCCTATGGAGAACGCCTGGACAGCTTTGATACCGTGCGCTATATATATCGTTTTCTGGGCAGGAAGCTCCGTGAGCAGTTCAGCGGCTGGCAGACGGGTGTGTTTATCGGCAATCACAAGCTTGCATATGAAATCGGGATACAACCACACAAACAGTACCGGTTATATAACGGCCCACTGGCATGTACGCTGCACATTTTTACTGTGCCCGTTGAAAGTAATCAGACTGCTGCACCGACATTGCAGGTATCCGAGAATCCTTTAATCAAAGCGGATGAAGCTTTTGCTAACCGCTTACGGAAGAACTGCAAAGCAATTATAAAATGGGCACAGCGTGAAAATATATCGTGCTATCGTATTTATGATGCCGACCTGCCTGAATATAATGCTGCAATTGATGTTTATAATAATCTTGTGCATGTACAGGAATATGCTCCTCCAAAAATAATAGATCCTGCTAAAGCACGTTCTCGTTTTAAACAAATTGTACAGGTTGTCCGGGATGTTTTAGGATTAACACGCAGCCAGATCTTTATAAAAGTACGGCACAGGCAAAAGGGCAGGGCGCAGTATCAAAAAATGAACAATAAAGGCCGCATGTATGAAGTGCAGGAGGGTAACTGCCGGCTGCTGGTAAACCTAAGCGATTATCTTGATACCGGCCTGTTCCTTGATCATCGTATTACCCGCAGTATGGTTCAAAGCAAGGCAAAGAAAAAACGGTTTCTCAATTTATTTGGTTATACCGGCACTGCAACCGTTCATGCAGCTGTCGGTGGTGCCAAAAAAACGGTTACGGTTGATCTGTCACCTGTCTATCTGCAGTGGGCCCGCAGCAATCTGGCCTTAAATGGTTTTAGTGATGAAAACAACAGGCTGATACGCTCTGACTGTATGGAATGGCTCAAGAAAACACGTGAGCAGTTTGATTTGATTTTTGCCGACCCGCCTACATTTTCAAACTCGAAGAGTACCGGGCGCATTTTTGATATACAGCGTGACCATTCGGCGTTACTGCGCTTGGCAATGCGCAGACTGGCGCCCGGAGGTATGCTGGTTTTTTCAACAAATTTTAGACGATTTAAAATGGGTCGTGAATTGTTATCAGATTTTGAAGTGCAGGATATAACCCGCAGCACTATTCCCCCTGATTTTAAGCGGACTCCCCGCATTCATCAGTGCTGGCTGATGCGTAAAAATAATGTTGGATGAGTTTTGTGCGGTAAGTGGCAGCTCTAGCCCGCATTATTCATGAGTATTAGCGGCCAGCCTGCGGCATCGGGTTGCGTGCTTCAGGCTATGTGCTCGCAAAAACGGCTACTTTCTTGATTACCAGACATCGCTCGCACCGCCTTTGCAGCCCAA
>JANQFE010000156.1 GCA_028278025.1 Thermodesulfobacteriota bacterium | reverse complement strand
TAGAACGTCGTGAGACAGTTCGGTCCCTATCTGCCGTGGGCGCAGGATATTTGAGAGGATCTGTCCCTAGTACGAGAGGACCGGGATGGACGAACCTCTGGTGTACCAGTTGTTTCGCCAGAAGCACAGCTGGGTAGCTATGTTCGGAATGGATAACCACTGAAAGCATCTAAGTGGGAAGCCAACCTCAAGATTAGATATCCCTTTTCCGATTCGTCGGAAGCTGAAGACCTCTGGTAGACTACCAGTTTGATAGGCCGAGAGTGTACGTTCGGTAACGAATTGAGCTGATCGGTACTAATAGGTCGTGCGGTTTGACCATTTTATTTTTAAGAAATTTTCATTTACACCTAATAATTACCATATGTAAAATTTTTTCGGTGACAATAGCGAAGAGGAGACACCCGTTCCCATTCCGAACACGGCAGTTAAGCTCTTCAGCGCCGATGGTACTGCTTGGGCGACCTTGTGGGAGAGTAGGACGTTGCCGAATTTATATTACAAAAAGACCTGCTGTCCAGCAGGTCTTTTTTATTTTAAAAAAAGAGTAATTATGGTAGTTGTATTACTAACTCTAACTTGCATTATTTATGATTATTAGCGGCACGCCTACCGCATCGGGCTGCTTTCTTGTTTACCAGGCATTGCTCGCACCGCCTTTGCAGCCCAGCTCGATGCGGCAGGCGTGCCGTAAGGTTTTTTGTACTAAATACCAGGAGCTAGTGCGTTCACTACATGCTGATGAATAATGCGGGCTAAGGGTTCATGTTCACACATCATTGCTTGTGAAAATGTTATTTGGAGTAAAAGATGTCAGGTCATTCTAAATGGAGTACAATTAAGCGTAAAAAGGGTGCTGCGGATGCCAAGCGGGGAAAAGTATTTACCAGGTTAATAAAGGAACTTACCATTGCTGCACGGCTGGGGGGCGGCAACCCTGAAGCCAATCCGCGCCTGCGCACAGCAATTGCTTCGGCCAAAGCAGAGAATATGCCCAAAGATAATATTGAACGGGCAATAAAAAAGGGGACCGGCGAACTAGAGGGCGCTCACTATGAGGAATTCACCTATGAAGGATACGGGCCTGGCGGCGTTGCGGTGATGGTTGACGTGATGACAGACAACAAGAACAGGACTACGGCGGAAATCAGACACATTTTTACAAAAAGTAACGGCAACCTGGGTGAGTCGGGCTGCGTCGCCTGGATGTTCAGTAAAAAAGGCACGCTGGTCTATGATAAGGCACTGGTAGATGAAGATCAGCTGATGGAACTGGCCCTTGATGCCGGTGCAGAAGACATCACTGATGATGAAAACACCGTTACCGTAATGACGGATCCCAAGGATTTTTATACAGTCAAGGAGCAAATTGATAAGAGTGAGGCCTTGAAAAAATATTCTATGGCAGAGATCACCATGGTTCCGCAAAACACGGTAAAGGTTGCCGGTAAGGAAGCAGAACAGGTGTTGCGTATGATGGAGTCGCTTGAGGACAATGATGATGTGCAAAATGTGTATGCCAACTTTGATATACCCGAAAGTGAGATGGAGAAGTTAAGCTGATGTGGCGCAGTAGTTGTCTTGGAGGGAAGGCAGTCCGCGGTTGGTTTTTTCAGACAGCAGATCTTGCCTGCCGGAGGGGTCTTTTTTCTGAATAGGGTTCTACCGTTACCCTTTCATTTTCTTCATACAGGCGCAGAGGGCCTTCGAGTTTGCTGGCAATTTCCCGCCTGGAATCGCCGACTTTTAAAATAACCCCGTGATAGATATAATGATGCACTACCGCCTCAGGAACAGCATCTTTGAGGCTCTCGGTGATCAGTTCATTTTTGGTATTATTAAGGGAATCTTTTTCTTCCTGGAGCTGCTTTAAATAGTTAATAGTTTCAATTATTTTGTTACGCTGTTCCTCGGGCAATTTGGGAAGCAGTTCTTTATTTTTCAGCAGGGGCGCGATGGTTTTGTTTATCTGTTCCATTTCCTTGTTCTTTTCAATGATGACTGCTTCAATTTCACTGCATTTTTGATTGAGTTCATAGTCATCACCCGGGATCAGTCTTGTTTTAACACCAATGTCAGAGCCGATATCAAAAGATTCGATACCTTTTTTTGCAGCAATTCTACCACCGCGAACAGAGCCGGAATTTACGCTTACACGACCCAGACAACGGATATCCGAATTAACAACTTCATTTTTTATAATAACGTCGCCCCGGGCAGTCACTTGGGCCTCATTCAGATAGCGGGCCTCAAGATTCCCCGAGCATTGAAGATGGGCCTGTTCCTTACCGTTGCAGCCGCCGTTGATCTGGATATCAAGGCCTGCCTCAATATCACATGCCCCCACAAGACCACCGATAATAATTGTTTTTGATGCTTTCACCTTGAACCCGTCTTCTACATCACCGGTGATTTCTACAATACCGTCAAAATCTATGTTGCCGACTGCAAGGTTTAAATCACCTGATACCAGAAAGACTTCACTGACACTCAGCTTATCATCTTCAAGGATGGGGCGACCACTGGCCTCTGCAAAAAAGTGCAGGCCGTCTTCAGATACAGTGACATTTTTACCGGGTCGCAGCGTAACTTTCTTGACTTGTGCTACCGGGATTTTTCTGCCGAAAACATCTTTGCCGGGCACGGATTCAATATGGGGGGTAATAACCGCAATTTCTTCACCTGTTTTAACATTTTGAATTATATTAGTTTCGCGGATGTCGATGCTGCCGTCTTCCTGTTCTTTGTATCTAGGACCTTCGCCGGTTTCAAAAGAGAAAGTTATATTTCCGTCGCGTCCTTTTTGGGGTTGTTTACCTTGAGCTACAACAAATTTTTTTATCGGTTCACGACCTGTATTAAAGGTTATAACCAGGGTATTAATGCGGTCTTCGTCTATGCCAAAAGTAATGCCTCTGCCAAAGAGCTCCTCTTTGATCCGTTCCATTGTCAGATCAGTTACTCCGTTGTAGGAAACGCTGGTTTGCATGCGGTCAGGACTTAACGTAATATCAAGGGCTTTATCAACTGCAAGAGTATTGTTTATAAACGTTACTTTGCCGAAGATATTGCTTATGAATTCTTTGTTCGTCTCTTCAACGACGACATTACTGCCGACAACTACGTGGGGGATTTTGCCGGGTGTAGGCTCTACGGGATTTCCATAAATGTCTTCACCTGCTTTCCCCCCAAAAGGGTCTTTTATCCTGAGCAGTGATTGCCCCTTTTCAACATACGGATTTTTCTGGTTGTACAGTATTTCAATTTCACCATCGCGTTCATTAATAGGTCTGTGGCCTTCAGCAATAAGGAGTAAATCGGTAGTTGTATAATTTTTTTCAATAAGCAGCGATAAGGCTGCCTTTATTTCATCTTCACGAATACCTTTAACAATTCCTATATCTTTGAGAATTGAAACTATATCTTCGGTGGTAAACTGTTTTTCCGCAGAAGAGCGTACCAGGCTCATATAGGCATTCAATTTATCAAGTGTTTCTGATATCTTTAGCCTGCCCTGCTCATGTTCTCTGTCGTAAATAACCTTTTTTTCAGTAGCGGAGTCTTCGCTGTGCGTTTCAGACCCCTTAGTTTGATCTACCGAGGTTATGGGATTTTCGCTGATTACGTCAGCCATTAAATAAAATCCTTTTATGAGAATGATACATCTGTACCACGCACCTAGATGGTAGGTGCTTATCCGCTGTAAAAAAATCTAAAATTATTTTGTGATGCTAGTACACATAGACATTTTATTTTGTTCGTATACGTTGTTGGCTACCTTTGGCTTGAGCCGCACGGCCCGTGCTCACACCGCCCGTGCGGCTCAAGCCAAAGGTGGCAACGTAGAAAAACACAATTTTAATTGTCCATAAGTAGTAGATATTCACATTAACTAATCAAATATTATAATTATTAATAAATTGATATAATATTATACTTTACAATGCAAAAAAATGTAAGTTTTTAGTACTCTTTTCGGATTATTTTACAGCTTTCTTAAATAAAAAGCATAAATAATGAGTTACACTTAAGAGTTAAAAGATAATGTATAAACACAATGTATTCATGGAAGAAATGTGAAACTATACTTAGAAACTTTACCGGGATATTTAATTATGTTATGATTATAAATTTATAAATATATATTGTTGTAGTGTAGTTATGGACACTATGTTTTGCTATCCGGAAACCTATGATGTGACCGTTGTCGGGGCAGGCCATGCCGGCTATGAAGCAAGCCTGGCTGCTGCGAAGTTGGGCTGTCATACACTGCTTTTGACAATGAACCTTGATACAATCGGTTTGATGTCCTGCAACCCTGCCATAGGCGGTCTGGCAAAAGGTCAGTTGGTGAAAGAGATAGATGCCCTGGGTGGTATTATGGGCAAAGCAATAGATGCCACCGGAATTCAATTTCGAGTGCTTAACACTAAAAAAGGACCGGCGGTACAGTCTTCACGGGCACAGGCAGATCGCCAGCGCTACAGGCTTTGGGTAAAGCAGGCTCTTGAGTCTGTAAAAAATCTGGACATAAAACAGGGGCTGGTCGAACGGGTGCTTGTAAAAGAAACCCGTGTCATAGGGGTTGAAACATCTATTAGTGAACGTTTTTTTGCACGGGCAGTAATCCTGGCCCCCGGTACATTTCTTAACGGGTTAATACATATTGGACTTACACAATTTCCTGCCGGGCGTCTCGGTGAAATGCCTGCTACCGGTGTTTCCCACTGTTTAAGCAGCTTGGGCTTTGAAATCGGCAGGCTGAAAACCGGGACAACACCCCGGCTGGACGCCCGAACTATTGACTTTGATGTAATGGCACAACAACCCGGGGATCGCTGCCCGAAGCCTTTCTCCTTTTCATCACCGGGCATCTCCCAGGATCAAATACCCTGTTATATAACCTATACAAATTCAAAAACCCATGAAATCATACGGGAGGGCTTTGACCGTTCGCCGCTTTTTACCGGAATTATTCAGGGCACGGGAGCTCGGTACTGTCCCTCTATTGAAGATAAAGTCAGGCGCTTTCCGGAAAAGACCAGACACCAGATTTTTATTGAACCGGAAGGATATCACACTGCCGAGGTTTATCCCAACGGTATCCCCACAAGTCTGCCGCTTGATATTCAGATTAGAATGGTACGTAGTATAAAGGGCTTGGAGTCGGCTGAACTGATGCGTCCTGGTTATGCCATTGAATATGATTTTGTGAATCCCCTGCAGATAAAGCCAACACTTGAGACCAAAACTTTAGACGGGCTCTATTTTGCCGGCCAGATTAACGGCACTTCAGGGTATGAAGAGGCCGGTGCCCAGGGACTCATGGCAGGAATAAACGCAGCATTGAAAATACAGGGTGCCAAGCCGTTTATTCTTGATAGATCAGAGGCCTATATCGGTGTGCTAATTGATGATCTGGTCACAAAGGGTACTCTGGAGCCCTACAGGATGTTTACTTCCAGGGCAGAATACCGTCTTATGCTGCGCGAAGACAATGCAGATTGCAGATTAATGGAAAAGGGATATGATCTTGGGATTGTGGATAAAGATGATTTTGACAACCTACAGTTCAAGAAAAAACTCATAGCAGAGGAATTGGCACGCATTGAAACAACAAAGATTCAACCTACCGATGAAATCCAGAACTGGCTTCAACAGCACGGCTCAGCCCCTCTTAAAGGTACGCTTACCCTCAAGGAGCTTCTCAAACGACCGGAGGTAGACTACAGCGCCTGCCGCCGCATGCATCTTGCCCCGGAAAATATTCCTGATGAAGTAATAGAACAGGTTGAGATTCAGATAAAGTATGACGGTTATATCCAGCGGCAGCAGCACCTGATAGAAAAGTTTAAAAAAATGGAAAAAACAAAATTGCCGTATGTAAAAAATTATAATGAAGTTCCAGGACTCAGCACTGAGGTTGTTGAAAAACTCAACCGGGTGCGCCCGGCATCACTCGGGCAGGCTTCGCGAATTTCAGGTATAACACCGGCAGCCATTTCCATATTAATGATTTATGCAAAGAGGCGGGAACCTGAATTAAGGGACATGCACAGCTGACCGTTATGACGGCTGCCCGTGCGAAGGCTTACTATAACTGCGATAATCCCCATGGAAACAATTCAAAATATTACCCGGCCACGGGATACTATTCTAAAGTTACTGATCGAGCAGAGCGGCTGTTTCGTGCCCGGGGAGCTGCTCACCGGCGCTACCAGACTATCGCGAGCAGGGGTATGGAAGCATATACATTATTTACGACACCAGGGATTCGGTATTACGGCAAGTATCAAAAAAGGCTACTGTCTTACCGAGATTCCCGACAGGCTTTTTCCGGCACTTATACAGACAGGGCTGGAGACAAAGATTGTAGCCCGGGAAGTTTATTATTTTGAATCCATTGATTCGACTAACAGGATCGCCAAACAATACGCTGCAGAGGCTGTTACAGACGGTACGGTGGTTATTGCAGAGGAGCAGACCAGGGGCAAAGGCAGAATGAACAGGGATTGGGTCTCACCGCAATACAGTAATATTTTATGCTCTGTCATTTTCTATCCCCCCATGCCCACATCAAAAGTCTTTCGGCTTACTATGCTGGCATCTATTGCCGTTGTGCGCACCCTGGCAGCAGTATGCGGCGTAGCAGCTTCTATTAAATGGCCTAATGATGTGTATATCAACGGCAAAAAGGTTTGCGGGATACTAACAGAATTTTTTGCAGATCACGACTCTATCAAGTATGCGGTAGTCGGTATAGGCCTCAATGTCAACATTGATATTGCACACTACCCTGCTATTGCCGGCAGTGCAACGTCGCTGCTGCAGGTATGCGGTCACCGGGTGTCACGACTTACAGTATTTAAAAATCTTGCAAAACAGATTGATTCATTATATCAGGAGTTGCTGAGTACGGACGGGGAAGATCTTCAAAAAGAATGGCAGCGGCACTCAATGGTTTGTAACCGTCAGGTGAGTATTGTTTCAGGCGAGAAGATTATGCGCGGCACTGCCCGCGGAATCACCAGAGACGGACATCTGGTTCTTATTGATGAACAGGGAGAACTGCATGAAATTGTATGCGGGGATTTGTCACTCAACCTCAGTGAACAGTGAACTGTGAATAGCAAACAGTAAACAGTGACTGGCTGCCGGTTGCTAGTTGGAGCGAAGCGGAAATCCCGCCAGGCGGGGTTACTAATTACTAATCACAAATTACGAATTACGGAAACCAGCTGGTAGTTACTCAGCATTGCTCATTACTGATTATGATGCAACAAACAACTGACTACTGACAGAAAAAGCACTAAATACCAGGAGTGCACACATGTTAAAAACAAAAAACATTTCCGAAAACTATGCCTTTATCCATGATATCACCGAGAAAGTGATCGGGGGTGGAGACATTTTGCCGGCTGAAGCAGAAAGAGTGCTTATGCTGCATAGGCAGAGTGATATCATGGTACTTCTGTCACATGCGAATATGCTGCGTGAGCATTTCCACGGCAAAAACATAAGTCTGTGTGCAATTGTAAATGCCCGGTCAGGCAAATGTTCCGAGGATTGCAGTTTCTGTGCTCAGTCAGCCTATTATACAACCAGCATTAAAACATACCCGTTATTACAAAAAAAGAATATAACCGATGCAGCCCGCAAAGCTTTTTGCAGCGGTGTGCATCGATTCAGTATTGTTACCAGTGGTAAAGGCATGAGTGGAAAGGATTTTGACAGAACATGTGAAGCAGTTGACGGGATTGCTGCTATAGATGGTCTTTTGTCTTGTGCCTCGGTCGGGATTTTATCAAAAGAGCAGTTTGCACGGTTGCGTTCATGCGGTCTGAAGCGCTATCACCACAATATAGAAACAGCACGAAGCCATTTTCCCAAGATATGTTCTACCCATGCCTTTGATGAACGTATTAAAACCATACGGTATGCTCAGGAGGAAGGACTTGAAGTATGCTGCGGAGCTATCCTGGGTCTCGGGGAAACATATCAACAGCGTTTTGAGCTTGCATTGACACTGCGTGAGCTTGACGTGGATTCAATACCGCTTAACTTCCTTAATCCGATTGCCGGTACACCCCTGGCAGACCGCCCGCTGATGGAACCTGTTGAGGCTCTCAAATCTATAGCTCTTTTCAGGTTTGTGTTGCCCGATAAAGAGATCAGAATATGCGGCGGTCGCGAAGTTACCCTGCGCAGCCTGCAGCCGCTCATGTATCTTGCCGGTGCCAATGGTGTCATGGTCGGAAATTACCTCACTACTGAGGGCCGTAATATCAACACGGATAGTAAAGAAATTGAAGGCCTTGGTCTTAGCATAACCAGAACCCGGTAACCAGTCTCATGAAGTCAATTGTTTTTTTTAACGGAGAATTTTTTCAAGAGGATGATTTTGGTCTGTCGCCCTTTAGCAGGGGCCTGCACTATGGTGATGGCGTATTTGAAACAATGCGATCATACGGCGGCCATGTTTTCCGTTTGCAGAGCCATGTGCAGCGGCTTTTGCAAGGATTACATGTGCTTAACATATCCGTTGCAATAGACAGCCGGGAGATCATTAGTGCAATTGCAAAAACCCTGCAGGCTAATAAGCTGACTGATGCCGTCGTAAAAATAGTTGCATTCAGGCAGGGGGGCGAGGGCCCACTGCCACCACTGAACGCGCAGGCATCTTTTTTAATAACGGCAAAACCGTTTGACTTTAGCAGGAAAAAGCAGTGTGAAAGAGGTTTGAGTGCCCATATTTGTGCAATCAGACGCAATACTACATCGCCGGTTGCCTTTATAAAAAGTTTAAACTATCTTGATAATATTCTCGGGCGGATTGAAGCCCGGGACAATAATGCCGGTGAAGCTCTGTTTTTAAATACACATGACATGGTCGCAGAAGGGGCCACCAGCAATCTTTTTGTAGTTAAAGACAGCACCCTGTGGACTCCCCCTTTGCAGGCCGGCATCTTAAACGGTATAACACGTGAGGTCACCCTTCAGATTGCTCAAGCAGCACGGATATCCTGCAGGGAAAAAGATTTCTCTGCTCGAGAACTTTTTACGGCAGACGAGGCGTTTTTAACAAATTCTGTCATGGAAATTATGCCTCTGATCAGTGTTGATCAGCAGCTGATCGGCCCTGGGGAACCCGGTGTCTTAACACGTGAGTTGATGAGCACATATAGGTTGCTTGTGGAAAAAGAGCTTAATGAAAATAACAACAGTCCGATTTGTTAAAAGTGTTTTTAAGCCTGAGAATCTGCCCAGGCCGAGTTTGCCTGAAATAGCATTTTCAGGCCGATCAAATGTCGGCAAGTCATCCCTGATAAACACTCTGCTCAACAGAAAAGGCATTGCCAAAACAAGCGCTACGCCGGGCAGAACTCAATCAATAAATTTGATAGAAGTAAATGCTTCATTTAATTTCGTCGATTTGCCCGGTTACGGATATGCCAGGGTCCCGGCACCTGTCCGGAAAAACTGGCAGCACCTTATAGAAGGATATTTAGCAAACCGATTAAACCTGCGTTTGGTTATTCTTATTATTGATGCTCGCAGGGAGCCCCGGGAAGATGAGGCCCTTTTTAGCGACTGGCTCAAGCTGCATGAGATTCCTCTATTGGTTGTTTTAACCAAGATAGATAAGCTTAAAAAAAACATGCGACTCAAATCCCTGCATGCCTGGCAAAAGTACCTTAACACCTCGGATATTATACCTTTTTCAGCTATTAGTGGTGAAGGCAAGCAGCACGTCTGGCATATAATCCTGCAACACCTGCAGGATAACTCCTCACATAAACTGCTTGACTAAAATAACAATTTATTGTAAATTTATATAATTTTAAGTTTTTTGAAACTAATAAAAATTATTGAAAGGTTTATCTATGAAATTGCTTGTTACAGGCGGAGCAGGTTTTATCGGTTCAAATTTCATCAGATATATGTATCAGAAATATCCCGACTATTTAATTATTAATCTTGATTCACTTTCCTATGCCGGCAACCTGGAAAATCTGAGAGATATAGTGGAACAGGATCAAAAAAAAGATAAACGCTATACCTTTGTAAAAGGTGATATTGCCGACAGCAAACTGGTTAACACCATTGTTGAACAGGGCGTTGACGGCATTGTTAATTTTGCTGCTGAATCGCATGTTGACAGAAGTATCGATAATTCCAGAATTTTTATCGAAACCAATATCCTGGGTGCTCAGGTTCTGCTTGATGCCGGACTGCGCCATAATGTTAGCCGTTTTATTCAGATTTCCACCGATGAAGTCTATGGTTCACTTGGCCCAACCGGTCTTTTCAGTGAGACAACACCCCTGGCCCCCAACAGTCCTTATTCGGCCAGCAAGGCCGGCGCAGATCTGCTCACGCGTTCTTATTTTGAGACGTTCGGGCTTTCAACCATAATCACCAGATGCTCAAATAATTACGGCCCCTATCAGTTTCCGGAAAAACTTATTCCACTATTTATAACAAATGCACTGGAGGATACGCAGCTGCCCCTTTATGGTGACGGCTTGAATGTGCGCGACTGGATTTTTGTCGAAGATCATTGCACGGCTATAGATAAAGTCTTGCACCATGGCCGACCTGGTGAAGTCTACAACATCGGCGGCAATTGTGAGAAAACCAATAAAGAGATTACTATGACGCTTTTACAGCAACTGGACAAACCACAGTCGCTTATTAATTATGTAAAAGATCGTCCCGGCCATGATCGCCGTTATGCCATAGACTGCAGTAAACTATGCACAGAGCTGGGATGGTCACAGCAATATGATTTTCAGCAAGGCATGCAGCGTACGGTTACCTGGTATCTTGAAAACAAACCCTGGTGGCAAAGAATAAAAACCGGAGAGTATCTGGATTTTTATAAACGCTGGTATGAAGAGCGCTGATAGGTTTTTTCAATGAATAAATATTTGGTAAGATCACGCATCGTTGCGGGAGAAAAAATCGCTGCAGAATAAAAAGCCTCTAATTTAAAATGATAAAGCACAAATGCCAAAGAAAACATAAATGTCAAAGATTCAAAACATACTCTTGCCATAAATTGTTTTTTTAAAATTTAGAATTATTTTTAATTTGATATTGGCTATTTGAATTTTAATCGATGAAGGTTTTAGTTGTTGGTTCAAAGGGTATGCTTGCCCGTGATGTGATACAGGAGCTGGACGGGTCCTGTGAGATGTACAAACGGGACCTTCCTGAGCTGAATATTTGTAACCGGCAGCAGGTGCTTGAAGAGATTGGTGCTATAGCACCTGATGTGGTTATAAACTGTGCCGCATATACCGATGTAGATGGATGCGAGACAAATCAAGAGCAGGCTTTTGCGGTAAATGCCGACGGGCCGCACTATATTGCCGAAGCCTGCAAGGCAGCGCACTGCAGGTTATACCACATCAGTACTGATTTTGTTTTTGACGGCGCTGCCAAAACTCCTTATGCAGAGTCGGACAGTGAAAACCCGCTTTCGGTTTATGCAAAATCAAAACTCAAGGGGGAAAAAAACATCCAGGCTGTTGCACCTGCATTTGCTATAATCAGAACCTCATGGCTATTCGGCACGGGCGGTAAAAACTTTGTTTCAACAATTAGAGACTTATCAGACACGCATGATGAGTTGAGGATTGTGCATGATCAGACAGGGTGCCCTACATATACGGTCGACCTTGCCCGCGCAATTAAAGCGCTGCTGGCCCAATCCGCCCAGGGCCTGTTCCATGTATGCAATGCAGGAATGTGCAGCTGGTATGAATTTGCTGTTAAAATAATTGAACTTTCAGGATGTCATAACAGGGTCGTTCCTATTACTTCCCGGGAACTTGCCAGACCTGCCGTCAGGCCGCAATTTTCTGTTATGAACTGTCGAAAATTTTTGTCGTTTACAGGATTAGCCCTGCGCCAATGGGAAACCGCTTTGGAAGACTATTTAAATAGCGTGCAGAAGGAGGTAAAATGAAAATTGCCATGATAGGAACCGGTTATGTCGGCCTTGTATCCGGTACATGTTTTGCGGAGACAGGCAATGATGTTATCTGTGTTGATAATGATGCTGAAAAAATCAACCTGCTCAATAAGGGACAGGTGCCGATTTATGAGCCCGGCCTCGATGAGCTCATAAAGAGAAATGTAAAGGAAGGCAGGCTTACTTTCACCACTGATATCGGTGCAGCTGTACGGGATTCCCTTTTGATTTTTATATGCGTTGGAACTCCTCCCAAAGATGACGGATCTGCCGATCTTAGTTCAGTCTGGCATGTTGCCGAAGAAGTTGCTAAAAACATTAATGGTTATAAACTTGTGGTAACCAAGAGCACTGTACCGGTAGGCACAACCGAGCGGGTGCGGGAGATCATTGCACATAAAACAATAGAAAATTTTGATGTAGCTTCCAACCCTGAATTCCTGAAGGAGGGTGCAGCGATTAATGATTTTATGAAACCCGACAGAATAGTAGTTGGAACTGATACACCACAGGCTAGTGATATCATGCAGGAGTTGTACTCACAGTTCGTGCGAACCGGCAAACCGATACTGTACATGGATATACGAAGCTCCGAGCTGACCAAGTATGCTGCAAATGCCATGCTTGCAACCCGTATATCTTTTATGAACGAAATAGCCAACCTGTGTGATAAAATCGGAGCCGATATTAATGCGGTAAGAATCGGGATGGGAACCGATCCGCGGATCGGTTCATCTTTTCTTTTCCCGGGTGTCGGATACGGTGGATCATGTTTCCCCAAAGATGTACGGGCTATTGTTGAGGTGGCCCGGGAATTCGATTATGAGATGAGAATTCTTCCTATGGTTGAAGATGTCAACACCTGTCAGAAAAAGTTGCTTGCAAAAAAAATAATAGACTATTTCGATGGTAATCTACAGGGTAAAAAAATAGCGGTATGGGGGCTCTCGTTTAAGCCGAAAACCGATGATATGCGCGATGCGCCGTCAATAGATATTATAGAAGGATTACTTGCGGCCGGGGCTGTTATAGAGGCTTATGATCCGGTTGCAATGGATGAGGCCCGCAAAATTTTTGGTGACCGCATAAAATACGGTGAAAAGAACTATGACGTGCTCAAAGATGCTGATGCGCTGGTTGTTATCACCGAATGGAATGAGTTTCGCGAACCGGATTTTGACAGGCTTACGACCCTCATGAAACAAAAAGTTATTTTTGACGGTAGAAATATTTATGATGGTAAAAAACTGAAGGGCAGAAGTTTTGATTATTTTGGTATGGGAATAAAAGCATAAGAAGGGAATAATACATGCGTACACTTATAACCGGAGGTGCCGGGTTTTTGGGGAGCCATCTGTGTGACCGCTTGATCACAGAAGGCCATGATGTGATTTGTATGGACAACCTGATAACCGGTGATATGGATAACATTGCCCATTTGATCGGCAATCAACAATTCACATACATAAACCATGATGTAACGGAATATATATATGTTGCAGGAGAACTTGATAATATTTTACATTTTGCATCTCCGGCAAGCCCGATCGACTATCTTGAATTGCCGATTCAGACGTTGAAGGTCGGCTCGCTCGGCACTCATAAGGCCCTTGGCCTGGCAAAAGCCAAGGGCGCACGTTTTTTACTTGCTTCAACTTCTGAGGTGTATGGAGACCCCCTGGTACACCCGCAGCCCGAGGAATATTTCGGCAATGTCAGTCCTATCGGGCCCAGGGGTGTTTATGACGAGGCTAAACGTTTTGCCGAGGCCTTAACCATGGCATATCACCGCTACCACGGAGTCGACACACGCATCGTCAGAATTTTCAATACATACGGACCTCGTATGCGCAGCAATGACGGGCGGGTTGTACCGGCCTTTCTTTCACAGGCCCTCAGGGGTGAAGGGTTAACAGTGTTTGGTGACGGATCTCAAACGAGAAGCTTTTGCTATGTGTCGGATTTAATAGAAGGCATATACAGGTTGCTGCTCTCGGAAGAACATGAACCCGTGAATGTCGGGAATCCTTATGAGATGACTATCCTGGAATTTGCACAAAAAGTACAGGAGATTGCCAACGTAGAATTACAGGTTGTAACAAAACCGCTTCCCCAGGATGATCCCAAAATAAGGCAGCCCGATATTACCAAAGCTAAAGAAATACTTGACTGGAGTCCCAAGGTGCCCTTGGAAGAGGGGATACGAGAAACCTTACACTATTTTAAGATAAAATTGAAATTATGACTCGTTACTGGTTACTCGTTGCTTGGTTCTTGATACTGGATACTAATTACTAATCACGAATAATACTAAACACTAACTGGCAAATACCATAACATCGTTTACAGTTTTTAGTGGCACTAGTTGTTTCACTACATCGTTTACACTTAACAAAATTTGCTCATAGGAATTCTGTTTTT
>JANQFE010000060.1 GCA_028278025.1 Thermodesulfobacteriota bacterium | reverse complement strand
ATCAATGAAGAACCAGTAATTTTCAAATGGCATTATAAAATGGATGAAATTTCAGTTGCCTGATATGTGCTATATTATTTATGGAACTGACTACTAGTTTGTACTGCTTCTTGAGTATAGCCAGAATTTAAACAGCTCATGCCAGGAGTAACCGTACCGGCTTTTAATGCCTGTACCGTAATGATAGTAAAAAATGAAAGGATACAGATAGGATTTAATAGAAACATCCTGTACCATTCGGACAAATTCATCATAGGATACATTGCCGTTCACACAGTGTGCGAACAGTTTCACGGCATTCCGGATCATTTTTCGTCTTTTAGGCTCCCCAATGACACTTGATTGAAAATAGGAATACGTAAAAACCTGGGCAGAGAGTTCCCCCTCGCTTTTCATAACATGTTCGGCTATTTCGGTTCCCGGATAGGGCTGCAGGATGGAACACCATGGATAGGTTGTGTTGATCTGCTGGTTGATCTTAACGGTCCGGTACATGTCTTCCAGGGTTTCCTCCGGAAGGCCCAGCATGTTATAAGTTAAAAACGGCAGGCCGTGTGTGTTCAGCACTTCGGCTGCGGTATAGATGTGCTCATCCGTTATGTTTTTGTTATAGATGTTTTTTCTTATCGATTCGACACCGCTTTCAATGGCAAAATTAAGGGATCTGCATCCGGCACTCTTAAGGGCTATGACCATATCAGTGTCAATATGTTGAGCGGTCGTGTTGCAGACAAAAGGCAGACCAACATGTTTTCTATACTGCTCACAGAAATCCTGTATCCACTTTTTTGACAACAGGAAGTGATCATCAACAAAATCCAGAACCTCGACCCCGATTGTTTTTAATTGTTTCAGTTCGTTGATAACACTGTCGACCGAGCGCTGTCTGACCATTACCCCGAGGCCTTTGTAAATTTCCTTATAGTTTGAATTAAAGCAGTAGGAGCAGCTGTAAGGGCAGCCGCGTGATGTCCAGACCCGCCGGTGGGGAGTGTTTCGCAGCCGGGGGTGCTGGGAATAATGTCTGCGGTCACAAAACGGCAGCTCCGACAACTCATCCTTTGTCAGCAAGGGTATGAGGGTTTTTTTTTTGATAGTATTGTTTTTCTTGATCCAGAGGTTCGGTGTGTTTTCGATTGAAGCAAAGGTGCCGTCATATGACTGCAGCATCTGCAGGAGCGGTTTTTCGCCCTCCCCAACACATACGATATCAACCCCGTCCTGTTCTACCACATTCGGAAAGAAGGTCGGGTGCGGGCCGCCCAGCACAGTAACAACCCCGGGAAGATGTTTTTTGAGAAAACGGCAGGTGGAAAGAGTCCAGTCAACCGAAGGGGAGAGCAGGCTAATACCGATAAAATCAGGCTTTAGCTGCTTGATTACATTAATTCGTTTGTAAGGATCAATGATTATTTCAGCATCAATACCGTTGGCTTTAAGGTAAGCAGTTAGAATCATTACCCCGAGCCGGTCTTCACTCTCTCTTTGAACAAAAATGATCTTGTTCATTCCCAATTGTGTCTGCTTGTAAAATGCTGTGTCGGAATAAAAGGTGTTTTTTATATAAGCCTTTGGTTAGGTTTAATGTAAAGGAGCTTTGGATTTCTTAAGAAAGAAATGATATAAAATGATATATTTATTGCATATTTAATTGCGTCTCTCAGTTTGTGCAATTAACACATAAGGCCACGCAAAATATTATGAACTTTTATAATAAGTATACAGTAATATATGATTATTTGTCAACCCGATTGTTAACCAGGCTGTTGCGTTGTGGAAACACTGCAGATAAGATGATGCTTGAAATTTTGAGATAATTACTTTAGACTTATAACGGATATGTAAAAGTCTTTGTAGTTATTTAATCTCTTAGGGGTAAATTCCCCGAAGCTTGCTGCGGGGTAGTGCATTAAATTCGGTTTTTTTAGTAATGTTATGAACACCGACATAAAAAAGCATTATCTGCTGCTTTTTGTTTTCTTTTTTATAACCTATGCCTACTTTTTTCAGGGCGGCGGGTGGAACCAGAATTCACGAATCTGTCTGACACGTGCTATCATCCACGAATGGACATTTCAGATTGACCGCTACAAAGAGGATTGCCATGACCCTTACTTTCATGAATTCGTCAACACCGGTGACTGGGCCTATTTTGAGGGTCATTACTATACCAATAAGTCACCGGGCCTGTCGTTTATGGCCGTGGTCCCGTTCGGGGTTGTAGAATATTTTTTGAAATATATATTCCCGTCAAATCCGCAAAAACAGGTTTTTATTAGTGCTTACATAAGCACCCTGTGTACTACCGTATTGCTTGCATCGCTTCTGTGCCTCTTGCTGTTTCATGTCTTTACCCGTTTCTTCGGCCTGGGGATTGCAGCCGGTTTGATGTTGACTTTTTTTTACGGACTGGGAACACTTGTTTTTTCTTACAGCACGACATTTTATTGTCATCTGCCTTCAGCGTTTTTTTCGTTCCTTTCTTTTGTTCTGGCCATGGGCCTCAAACATGGCCGGGTGCAGCGAAAAAAAACAGTAGCTCTTTTTTCAGGTTTTAGTGTCGCCACTGCTGTTCTTGTGGAGCCGTCAACCGTTTTTACGCTTTGGTGCATTGTCGGCTATTTTGTCTGCTTTAAAGAGGGCAGAAGACATCTTCCTTTTTTCTTTCTGGGTTGTGTTCCGCCTGCAATCGTCCAGGGTTTTTATAATGTGGTTTGTTTTGGCGGACCGTTTAATACCAGTTACACATATTCGAATAATCAAGTCATGTGGATAAAAAACGGGAGCCTTTTCGGACTTCAAAGCCCCAAGGTGTTGCTGCATTTATTGATTCTGCCCTATCGGGGTATTTTTGTTTCATCGCCTGTTTTGCTTATGATTTTTCCGGGAATGATCTTTTTGCTCAAACAGCGCAAATGGATTGCAGAGACCGTCATATCCGGTGCCGTTTTCATACTGTTTCTCATTTTAATAGCATGTACCTTTGCATGGCACGGAGGTTCCGGCGCCGGACCTCGTTATCTGCTGCCTGCATACCCGTTTCTCTTTTTATTGACAGCTTTTGCCATCAAAGAATATCCAAAATTTTTTAAAGTGATCGGATTTTTGTCGGTTATTATAAATTTTTCAATAACCCTTATCGGCAATGAAATTCCGTGGGAAATACGAAACCCTCTCGGGGACGTTGTTTTTAAAGAGATTCTCACAGGCCGGGTTTCCATTAATCCCTCACCTATTTCACATTTTGGTATGGACAATATTTACAGGGTTTCTGAAATAGCAGTCTGGCCGCAGAATTTCAATTCGTTTAACTGGGGGGAATTTATTTTTCCGCATCATATTGCAAGCGTTTTACCGCTTTTTTGTTTTTGGGCTTTGTGGTGGTTGCTCTGGCGCAGAGACAGCTCAGGCAAGGAGTAATATATTAGAGCGTTTTGCAAAAAAGCGTAGCCGCACAGTTGAGGCTGCAACGGTTGATGCGGTTCGGCCGCCTGCAACTATATGCTCGCAGGGATGTCCGGAAGTTACTATATCGTCCGTGGTTCACGCCGCCGCAGATGGAGGTTTTTCGACAGCCTCTTAATAAACATACAATGTTGTAGTGAACGTTGTTGGGGTAATTATGAGCAAAGTAGTTATTGCTGCAACTGAACCGGAAGTATCTTTTATGGTTGCCCGACTGCAGTGTCGCACGATAGAACCTGTTCCCGGAACTATCACATATCACGCACAACAGCACGGAGATGACCTATATATCGTAATCAGCGGCCCCGGCATAGCAAATGCAGCAGCAGCAGCGGCAGCGGCTATTGAACGCTATAGCCCGCAGCATATTTTTAATGTTGGAGTGTGCGGGGTGTATGCTGATGATGTCGGTTTGCTGGCCGGCGCAGTTGCAGGCACGCGAGCAGTGTTTGCAGATGCCGGTTGTGAAACCGACAAGGTGTTTCAGCCTTTGGAGGCTATGGACCTGCCTCTGTCGAAGACCGGCGATGATACGCATATCTACAATACAATCGAATTACATCATGCCGGGGTGTCAAGGGAAGTCACCCGGGCTGCGTTATTAACCCTGTCAGCCGTATCAGGCAGTAGCCGGAGAGCATCCGTTATCAGCAACCGTTTTAAAGGAGACAGGCAAGAACTGCAGTGTGAGGATATGGAATCTGCGGCAGTAGGTCTGATAGCCCTCAAGGCATCAATTCCCTGCACGGTTGTGCGCGGCATTTCCAACGTGTGCGGTGAACGGGATCGCACCAAGTGGAAACTTGCAGAAGCAGCTCAGGCAGCCCAACAGGTATTGCTCACGTTGCTGTAGATTTATGATTAGCTACTCATGCCTTTGCCTCTAGCCCTTGTTGCTGAATTGATACTAGATGCTGGCTTCCTGAGGCTTGCTCACAAAAGAAAGTATCCAGCATCACGCAGCACGTATCCAGTCAATATGAGCATGAGGAATCTTTTATCTTTCATATATAGTATTGAGTTGCCGGTATGTCGAATGTTTTAACCCTGGGTATTTCCCCGTGCCCGAATGACACCTTTATTTTTGATGCCTGGGTTAATGGAAAGCTTGAGGAGGCAGTCCCGCAGGTAGACTGTTTGCTGGAAGACATCTCTACGCTGAACACAATGGCACTGGAAGAAAAGCTGGATGTTGTCAAGGTATCTTTCTATGCCTATGGGCTGCTGCGGGACAAGTACACACTTGTACACGCCGGCGGAGCACTGGGTAGAGGATGTGGTCCTTTGCTTGTAGCCAGGCAGGATTTACATAAACAGGCTTTGCAGGCCTCTGATGTCACTATTGCCATTCCGGGTGCATTGACCACGGCCAACCTGCTTATGTCCCTGTATCAGGCTGATACTTATCATAAAATTACTATGCGTTTTGAGCAGATAATGCCGGCTGTCGCACGAGGGGATGTGGATGCCGGAGTCATAATCCATGAAGGAAGGTTCACGTTTCAGCAGTACGGACTTGTTATGGTTGAAGACCTGGGTGCGTGGTGGGAACGTACCACAGGGTATCCCCTACCGCTGGGGGGAATTGTTGCAAGGAAAGCTCTGGGTGATGAAACAGCTGCCGTAATTGAGCGTGCAGTGCGTGCCAGCCTTGCCAGTGCTATTGCAAATCCCCAAAGCCCTTTAGGGTTTATGAAGGCGCATGCACAGGAAATGACACCGGAAGTGATGCAACAACATGTAGACCTGTATGTTAATGATTTCTCGCGGGATTACGGGAAAGAGGGATTGGAGGCAATTCACTATCTTCTGAATTGTGCTGAAAGAAAAGGATTGTTAAAAGCTGATAAGCTAAAAAAGCGCTGAGTGCTGAGAAAAATTATTGCTGATTATTCCTGACAGGATATGCAGGATTGACATGATTTTTCAACATAGCAACGGCCATGTTGAGAACAACATCCTGTGTAACCCTGAGCGAAGTCGAAGGGTTCATCCAGTTAATCCGGTCTAACAAAAGCGGGAATGCCTGTTAGGCATTAAGATCATATATGAAAAAAAACAGATACAATAAAAATCGGAGAAAAAAAAGAAGCAGGAAAAAGCGCAGTCCTTGGATGGGTTTGCTGAAATTTGTCTCCATTATTGCCGGCATTGCCTGTGTAAGTGCAGTACTGTACTGCTTTAGCCTGGCAGATAATATTGACAAGCGGTTTTCGGGACGACGCTGGAGCATCCCCTCCAAGGTGTTTTCCGACCTCACCGTGCTGTATCCGGGCCAACGCATTAACAGCACTTTTTTTTACGAGAAACTGCGCCGCCTGGGATACCGACAGGTGCAGCATGCCCCCATGCGTCCGGGTGATATGAAAATCGACGAATCATCTGCCGAACTTTTCCTCCATGATCTTATAGTGCCCTCACACAGCAGGCCGGGTTTTCGGGTGAGGATCGGATTGAACAATGGTCAGATCACCTCTGTGGAAAATCTTGAGGATGGGGTTCCGGTGCATCTTTTAGAGCTTGAACCCGAAGAACTCATGCTTTTTTACGGCCCTGAACAGGAGCAACGGGAGGTTGTCTCGCTTGAAAGGGTTCCCCAGCATCTTATATATGCCGTTTTATCAGCAGAGGATCGGCGCTTTTACCGGCATTATGGTTTGGATCCTGTAGGGATACTGCGGGCGGTTTATCTTAACCTTCGACATGGCGCCATAGTTGCCGGCGGTTCAACTATTACTCAGCAACTGGCAAAATGCTATTTTCTGACACCGAAACGGACTTTGAGCCGTAAGCTTAAAGAACTTTTTATAGCCATAACCATAGAGGCCATGTACGCTAAAGACGAAATTCTTGAACTGTATCTCAATGAAATCTATTTTGGTCAGAAGGGAACGGTCTCCATACATGGTATTGCCGAGGCAGCGTCATTCTATTTCGCAAAACCGGTCAGTGAACTTTCTCTAGCTGAAGCCGCAGCGCTGGCCGGCCTCATCAAGGCCCCTAATCGCTATTCTCCCTATGCAAGCACTATGCGATGTCAGCAAAGAAGAAACGCAGTGTTACAGTCAATGTATGCAAACAACTGGATTACCACGGCAGAGCTCCAGGCGGCCCTGACAGCATCCATCCAGGCCGCCGGCTACACAGTATATGCAAAGAAAGCACCGTATTTTATAGATTACCTTTCCGAGCAGCTTAAAACCCTCTACTCGCCGGAGGTGCTCTCTACTCTCGGTCTTGCCATTTATACCACGCTGGATACCCAGGTGCAGATGGCTGCTGAATGGGCCTTGGAGCGGGGACTGGCCCGTCTGGAAAAATCCTATCCGACTTTGCATAAACGGGAAGCGGACAAAAGGCTCCAGGGTGCAGTTGTTGTCCTGCAGCCCCGCTCGGGTGCAATCCTGGCGCTTGTCGGCGGGCGCAGTTACCGCGTAAGCCAGTTTAATAGAATAACCCAGGCCAGACGCCAGCCCGGCAGTGCCTTTAAACCTTTTGTATATGTAAACGGGCTTGATGCTTTTACGCCTGCTGCACTGTTGTCAAATGAGCCCAGATCCTATGCACAATATGGTGAGCCGTGGGAGCCCCAGAACTTTGCACCGGTTGATGCTGAGCAGGTAACGCTGAGAAATGCCTTGGCACAATCGATCAATCTGCCGACAGTTGACCTTGCCATGAAGGTGGGCCTTGACAGGCTTGTCAGCACCGCATCAGCGTTCGGGTTTTCCACCCCACTGAAACCCTATCCGTCGCTGGCTCTGGGAGCTTTTGAGGTGATACCTCTTGAGCTGGCCCGGGCTTACTGTGCATTTGCAGCTGACGGAGTGCTTCCGTATCCGCTTTCCCTCAAAGATGTTGTCGATGAAAACGGGACTGTGCTTGAACGCCGGCATATGGACCTTGAGCGTATTACCACGCCGGCCAAGGCGTTCCTGATGAGTTCTCTGCTGCGCAGTGTGGTAACCGACGGCACTGCCCGTTCACTTAAAAAAAGAAACATTTCTTTTCCTGTAGCCGGTAAGACCGGCACAACCAATGACTACCGGGATGCATGGTTTGTAGGGTATACCCCGGACATCCTGGCGCTGGTATGGGTAGGATTTGATAACGGATCTTCTATTCATTCTTCCGGGGCTTCAGCGGCCCTGCCCATATGGGCAGAGCTGATAAACTCCATACCTCAATATCTAACCGGCAACTGGTTTAAGCTGCCGCCGGGTGTTGTGCAAAAAATGCTGTGCCTGGAAAGCGGTCAGCTTTTTCTTGACAAGGCCTGCCCCAAGGCTTTACAAGAATACTGCTTAGTTGAAAATGCTCCTGCAGAAGATTGCAGCATGCACCGCAAGGAAGGTGCTGTGAAGAGATTTTTTAAGGGGATTAATGATTTTTTCAAAAAGTTTTAAGGCGCTTTATCTGCTTTTCATCGGGGTACTGAGCTTGTCTGTTTTGTGCAGCTGTTCGCTGATACCTTTTTACCGCTCAGACCGAGAAACTATGCTGTCGGCCCGGGAAGCAGAACCACGTGTAGTTGCATCCTTGCAGCTAACCGATCAGGGACGCGCCCTTTTGGAAGAAGGCAACGTTGATGCTGCTATTCGTATGCTGGAACGGGCTATAAGCCTTGATCCCCAAAGCGGTGAAAACTATTATTATCTTGCCGAGGCCTGGCTCATTAAAGCAAACCGTTCACAGGCCGTAGAATGCAACCGGCTAGCCGCTATGTACCTGCGCGGACAATCGGACTGGATGGAGCGGATTGTTGATCAGCAGGCGCGGATCGAGCAGCTTGAGAGATAATGCCGGAAGTCTTTTAAAACAAATATGTCTGTATGCAATAACGTTTTCAGATGGTATAAATAATTGTTAAAATATTTGTAAATGATTATTTGTTTTTTTAATTTTTAAGGAGGAAAACATATGACACAGAGAAACGAAGTTTATAAGTGTGAGAAATGCGGTAATCTCGTGAGCGTAGTTCATGGGGCCGCGGGTGCGCTGGTATGCTGTGGTGAAAACATGAAACTTCTCGATCCGAATACGGTTGATGCGGCCAAAGAAAAACATGTACCGATTGTTGAAAAAAACGGGACTACAGTGACTGTTTCGGTCGGCAGTGTGCCGCACCCCATGGCAGAAGACCACTTTATTGAGACTATCGGAGTATTAGCCGGCAACAAGCTCTACCGGGCATACCTAAATCCGGGCGATGAGCCGAAAGCATCATTTGAGGTTGATGGTGATGTTGATTGTGCAAGGGCTTATTGCAATCTGCATGGATTATGGAAAAGTGCTTAATGTAATAGTGACCACTGATTGAAGAGCTTGATACCCTCTAACTGAGCGGCTGCCCGGCTTACATGGTGCCGCTCGGTTAGCGTACGTTATATAACATGAATAAGGACTAATTTGTATGAACATTACTTTTTATGGGGCAGTACGCGAGGTGACCGGCTCCATGCATCTGATTGCAGCCAATTCTGACAACATTCTGATGGACTGCGGTATGTTCCAGGGCCGCCGCAGGGAAGCTGCCGAGAAAAACAGGGTGTTGCAGGTTGATCCCGGCATTCTGACAAATATCATTCTTTCCCATGCCCATATCGACCATTCCGGCAGAATTCCGCTTATGACCCAAAAGGGATTTAACGGCCGTATTATATGCACCCGGGCCACTGCGGATGCATGCGGCTACCTGCTGCGTGATTCAGCCCATATCCAGGAAGCAGATGCCGATTATCTGAATTATAAAACCGTGCGATCATCACTGTCTGAGATGAAGAAAAGCCGCGGGGCAAAAAAGATAAGCGGTCACAAGCTCAGGGAGATCAAATCCATACTAAAAAAAGAACGACACGAACTTAATATTGTAACCATTAATAATTTAATCAGCAAGCATCGACTGGAAGCTGTTAGGCCGCTATACAGCATGAGTGATGCGGAACAATCTCTGGAGTGTTTTGAGGGGTTCCCGTATCGCCATCCGGTCTCCATCGGCAAAGAAATGACCTGTACATTCTACGAGGCCGGGCATATTCTGGGTTCGGCAATCAGCATTATCCAAGTGCGTGAAAACGACCGTAATTACAGGATCGGGTTTACGGGCGACCTGGGACGTTTTGACAACCCTATTCTTGAAGATCCCGAGCTTAACTTTGCCGCAGAAGACCGTGAACTTGACCTGCTGATCATGGAGAGCACTTACGGAGACCGACTGCATGAACCAATGAAAGACTTAAAGACACATTTGACGCAGGTGCTTAACGAGGCCCTGCAGAGGGGCGGTAGTGTTATAATTCCTGCCTTTGCCTTCGGCCGCACCCAGACACTGCTCTATACACTGCATGAAATCTACAACGAAAAGGCGATTCCGCGGGTACCGGTTTACGTGGACAGTCCCCTGGCGGCAAACCTTACGCGTGTATTTGGTGAACATCCCGAGGTATATGATCAAGAAACCCACAAGACGTTCCTGGAAAAAGGCCAGAATCCTTTTATGTTTGAGTATATGCACTTTGTCGGCTCGGTTGCAGAATCTATGGAGCTGAACCGGGAGCAGAAACAGCATATTGTCCTGGCAGCTTCAGGCATGTGTGAAGCCGGCCGTGTCCTGCATCATCTGCGATACCGAATACATAACCCCAATAACACTATCTTAATTGTGGGCTTCATGGCCCAGAATACTCTGGGGCGGCGCATCGAGGATCAGGGGCTGGCCTACGAAGAATCCGGACGCCAGGGCCCTGCACCGATGCTTAAGATTTTAAACAAAGAATATCCGCTCAAAGCTCATGTAGTAAAAATAGACGGGTTCAGCGCTCATGCCGACAGGGATGAAATGCGGCGCTTCCTCAAAAAGTCGAATTTGAAGATAAAACGTATTGCGCTGGTTCACGGCGAAGAAAAGCAGATTCTTGCTTTTGCCGAGACACTCAGACGTGACGGTTTTGATGTTACAGTGCCGCGTCTGGGTGAGCCTGTGCGGGTTACATGAATAGATTAACTATAGGGACAGACTACTGATTAAGTGTTTTTTTAGTATTTTCAAACAAATCCTTTGATTTTTAATTAGCAGTCTGTCGTTCTGCTTTCAAGACTTTATTATTCCCAATAAATATATGCAAAAGGATATTAAATATGGGCAAGACAGAAGAAAATATAATGACTGCATTTGCTGGTGAATCAAAAGCCCGCAACAGATATATTTTTTATGCTGATGTTGCGCGGCGTGAGGGTTACCGCTATATTGCAAAGATCCTGGAAGAGATTGCAGAAAATGAAAAATATCATGCCCTGGAAGAACTAAAGCTGTTGTTCAGTAAACGCACTACTGTTGAAAACCTAAAGGAAGCAATCGAAGGCGAAAGGTTCGAGTCAGAAGAGATGTATCCACAGTTTGCCCGTGAGGCTGAGGTTGAGGATTTCACGCAGGCTGAAATCTTATTTACCCAGATTTCAAAAATTGAAAAGGAGCATAAAGCCCGTTTCCAAAAACTGCTTGACATGGTTGAATCAGGCACGGTGTTTAAGCGTGAGCAGCCGATCAAATGGAAGTGCAGTATTTGCGGATATATCTATGAGGGTCTGGAACCGCCTAACCGCTGTCCATACTGCAAAAGCTTGAAAGAGTACTATGAGCCCGCCAACCTTGATGTATAATGAGTTATAATACAACACCTATACAGGTAAGCACTTATGGCAACCTATAAATGCGAAGTTTGTGAATATCTATACAATGAAAAGCAGGAAGGAACAGCGTGGGATGAGCTGCCAGCAGACTGGTGCTGCCCGGTTTGTCAGTCTGCGAAAAAGTTTTTTGCTCCTGTAAAAGAAGCCGCCAAACCTTCACGGAAAAAATCTAAACCAACGCAAGAGCCGCAAGCTGCACTCAGCGCTGTACCTGTCGATCTAAAAAAAACGACATCAGAAACTGAGAATTATTTTAGTGATATTCATGAAATGGCTGAAACCGGAACGCCTGTATATGAACCGATGCGGACCAGGCAACCTACAATTTCCTGGGACGAAATATTATTTAAAGGAGCACAACTGGCCCGGCTGCCGCTCAACAGCGATGAGCAGGCTGCAACGGAGACCGTTATCGGACCCCGCGCCAGAAAGCCGCTGGTAATTGCAACACCGGTGTATATTTCTCATATGTCATTCGGTGCGCTCTCAAAAGAGGCCAAAACAGCGCTGGCTGCCGGCAGTGCTGCAATGAAGACGGCAATCTGTTCCGGAGAGGGCGGTATTCTGCCGGAAGAAATCGGCAGTGCGTATAAATATATTTTTGAATTCGTACCGAATCAATATAGCGTTTCAGAAGAAAACCTGCAGCGTGTTGATGCTATTGAGATCAAGATCGGACAGTCTGCCAAGCCGGGGATGGGGGGGCATTTGCCTGGTCACAAAGTCACCGATGATATTGCCTGCATCAGGGGTTTTCGGCCGGGAGCTGATATTGTAAGCCCATCTCGTTTTAAAGATATTACAGACAGAGATGACTTGAAACAAAAGGTTGTCTGGCTGAGAGAGGTGTCCGGCGGCAAACCAATTGGTATAAAAATATCTGCCGGACACATTGAAGGGGATCTTGGAGTTGCAGTCTATGCAGAGCCGGATTTTATAACGGTTGACGGCCGAGCAGGGGCAACCGGATCGGCCCCAAAGTTTGTTAAAGCCTCTGCCTCTATGCCTACGGTTTTTGCCCTGCACAGGGCGCGAAAATTTCTGGGGAAAGACAGAAGTATTTCGCTGGTGATAACCGGCGGGCTTAGGGTCTCTTCCGATTTTGCCAAAGCCCTGGCGATGGGAGCAGATGCTGTAGCCATTTCAACCGCGGCGCTGATTGCTATTGGATGCCAGCAGTACCGTATTTGCAACACCGGCAAATGCCCTGTCGGTATTGCAACCCAGGATCCTTCACTGCGGGCTCGCCTCACTGTTGCAGCCGCCGCAAAACGGCTTGAAAATTTTCTACGGGTTACTACACACGAACTGCAGGATTTCGCCCGGCTGACCGGCAACAGCGATGTTCACCGGCTTTCGACATATGATCTGTGCACTGCTAATTCTGAAATTTCGAGATATACCAATATAGAGCATGTATAAAAATAAAAGGGATAGACTGCTCATTTTGTTTGATTAGCAGTCTATCCCTTATTCATTTTATTAATTGTGTAACGGACCTACTCAATTTCCTTGAATTGTGTTTTCGGGGCATTACAGACCGGGCATTTATCAGGGGCTTCATCGTAAACAGTATTCCCGCAGATCTCGCAGACATAGATGCTTTTACCGGGCAGATCATTTCCGGCTTTAACTGATTCCAGGGCCTCATTATAAAGACCATAATGGATTTCTTCAACAGCATTTGCAAACTTGAAAGATATTTCCGCCTTTTGATTGCCTTCTTTACTTGCTTCTTCTATAAAAGGAGGGTACATCTCTCTAAATTCAAAGCCTTCCCCCTCCGCGGCTTCCTGAAGATTTACGGCGGTCTCCTTGATGCCTTCCAGCGCCCGCAGGTGGGCATGGGCGTGAACGGTTTCAGCAGCAGCTGCAGCACGAAACAGTTTTGCAACCTGCGGAAATCCGTCGCTGTCTGCTTTTTTTGCAAATGCAAGGTATTTTCGATTTGCTTGACTTTCGCCCGCGAATGCTTCTTTTAGATTGTCAGTTGTTGCCATCGCTTTTCTCCTTATTGTTGTTATAAATCATCTCACAATGTCCAATATAGTTATGCTGTCTTTGCTGAGAACTTGCTTTCAGTTAGGTAAAAAATAGAAAGAATCCAGCTTTAATAGTATTGTAAAAGCGTTACATTAACACAAGTAATACAGAATGTAGCGGAATTCAAGGTATTGTTGATATGTTTTCTCCTCACTGGAAATGAGAAGAATTGAATCAAAGATGTTTATGCCAACCTGGTAAATTTTAATTTCTTGTTGATGAAGGAAGATAACCGCTATCATGTAGTTTTAAAGAAATTTCAAATCTGCTGATAACAAATGTATATTAGACTTATATTATTTGTTAGTGTATATCCCGGTGTGACAGGCGATGTGCAGGGTTTTGTAGCCACCTGTTTTTCCTTTAACTGTTTGAAATACTTTGACCGTATTGTGTTTAGTATTATTCTCTTAGTATTATTCTAATTGACGTTATTTGTTTGACTTTGCCTTGGTATTATGCATAAACTCTAATACTGAAAATCCTTATGCGAACAGGAAAGTTAAGGGAATAGATTTTTATTTAATCCAGGTGGAGCGAAGATGAATGAACAAACAGGTGTTGATGATCAAAAGAGCCCATTTCGCTGGGCTGTACTGTCAATTCTTTTCTTAAACATTTTTATAGCTTTTCTCGGTGTACAGTGTATACCACCGCTGTTCAAGGAAATTGGAGCTGAAATTCCCCTCACTAAGGCCCAGATTGGGCTGATCATGGGAATACTTACACTGCCGTCCATTATATTTTCCCCAGTTGCCGGCGCCATTACAGACAGGATCGGGGCAAGATGGACCTTTGGGATGGCTGTTATCATTACCGCACTGGCAGGTACTCTACGGGGGTTCACCGATAGTCCCAATGAACTTGTCGCATGCATGTTTTTGATTGGTATGGGAACCGCCGCCATGCCGCCCAATATTTCCAAATCCCTCAGCATGTGGTTTCCTAAAAATGAATTTGCCATGGCAAACGGGGTTGCACTTCTGGCAATGACATTGGCAGCAGCACTGGCCATGGCCATTGCTGCCGGAATTCTGTCGCCTTTTTTAGGAGGTTGGCGAAATGTTATGATCGTGTCGGGAATAGCTACCGCTATCACAGGATTTATCTGGATGGTGCTGTTTCGTGATAAAAAAGTCCAGGATGCTTCCAAGGCGAAAAAGGCCGGCTTTAAGGAGAATTTTAAGAAAGTATTTAAAATTAAGGCGATATGGTTAACCGCATTGTTTTACCTGTGTCGTTTTATAAGCACATCATCGATATTTGCATTGCTTCCCATTATACTGACGGAACGAGGAATAAGCGCGGGGAAGGCAGGCGCCTTTGTTGCACTTATAATGGCATCAAATGCCCTTTTTAAACTTGCAGGCGGGGCCGCATCAGACAAGCTTGGCAGGAGAAAACCGTTTCTTATTGTAGGTACTATTGTTCAAAGCTTATGTATTTTTGCTTTCGCAACTTTTAGCGGCGTACCCCTGATTATTGCACTGATTGTTTCAGGGGCTGCAATGGGAAGTATTGCGCCGATATTTATGGCCTCAATTGTTGAAACCGAAGGGATCGGCCCTGAGCTGGCGGGGACTACGATAGGGCTTGTATTTATGATCGGCAATTTCGGTGGGTTTATCGGACCGATCATTACGGGTAAGATAATAGACCTTTCGGGTTCACAATGGCCGGGTTTTATTTTCATGGCGCTGTGCTATTTTGTCGCTGCATTCTTTATTTTTCCCCTAAAAGATACAGGAAGAAAAAAAAGTAATGAAACGGTGGCAGAAGCGTAAATAACACACGTCGAACTTTGGGCTACACTACCCTGAGTTCCGAGCAAAAAACACCAGGAGGGGCAATACAGTTGATTTAAATAAACAGTTGTGGCTTGAAGGTTTAATAGAGGATAAGATATTAATCTAACTTTAAATATCGTTTATTACCAATCCTGTCATACACAAAACCAACATTCACAGCTACCTGAAGAAATGTTTTCAGGTAGGACTATTTTTTTCGAGAGGGATGAAGAACAATAGAGCCATGCCGGGCAGGGTCAGCACCAGCACTGTAATAAAGAAACCGGCATAGCCCAGGGCGCTTTGCAGCACACCGCTAAACATACCGGGAAGCATCATCCCCAGGGCCATCAGCCCTGTTGATATGGCAAAGTGGGATGTTTTGTAGGGTGCGCGCGCAATATACATAAGAAAAACAGAAAAGGCGGTAAACCCTAGTCCGTAACCGAATTGTTCAAGAGCGACCATAGCATATACTGCGGTAAGTGCCGGCGGGCTCATAGACATATACACATACAGAATATCAGGAGCGTTCAGCAACACTGCCATAGGCCAGATACACCGTTTGAGTCCGAAACGGGCAATGAGCCAGCCTCCCAGAATTCCCCCGGCACACAGACTGATCACCCCCACGGTACCGTATACATAGCCAACCGTATCGGTGGCAAGTCCGAGGCCACCGGCTTCAGGGCTGTCAAGCAGAAACGGGGCGGCCATTTTAACCAGCATTGCTTCTCCCAGACGGTACAGCAGGATAAAAGCTACAATCGCTGCTATTTTATCCTGTTTAAAATAGGTTCTGAATGCATCACGAAACCCTTTTGTCATCTCAGATACAGGAGCCGTCGAATCTGCAGGAGGGTGCGGCAGATAGTGCCGGTGAAACAGAAAGGCACACATGAACAAAAGGGCTGCAACCGCCATAACCATGGACCAGCCTGCGGGTATGTTGCCGGTTCTTTTCTCGATGGTCCCCGCCAGTACTACCAGAAGCCCGGTGCCGAAAATCATTGCTATGCGGTAAAATGTTGAGCGGACTCCCAGGAAAAAGGCTTGATCTTTTTTGTCCAGGGCCAGCATGTAGTATCCATCGGCGGCTATATCATGGGTGGCAGATATGAAAGCTGCTAAGATAAATGCCGCGAGGGTCAACACCACAAAATACGAGGTGGTAATACTCAGAGCAAGCAGGGCAAACATGCAGGCCATCAGTAGCTGGGTTGTAATAATCCAGAAACGTTTTGTGGTATAGACATCAACCAGAGGGCTCCAAAACATTTTTATCACCCAGGGCAGGTACAGGATACTGGTATAGCCGATAAACTCATTGGACATGCCCATTGTTTTGTACATGATGGCTGATACGGTATAGACAATCACATAGGGCAGACCTTCGGAAAAATAAAGAGTGGGGATATACAACCAGGGGGTTCGTTTTGTCATTCACTATCCTCTTAAAAGGCAAACAGGTTAAAAGGTATATACTATTTTATCTACACTACTTCAACAACCTTCTTTTGTCTCTTTGCCTTTTAACCTCTTAATCTTTTTACCTTTTCCCTAAACAGCTTTTTATTGCTATTATATATGATATATACTATTAATGATGATATGATGTGCAGGCTTACCGTCATTGCATTCGTCATTATTTACTCAGTGTGCTTCTGCACTGGTGCAGAGGCAGGGGAGGGCACCGTGAGAAAATCACCGATAGCCGGGTCATGGTATCCCGGCGACAAAGACAACTTGAAGAGTTTACTCAACGACCTGCTGGACAAAGTAGAGTTGCCGGACGTGCAGGGCCGCCCCTTTGGGATCATTTCCCCCCATGCCGGCATTCAGTTTTCCGGCCAGGCTGCTGCTTACGGGTTTAAGGCCTTGCAGAATAAAAAGATTAAACGGGTGATAGTGCTGGGTCCGTCGCATTATTCCTATTTTACCGGGATTGCAACATCAGGTGTCGACCTGTATGAAACACCGCTGGGTACGATCACGGTCGACCGGGCCATGTCTGATGAGCTTTATAAACTGCTGGTTTTTAAAGGCCCGCGCAATGCAGAGTTGCCGGAGCACTCGCTTGAAATGCAGCTTCCCTTTCTGCAGGTGGTGCTGGATGATTTTATGATTGTTCCCCTCGTGGTTGGAGAAATGTCCCCCAAAGATTACGCAGAAGCTGCCACAGCGCTGAAGAACCATCTGGATGATTCCACCGTGATGGTTGTCAGTTCTGATTTTACCCATTTCGGCGGCCGGTTCGGGTATGTGCCGTTCAGGGATAATGTCAAAGCAAACCTGAAGAAACTTGATGGCGGTGCTATTGATAAAATTACTGCTAAAGATTTTGACGGGTTTTTAAAGTATGTTGATGAGACCGGAGCAACCATTTGTGGTGCGCGTCCAATCGGAATATTTCTAAAAATGCTGCCTGTGTCGACCCGGGGAACACTGCTTACCTATTATACATCCGGTGACCTGCTGCAGGATTATACTGATTGTGTAAGCTATGCTTCAATCATCTTCACGGAGGCTGGGAAAAAGTAAAATTGGACATGTCCGCTTTTCGATAGCCGAAGCAGTTTTCGACTCACGGCGTCCGTGGACGGCTGACCCAAACCATGGGAAATGAGGACGTTACGGAGAAACAGTTTCACTCAAGCCCGAAGAATTATTTTCCTAAAATTTAATCAGAATTTTGCTATTTTCCATTGCAATACCTGAGAACCAGGGCTGGACTCATCAGTTGTCCTGCTGAGCAAAAAGTTTAATCCGGGCCGGGACTTGACCGGCTCTATCAAAAACCATAATATGTTTCTTAGCCACTTTTGTAAATATTGCCTGTATTGTCTCAATATATAACATGTTTCGAGCGGTCTCTCCTCTCTTTGCAACCTGGTTCAGCAGGCTCACAAAACGGCTCGTATCTCCTTCCGCTCGCAAAACCACTTCACGTTTATATGCTTCAGCCTCCTGCAGCAAGCGGTTTGCAGCGGCTTTTGCTGCAGGGATTTGTTCATTACGGTAGGCCTCTGCCTGATTAACCACTTTTACCCGGTCAATGTCTGCTTTCACTACATCGGAGAAGGCTTGTTGAACACGATCCGGCGGTCTGAGATCACGCAGTTCGACAAAGGAAACACTGAGGCCGCTTTGGACTTCCTGCAGTTTTTTCTGAAGTTCCAGTTTAATGTAGCGGCCGATCTCCAGCTTCCCGCTCGTCAGTGCCGCGTCGATGGGTTTGCTTGCAAGGCAGCGGATAATGGCATTTGCCGACATATTATGAAGCATTAATTCGGGATTTCTTATGCGGAAAATGTAATTGAACGGATTGGTAATGTTGTACTGAATAACACACAGAATATTTACCAGGTTGTTGTCTCCGGTAATGCAGTATGAATCCAGGCCGGTCATGCTGGTAAAGATTCTTGCGGTGCTGCTTTGTTCTGAATAAGCCGAAGAAAAATCATCAATGAGTATGCGGTTGATAATCTTAACCGGCACTTTGGTTACCCGGTCAATGGGCCAGGGGAGCGCAAAGTGAATGCCCGGCTGCACCTTATCATCCAAAACTTTTCCAAAACGCTGTAAAATTGCGATTTCATTTGACGATACAGCATAAATGCCTGAGCAAAGATATAGGATGACCAGGCACAGCATAATCCAGCGCACAAAGAGTATAATAGTAGTATTGGTTTCCTTGAAGATTGCTTTCATCTTTATTGACTTTGATTTACTGTTGTTTATTGCCTCCGGGGTTGGAAAGATACCTGAAAATTTCAGAATCAGTGGACAGTATCAGGGTACTCTTTTTATCCAGTATTTCTGTATAAGCTTCCATGGACTTAGTGAATTCAAAAAATTCCCGATCCTTCCCATAGGCTTCGGAATAAATCTTCAGGGCTTTTTGGTCGCCTTCTCCTTTCAAAATTTGGGACTGTTTGTATGCCTCGGCAAGTATTTCTTTGACCTCCCGGTCGGCGCTTGCTCTGATTTTGGTTGCCGCCTCCTGTCCTTCCGCCCTGAATTTCATGGCCTCCTTTTCCCGCTCCGATCTCATCCGGTTATAGACGGCATCAGCAACAATTGACGGATAGGCGATTCTGCGAATACCCACCTGCACCACCTTTATTCCGTATTTTTCCTGTGCACGGGTATTTGTGTTGCTCAAGATCCGATCTTCAAGCTCAGCTATCTTAACCTCCTCAGGGTTAATGTTGATAATATTGTTCAGCCTGAAATCCCCCAGGGCATTTCCCAACTGGGAGTTAACCATATCCCCCAGCTTCTGTACGGCAACCTCTGCATTTACCAGGGACTGAAAAAAAAGAAGCGGTTCGCGGACGCGCCAGCATACATAGCACGTCAGTACAATCGGGTTTTTATCCCCCAGCAGAAGCTGAATAGGGCGTGTGGTAAACGTTTGATTGCGACGTTCAATCCGGTTTGCAGTTTCAAGAAACCCCGGACGCTTCCAGTGGAAGCCTGCCGAGCTTATCGTAGCGGTGGGTTTGCCGAACTGTGTCAAAACCACATATTCACGTTCAGAGACCGTAAAACTGCTCTGAAATATGAATAAAATTATAACAGCGATAGCTGTACTTAAAAAAATTATTACTCTCACTGCTTCTTACCTCCTTGTATACTGAGGGGTGCTATGTTTTCAAATCCTATCCATATTTCAGGATCTCGTACCGCCGGGTCAACAAGAACTTTTGTTTTATTTTTTAATATATCCTGCATTGTCTGCAAATGACGGCGAGACATAGTGAGTTGCTTTTCCGTTTCTGATGCAGGCAATGAAATACTGAAACGGGTTGCTTCTCCTTCCGCCCGCTTTTCCCGGTCGTTGATGTAGCCGCGAGCTTCTTCAATCATTACACCGGCCTGGCCGCGTGTTTTAGGAAGCACTTTGTTTTTGTAACCTGTTGCCTGATTAATAATTTCCTGTTTTTGCTGATAGCCGGCAATGACACGCTCAAACGAATCTGCCACCGACATGGGAGGATGTATATCCTTGAAGTTTACCGATAGCACTTCTATCCCGCTTTCCAGATTATCCAGACTTTTTTGAAGCCTTACAAACAGCTCCTGTTCGAGCTTTCTTCGATGGGTGGTTGCAATACTATAAAACCTTTCCCTGACAAAAAGACCTGTTACAATTCTGTGCCCCACTTCATTAAGCAGTCTTTGGGGATCGGTATGTTTATAGAGATAGTGAAAAACGTTTTTTATGCGATAATGCACCACAATATACGGATAGAAAAAATTATTGTCACCGCTCAGGAAAGGTTCTTCGGTACCATGTCTTCTGGTCCACAGCAACGCCCTTTGCCGTGTGTCGCCGATATTGCCGATGTGGAGTTGTTCGACGTAGGCGGTTTGCATTATTTTAACCCGGTCAATGGGCCACGGCAGCTTAACATGCACGCCGGGGCCGACCGATGTTTCGGTGCTTGTTGGCCTCCCGAAACGTTCAACAACCGCCTTTTCGTTTATACTAACGGTAAAAAAAGATGTCGATGCATAGGTAAACCCAATGAGAACGATGAGGGCACGAGGTGCAATTCTATATGAAGACTTAAATATCTTTGCGCTGCCAGGTCTTGCCCCGAAGAAATCATCAATTGCAGCAGCTGCCTTTTGCCTGGCATCGCGGTTAAAAAGAAGTCCGACAATCTCAGAAGATCGATATTTAAAAAGATACTCTTTTTCACGATGAAAAAATACGAGTCCTACGTTAAAAAGGGTTTCCAGCGCAAATGAAAGAATAAAAAGGGCAATTATTCCTGCCACCCAGCGGTCAAGGTTTAGCCCCATGGCATATATGATCAGAGAAAAACCTGTGAGCAGGGATGCAAGCATATCCGCACGTGCATGCATTCCGTCGGATACCAGACCAATCGAGCCTTCATTTTTACCGATGCGGGTTTCAAAGCGGTAAATAACATAGGACCCGACTGAAAAGGCCAAAAAGAGAAAACCGGAAAGCAGCGGCTTGTTGATCGGCATTGCTTCTGTATACACGGCCTTTCTGAGAAGGATAACGGCTACACATGTTAAAAGAAGTCCGATCATCAGGGAAACAAGCATTTCCATTCTGTTCGATGGCCTCACAGGCCCCGAGGCCTCCCTGTCATGGTCTGCGCTGCTTGGGCTGTTTCTTGTGGAATGCCGTATCGCAACGAATACCAGCAGACTCGTTGCTATGTCTGAAAAGCTGTGCCAGGCTTCTGCCAGGATTGCCATACTGCCCGACAGATAATAGAGGAAAAACTTGATGCCGGTGAGCAGAAGATTCATTCCCGTTGCTGCTGCGGCAGTTTTGGCTTTGACATCAAAGGGTGTTTTATGTTTGCTCGTTGTCTGTTCGGTCATGTCCGTAAAAATATAAAAGCCGTATGCAAAGAGTTCTTATAAGCTGCTTATAAAAAGGACCCCGCCCAGCAGCACTATTGCGGTGCTTCCCGCAAATTCTAGTCCATTTGCAAGGATTAGTCGAATCTTTTTTGTCCGAAGGATTACATCCAGTAACAGTTGACGCGATATAATGACGGCGATACCGGCTAGAGATATAGTAACTGCCATGCCTGCAGCAATAGCCAGTGCCAGCAGGATTCCCAGCAGGAGCATATCCAGCGAGATACTGAAAATCAGCAGCAATATGGTTCCCGGACAGGGGATAATTCCCGCGGCCAAAGCAATGGAGATCAGGCTTGTATTGGAACTAAAACTCAAATCCCCATCATGGGAATGATCGGGCAGTCCGTGGTGCGCTTTGCTTTTTATTCTGAGCAATAAAAGGGTTAATCCAATCAGGGTTACCATGCCGTAGCTGATGAGTGATATGGTTCGAGTAGTATTCTCAACATGACTCAACACCGTCCGGCTTACGATTCCATAGATTATCAGCACCAGTACGATAGAAGTCCCTGCATGCATAAAAGCAATCATGTTTCCCAGCATCGCCCCCTTTTTCACTTCAGCTTTCTCAGAAAAAAAATAGGAAACGGCAAACAATTTACCATGACCCGGCCCCACGGCATGGATGACCCCGTAAGAAAAAGCAATAGCAAACAGCAGCAAAAAAGTCTTAACTGAGGGCTCATTTTTTAGTTGACGGGCAAAACGGGATATCTTTGCATGTAACTGGCGCTGGGCTTTCGATAAGGTCCTAATAACTTTTTGTATTACCGCCGGATGAAAAGTTCGCTTTTGTGTAACGGTTTCTTCTTTTTTCTGGGGTGTTGTCAGAAACGGATTGCCGACAGCGGGTGCCGCAGGACAGGCAATCAGGCATACTATAATTGCAAAAAGGACTCTTCTGTCCATTGATCTATTTCGTAAAGGTAACAATCAGTTCTACCGGAGCAATCTGCCCAAAATAAAAGCTTTTATTATAATTTTCAATTTCTTTGATACTGCTGTTGACGATCCCGGGGGCTGCCTTGTGCTTGCACTCATAATTGGCAAGCAGAATATCCGTATAATAGGTTTCATCATACATGGCGATGGTAATCGTTTTAGGTCTGGAGTCTGCTTTTACGTGGCAGGGGATAAAAAATGTATATATGATTCTGTGATCTTGAATGACGGCCCGGAAATCTTTCACATACCTGACGTCAAAAGCTTTACTGCCGATGGTGATATACGTGAAATAATGGTAATTTTTCAGATTTGAAAAAGCGCCCCTGCGGAGGGCTTCAACTTCTTGCCGGGCAAAGGTACCGTCCTTATTGCTGTCATATTCTTCAATCATGGTGCTGCTGAACATTTCATCGAATACCCACCGCACATTAATGCCCGTCATGCCGGTACCGTCAAACATAATCCGGACCGAATTTTCTATGTAGATATGCGGATGTGCTGCTGCCATGCACGGTATGACAACAACCATCAACAGGGCACTCCCGATCAATCGCATCTCGGGTGCCTCCTTTTTCTAAAAGAATATAGCTGTTTACCGTTGACTATGCTTTGTCTCATACTCTGTATATTTTGCAAGTGCCCTCTCGCGGCAGCGCTCCTGTCTGCCTCTCACGCTATGCTGAGCAATCGTTCAAGCATTTTATTGTCGTCATGAAGACCTCCTCCTGTCCGCAAAGTGGAATCTTCGAATGGCAAAGGGATCCGTGAAGAGAACCTCCATGTACTTAAAAAAAACACTTGCGCATTTGCAGGTTTTAGACAATACTAAGTGTGTACTGTAAAGACAATTTTTTTATACTATTACAGAACCATTGTATCTATGCAAGGGTTTTCTGTGGAAGGATCTTGATGGAAGACGCTCCCCACTTAAGTGCCAGCCTTGAAGACTACCTGGAAACAATTTATTTGATTGTCCAGAAAAAACAGGCTGCGCGGGCTAAAGACATTGCCGACCAGCTGCAGGTAAAGGCATCTTCGGTTACCGGGGCGCTGCGACTGCTCTCCGAGAAGGGCTTCATAAATTACGCGCCTTACGACATCATTACCCTCACAAGCGAGGGCGAGCAGGTGGCTCGTGATGTACTGAACCGGCACAGGGCCCTGTATCATTTTTTTAAGGATGTTCTGGGGGTTGACGGGCAGGAAGCTGAAGACGGAGCCTGCAAGCTGGAGCATGCCATCTCTCCTGCGATCCTTAAACGTCTCATCTGTTTTGTCGACTTTGTACAGCACTGTCCACGAGTCGGTACACAATGGGTCAGGGAATTTGATTCTTTTTGCCTGCGAGGCACTATGGGTGAAAACTGTGAGGAATGTATTACCGAGTGCCTGAAAAAATTGAAAAAACAATGAACCAGCCGTCTTTTCATCCCTTTTCCATCTAACATACTGTAATAGCTTCTTTTTAAAAAAAGCTTGCATACTTTTTATTTTTAGGCTAAACTAATTAAGTAAATTTAAATTAATAATATTTGATTAACATAAGATTAAGCCTAGACAGGCACATGATGAAAGATATTCCTATGCAGACCGCTGAGGAATCAAACCGAGCACATACAAAGGGTACAAGTCTTGCCAGCATTCGTCCTGGACAGCGGGTACGGCTTGTCGATGTAGATGCAGGGCGCAGTATGCAGGGCCGTCTCCTGGCGATGGGACTCATCAGGGGAACCGAAATCCGCATTATTACCAATGAGGGCTACGGTCCTTTGCTGATCGGATTGGGCCGAAGCCGCATGACGATCGGCCGCGGCATGGCTGAAAAAATCATAGTGAGGTAATTTTTTTACACATTAATTTAGGCATAGCTAAATAATGTTTGCAAAGCTGTGCTTACTTAGCCAGCATAAGGAGTATAACATACCATGAAAAAACAACACGGTCTCAGGCAGATGAAGGTTAAACAGAAAGGCGTTATTGTTGCAGTCAATGCCAAAGGTGAGCTGGGACGACGCATACGCGATATGGGCTTGGTGCCGGGGACTGAGTTAAAAGTAACGGGTCGAGCGCCGCTTAAGGATCCCGTGGCTTTGCGCCTGAAGGATTTTACTCTGACGCTTCGAAACAATGAAGCCGACTACATAACCGTCGAAACCGAAGGAGAATAATTGCCGTGAATGATTCTTTAACTGTTGCCCTTGCAGGCAACCCCAATTCCGGTAAGACCACCATGTTTAATGCTCTTACCGGTGCCCGTCAGCATGTTGGCAACTACCCCGGCGTAACCGTGGAGAAAAAAGAGGGCCACTGTGAACACAACAGTGACAAGCTGCATGTGGTTGATTTACCGGGGACGTATTCTTTGACCGCCTATTCCCTCGAAGAGGTTGTGGCGCGCGATTTCCTGGTGCACGAGCGCCCCGAGGTGACTATCGACATCGTAGATGCCTCCAACCTGGAGCGCAACCTCTACCTTGCGCTGCAGTTCCTGGAGTTAGGCATTCCGGTCGTGATCGCGCTTAATATGATCGACGTGGCCAAAAGCCGCGGTATGAGCATTGATGCAGATAAGCTCTCCGAGCTGCTGGGTGTTCCGGTGGTTCCGGTCGTGGCCCGCAGCAGTAAAGGCAAAACCGAGCTCATGGACGCGGCCCTGAGTGTTGCAAAAAAGCAGCAGAAACAGCAGCCCTTTGAAATTTCCTACGGCGAAGACCTGGATAGCGCTATCTCGGAAATGAAAGCCCTCATCAGCAAGGCGCATTTTCTGACCGACACCTATCCGGCCCGTTGGACTGCATTAAAGTATCTTGAGGAAGACAAACAGATTTTGGAAAAAGGCCGCGAAACTGACCCGCAGGTTGCCGGGAAACTGGAAAAAATTGTGGAGAGGGTAAAACATCATATTAACACCACTATGGACACCTACCCGGAGGCCCTGATAGCCGACCATCGCTACGGTTATATCCATGCGATTATGAAACAGGATATTCTGCAGCGTGACGACAACAGCGACCGCATGTACTTCTCCGACATGATCGATAAGGTACTCACCAACCGTATACTGGGCCCCGTGATTATGCTGCTGATCTTAATGGGTCTCTACCAGTTCACCTTTACCTACAGCGAGGTGCCGGTAGGGTGGTGTGAGTCCCTGTTTGGCTGGCTCGGGGGTGTTGCTGATGTAGCGCTTCCCGACGGTCTGCTAAAATCACTGGTCATATCAGGCGTTATTGACGGTGTCGGCGGCGTGATGGGCTTTGTGCCGCTCATCATGTTCATGTTTTTCGGTATCGCCATTCTTGAAGACACAGGATATCTGGCCCGGGTGGCGTTTATGCTTGACCGGGTTTTCCGGATTTTCGGGCTGCACGGCAGCTCGGTTATGTCCTACATTGTTTCCGGTGGTATTGCCGGGGGCTGTGCCGTACCGGGAGTCATGGCAACCCGCACACTGCGCTCGCCGCGCGAGCGACTGGCGACGCTGCTGACCGCTCCTTTCATGAACTGTGGTGCCAAGCTGCCGGTGATGGCGCTGCTGATTGCCGCTTTTTTTGCCAAACATGAGGCTTTTGTTATGTTCGTGCTGACCCTTCTGGCCTGGGCCGTGGCGCTGATGGCGTCTAGGCTGCTGCGTTCAACCGTCATTACCGGCGAATCGACCCCGTTTGTCATGGAGCTTCCGCCCTACAGGCTGCCCACAATGAGGGGCCTGCTGATTCACACCTGGGAGCGCACCTGGCAATATATTAGAAAGGCCGGAACAGTAATCCTGGGAATCTCCATTCTGGTCTGGGCCATGATGACTTTTCCGGGGCTGTCGGATGAAAGTGTTCAGCAGTTTGATCAGCAGCGCAAAGCAGCCCGCACCGCACAGCCCGAAGCTGCACAGGAGCTTGATGCCGCGGCCGAGGATGCTGAGCTGTCGGCTGCTGCCGGGGAGCTCCAGGAAACTCTGGAGGGAATCGACCGGAAAGAAGCAGAAACAGCTCTGCGTAATTCTGTTGCCGGCCGTGTGGGTACCTTCCTTGAGGGCGTGAGCAGCCTGGCCGGTTTTGACTGGCGCACCAATATAGCCCTGGTGGGCGGATTTGCGGCCAAAGAGGTTATCGTTTCGACCCTGGGTACAGCCTACTCCCTGGGAGAGGTTGACCCGGAGGAGACCGGTGCACTGCCCGATACCCTGGCGGCATCACCCGGCTGGAGCCCTCTGGTTGCCCTGAGCCTGATCGTTTTTGTCATGTTTTACGCACCCTGTTTTGTTGTTGTGGTCTGTATTGTTCGCGAGGCCGGCTCATGGAAATGGGGCGCCTTTTCCATGGTTTTCAACACGGTCCTGGCCTTCGCCCTGGCGGTTGCAGTCTACCAGCTGGGTGGGTTGTTTGTCTAGGAGGGTATTGCACTGCGGTATGGTACTGGATGCTGGATTCTTGATACTGGATACTAGGAATTAAACAACATATCTCTGACAGTCACCTACACCAGTTCTTTTCCAGCATCCAGATGACAACTGATTATTAGCAGTTTTATGCCGGTAAAATGACATAACCAAACTTTTGAGAAAAAGCACAGCATCATTATGCAGTTAGTTATTGTCATTCTAATCGTCGCCGTTGCCGCCGGTTATCTTATCCGGCGAATAATAAAACATGGTCCCGGAAGTAGCTGCGGTTGTAACTGCAGCCAGGATAAAAATAACTGTACAGAACAATGTAGCAGTAAGAAAAAGAAAACCTTATAAATTTTTTTAGTGGTAATGTTAGTTGAAACTAATTTTATTGAGAAGCCCTAATGAAAGATGGCAATATGCATGGCAGTGCTGAAAACAGGTAGGAAAGCTGTGTCCCGAAACAGAGAATATCCTCCATATGAAAATACCCCTGACCCGGGTAATGGATATTTTTTAGGCAATTTGCAGCATAATATCGTACAGGACGTTAAAACGAATTAACAGAAAGGATTAAAACTATGCAGCATACAAGTCTTACAAAAAACAAGGTGGAGCAGCTTGATGGGAGCAGTTCGTGCTCCCATCAGTGCGGATGTGACGGATCCTGCGGGGTGAACTGCGCTTGCAAAAAAAGCGCCTCTGAAAGCCGTCAGAACAGCTTGAGCCACAGTATGTTTAAAACAGACAGGCGAAATCTTAGGAGATAGGGCTTTATGAACGTTTTTAATCATCTTGTGTATGAATACAGAAAGGGTATTCGGCGGCTTATTTTGCATACGACATCGAGGGTGAACCGTGGCGCCATTGAGGCGACGCTGCGACGAAAACAGATAGACTTCTTATTGTATCCCCTCGGGGAAAACAAGATCAATGTTTTTTTCGGTGATGCGGCATGTATCGCGGTTATCCACCGCTTTAATAAATGCCATCTGTTCGAATTGACCGATGAAGAGGATTTTATTCTAGGGGTGATGCTGGGATACGATACGGCCAAGCAGTGCGAGCGTTACCTGGGACGTAAAAAAAGAAATGTTGCCAATCTGTCCCAAGCGTATGCCGCTTGATTATCCGGTCTCCAAAAGAATGCCGGTTTTACAAAAAAACTATTTCATAATGTATATGCACCTATGAGCACAAATGATTCTGCCTTAAATTGCCGCGAAACGAACAGGGTCTTGCACAGACTCCGTGGGCTTTTTAGCGCTCTGCTCAGTCATGACGGTTTCGGGGAAATCAAAATTGAAATGCGTATCATGAGTAAAGGGTGCAAGGAGGTGATCCTGCATTGCGGAAAACAGTACCGCTTTATGCTCGATGTGCCGCAGGGCGGCAGTACCGGGAATGCATATATGTGTGACTGCCGGGAGACCAACCCGGCCCTGAAAAAACTGCATGAACTCTATTACGACCTGCTCACCCATGACGGTTTCGGAGAAATCAGGGTTGTGGTCCGTATCCTCAAGCGCGGGCAGAAAGAGGTGATTCTTCACTGCGGAAAACAATACCGCTTTGTACTCGATGTGCCGCAGGACAGCAAAAAATCGAGGGTTTATAGAAAGGAGGACGAAATGATCAGAGGACCGTAAAGGACAAGGATGGTGTTGCAGGTGTGGGACCTGAACCGTACAACAAACCTAATCTACCGGTAGCTCCGGAGGCGCCGTGGCGGCGCGAAAAGCAGACAGATAAACTGAAACAATACACCTAATAAAACACCAAAGGAAAAGAACAATGAACACAACTATCACAACAGCAAAGAAAGTACATGCAAACGAAAAAGGTTTTACGTTGATCGAACTTCTGGTCGTTATCGGCCTGCTGGCGGCCCTGGCGGCCCTGGTGCTTCCGAGCCTGTCGGCCGACCGTGAAGAAGCCCTGGGCGGCATATGCGATTACAACCAGGCCGGTACGGTACGCACCATGCGCCAGTTCAGCAAGCTTTATAATCATTTTCCAAATGGTTTCCACACGGCTCTGTCCGTTACCGATGCGGATACGAGTAATGACATTGTTGAAGATGTTTCCGGTATTATGCCCGGAATGCCCAAGGCCCAGGAAAATAAGCTTGGACCTCTTGCTGGAAATGCAGCCATTCCCCTGACTGCCAATACCGCTCAATCTCTCATAAATGCCGGTATTACTGAGTTGTGCTACGGAACCGGCCGAAACGTTGAAACCGTAGCTGCAGGAATCAATGTGATCTCTCCCCTGGCCACCTGGCAGGATGACTCAGAAGCACGGTATTCCTTTGACGGTATTCCTGTCCATGAGGCAAACGTCGGCGACCCTCATTTTCCTAATGCTACCAGATCCTGGGAAGACTATGATGACCCGGTTGGAGCGGAAGGCGATATCATTGGCCTGTGGATCACGCCTACCATTGACTGGACACCCGATCCGGATAATGCCAACAACGACTGGACCGGCGGAACCGTGGAAATGGAGATCACTCTTGAAGGAAGATGCCCCATTCCCGCGCAAAGCACGGTTGTTGATGCAGCAGAGACCGAGGGCGGAGAGGTTTCCTTCAGCTACTACATTGCCTACTTCAAGGTCTTTAACGCTGACTATGACGGTGACGGCGAGATCGACCCGGCCATCATGATCGGAAGCACCTGCCCGGAAGACGGTATTCTGAACCCGTAAGGCAGTATTTGCCCGGCCGCAACAGCCGGACAATGGTATGACAACTATGAACAATGAGAGCCCGGAAGGCGGACACAACCCGCCTCTCCGGGTCCCTTACAAACCGAAGATAAATAACATCATGAAAAAAGGTCTGTTTTTTAATCGAAGCAAAAGAAGTCTTGGATTCTGCCGTAACTCTCGGGGGTTTACCCTGATGGAGCTTCTGATCGTGATCGGCCTTTTGGCGGCCCTGGCCACCCTGGTCATGAGCGGCCTTGAATTTACCCGCACCGAAGCCCTGGATGACTCGCTGGTCCAGAAGGAACTTTCCGATCTCCAGCGCGTTTTCCAGCGTTTCGTGGCAGACTGTGTACCACAGCAGTCAGATTACAAGCTGATCGCCAAATACGGCCTGGCCCCGCTCATGCAGTACGATGACTTTCTTGATGGGAGCGATACCTGGTCGTTTAACGAGTGGGATCGTGACCGCCGTAAAGGCTGGCGCGGTCCCTATGCGGATTATGAAACGGAAGAACTGGTGAACATTACCCTTGATGCCCATGGGATTCCAACCACGCCGGGACAGGAACGTGCGGCCGGCGGCAGTGCTGTGCCGGTCATCTGCACACCCTATGTGCATGATGATGATGGTTTTGACGGCGGGTATTACCGCGTGATCCCCGCAGTGAACAGTACCACCCATGAGGTCGAACAGCTCTGGGTTGTATTTCCTTCTCACAGCGGTGCACTGGTATTGGCTTCATCTACTGCCGACGATCCTGCCGGTGTTCGCGATCTGCCGTACAAACGCCGGCTGATATTGGATAACTGAGTATGAATATGATGTATAGACAATCAAAAATTGAAACGGTTTTTGGGCGTTGGCGACACCTGTTGCCGGACGGCCAGGCCGGCATGACCCTGATCGAGCTGGTGGTGGTGCTGAGTATTCTGGCCGGGCTGGCAACGCTGGCCCTGACCAGCCTCGGGGGCCTGGGAGCACGCCAGCGGGTGGATACCACAACGCGGGTCATTGACCAGATCGAGCTGGCCGTGGCCGGCGACGGCGCCCGTGCGGGCCGGTTCGTGAGCGACATGGGCCGCCTACCGGTGCTGCACGGGGCCGCGGTGGCGCGTGTCGAGGGCCGGGGCTTGGAGGAACTGTGGTATGATCTGGGCGTATACACGGCCTCTCTTACCATCCAGTTCAACGGGGCCGCTTCCTGGGAAAGTACAAACCTGTGGCCTGCGGGCAGTGAGCTTACTGGTATGTTGCCGGGAGGCTGGCAGGGCCCATACCTGGACCTGGGCGGTGACAGGCTTTTTGACGGCTTCGGCAACAACCTGAAGTACTGGGATGCGGGCACGTCTGACTGGCGTGACACGACATCTGCAGACCTTGCTGACCAGGAAGTGATCGCCAGTGTTGCCAGTTGGGGATCGGACGATGCCCCCGGCGGCGCAGGCTGGGAGGAAGAGGATGTTGAAAGTTCGGCATTTTTCGATGCTGCCGCCGTCCCGCCTGTCGATGCCGCGGCCGATGCCACGCTGTGCGTGTCCATTCGTGTCAGGAGCCACCAGCCACCTTATCCGTGGAAGACGCCCGTAAACGGCTCCATTGCAGACTGGCAGACCTCTACGGCGTATAGCAATGGCGCAATTGTACGGGCGGGTACCACGGGCGCCGTGGGCACCACTCCGGATGATCTGTTTATCTGTGACAACGGCACAGGAAGCGGTCAAAGCGGCGCTGTGGCACCGTTCTGGTCCCGAACCGGCACGGTTTCCGACAACGATCTGACCTGGCGCTATATCCCCTGCTGCGATCGCGTTGACCGCATGCGGGTGGCCCTGCTTGCTCCTTATGCTGACCCTAATCCCGGCGCCGTCACCCCGGTGGTCAGGGTGCGCGAGATTCTGGCGAGTAATGACGCAAATACTACCCTGGCCGTGACCGACAGTGAAGCCGGCAACGTGAGTACGGCCGTGGCGTCCTCCTGGTCGTCGCTGCACGAAAACACCCTTCAAAACCTGCCTCCCGGAACCCGCCGGCTGTATGCCTACGGGTATGCGCAGTGCGGGACCGCGGCGGCCAACTTCTGGTCATCAGGGTTGCAGACTATTGACCTGAAACCGGGAATCAACCATATCACCGTCTACCTGAGCGAACCTCTGTAAGCCGCGGAACTGTACTTTGGAGAACACAAAAATGAAATTTAGAACAGAAACAGCAAAAGAAACAGTCCGGGAAGGCTTTTCCAAGATCACCGGCCTGTTCCTCAAGAAGCAGACGCCGGTGGCCATGGTGATCCATGACGGGTTCGAGTGGCACGTGTACCTGTATTTCATGGAAGAGGGAGCCTGGCACAGCGGAAAGACCGCGGTATTCCAGGGCCGGAATCCCCATCAGTTGCCGGAGAATCTGACAGCCTTTGCAGCGGAAAACGGCGCACAGCGGGTCCGTATCCTGATCCCCAGCGAGGTCTATACCATTGGCATCGAACTGCCCGAGGACTGTGAGCCTGAAGAGGCTAACAGCGCACTGTCTTATGAGCTTGAGGGCGAAACTGAACTGGAAGCCCATGCCATGCGCCTGGCCGCGGTCCGGGCCGACCGTTTCCGTATGGGGGGCACCACCAATAATGTGCTTTCCACGCCTTTTGAAATTTCCCTGATCCGGACCTTTGACGATGCTTGCCGGGCCGGGGGACTCGATTTTGAAGGGCTCGGCGCTATGGAGCTGGCAGTGCTCAGCTATCATGCCCGGAATTTCGGAGAAGCGCGGTTCCTACTGCTTCGCCAGCAAAACTGTTTTTATGTGACCCCGGCCACCCAAAGTCTGCCTTTTGCCGCCCAGAGCATTCCGGTAAGTTTCAGTCCGGAAGATGCGGCCGGGCATCCTGAACGGTATGAACGGATCAAACGCCGGTTCAAAACCCATACAGACCTGCCTGTTGTTATCTGGAGTCCGGTCCCGCCGGATGAGGCCTGCCTGAAACTTGTCCGGGAGGCCGCCGGTGAACAGACCAAGATCCTGGTGGGGAGGATCCATGATCACACGGCTAAAATCGCCCGGCATGCGGCCGTTTCCCGGAAAGTGGGTAATTTGTTCAACGGGTGCGCCCTGGTGGGAAAGGGACAAAAGCCCAAAGATCCCCACCGCATCGGGACCTGGCTCTTTTTCAGTATCCTGATCCTGTGCGTGCTGACCCTGGGAATGCGCTACCTGGACATGCGCTGGGGCCTCGGTAAAGCCAATGCACGCAAGGCGGCCTGGGAGACTCTTGAGAAACAGCGCAAAAATCTGAAAAACAAAGCCGACAATCTTCGCGATGAACGTAATAACTGCCAGGCTGTTGACCAGGAACTGTCAAACGTACAGTACCTGCCCAAGGGCCTGCTGGAAATTCTGGAAATGCTTCGCAAAGAAATGCCCATGTATACCCGCCTGGTACGCCTGTATCAGAACAATGAGGGAGTCCTGGTGCTGGAAGGCAGCACCTTCTATCCCGAGGCCATTGACCTTCTGAGCCAGGCCATGTGCCGCGTGATCCAGCCCCTGGGCCTCCATGTGGAGCCCATGGGGATCGAGGGGGAAGACCTGAACGGTGAGCTGCGGTTTACCTACCAGATCATTTCTTCCAAAGGAGGGCTGCTATGATCCGCCAGTTTAAAAAACAGATCAGAAGCTGGAAAGATGAGATCAGCCGGATGTGGGGCCGGCTAAAGTCCTTTCACCGCACGGCCCTGGGCATTTTCCTGGCCATCTTGATGGTTTTGGCCATGCGGGAAACCACCATGGACGCTCTCCAGGGTGAGTTGGAAACAACTGAAAAGAACCTTTCCTCTCTCGGGGTGCCGCAGCAGGTGCCGCCGCTGGAAGAGGACAACGATATCCAGGAACAGGAGCTCCGCATCAAGAGCATGGAAGAGAGCCTGGAGCGGGCCCGAAAATCTCTGGAAAAAACGGTAGAGAAAAAGTCCCCGCTGCGAAAGGAGCAGAAAAGCGAAGCCGTGGCGGAAACCTACCGCCTGGTGACCCGGGCAGGTCTGAGAGTAAAAAGTTTTATTGAACCCACTCCGGAAGAGTCGCAGGAAAAGATGGCCCTGCCGGTTACGGAACACGATTATGTTCTGGAAGGAATTTTTAACGGCATTTATCTTTTTCTCAAGTCCATGAAGGACTTTCCCTGGTCCTGCCGGGTATATGCGGTTGAAATTGCCTCGGTGATTGGTGATGACGGTAAAACCCGTTCCTTTGGCGGCCATCCCCTGGTGCGGCTGTCGTTTCGGCACAGATTATACTATTACGACTATGAACAGAGTAAGTAACACCTCCAAAAAAATGATCGATGTGAACCGTGTGGTGGCGGACCGCTCCGCACTGAAGCTGGTTTCCGCGCGCAATGCCCAGCGCTGGGGCGTGCTGCCCCTGAGCGTGGACGAGGATATGCTGCACGTGGTGCTGGCAGACGAAGAGAACGAAATGGCCGTTATCCAGCTGGAGTCCCAGACCGGCCGTACCGTGAACGTGCTGCCCGCGGCGGACAGCGACGCGGTCACCGAGGCCATCCAGCGCTATTACGCCACCGAGACCTCGGAGAATACGGGCACGCCCCTGGGCCTGCTTGAGGACCTGGTAAACCGGGCCCTTCAGATCCGCTGTTCCGATATCCATGTGGACCCGGAAAGCGAGCGGGGCTGTGTGCGCATGCGGGTGGACGGTGTGATGCGGATCGAGCGGGAGCTCGGCCTGGAGGAGACGGCTGATGTGGTATCCGCCATCAAGGTGGCGGCCTCCCTGGACATTGCGGAAAAACGCATTCCCCAGGACGGACAGCTGACTCTGTTCTCCACGGGTGAAGAAATTTCCATGCGCGTGGCCACGGTTCCCACCGTGTGCGGCGAAAAGGTGACCCTGCGGATCCTGGCCACCGCCGCCATTGCCTCGGACCTGGTGCACCTGGACCAGCTGGGCATGAGTCCGGAACATTCCCGGATCATGTATTCCGCGCTGGAACATCCCAACGGCGTGATCCTGCTTTCCGGCCCCACGGGGAGCGGAAAGACCACCACCTTATACGCGGCCCTGCGCCATCTGCAGCAGCCGGGCACCCGGCATATTCTGAGTATCGAAGACCCGGTGGAAATTCCCCTGGACGGGATCAACCAGGTCCATGTGGATTCCGAGCGGGTCAGTTTCAACAAGTCGCTTCGCAGCGCCCTGCGGCATGATCCCGACATCATTATGATCGGAGAGATCCGGGACAGCGAAACCGCGGATATCGCGGTCAAAAGTGCCCTGACCGGGCACTTGGTGTTGTCCACGGTCCATGCTAATGACGCGGCCAGCGTAGTGACGCGCCTGCTGAACCTGGGAGTCACGCCGGAGCTTCTGGCCGCCTCCCTGCGCCTGGTGATCGCCCAGCGCCTGGTGCGTCAGCCCTGCCGTCACTGCTGTACAGCGCTCGAAGCGGACGAGGAACTGGTCCGGGAATTCGGCTGGGAAGAGGAAAAAGATCTAAAGATCACCAAGGCTGTGGGCTGTCACCTGTGTGCCGGTTCCGGTTATGCGGGCCGTCTCGGCCTCTATGAAATGATCCCCTTTGACAAAAAGCTACGGGAAATGGTGCGACGGGGCGAACATGAAGACGAGATCTCACGCACAATTTATAAAGAGCAGGGGCTGAATACCCTGGCCGGTGACGGCGCGGACAAAGTAAAACAGGGGATGACCACGCTGGATGAGGTAAGGCGGGTGGTGCTGTTTGAGGAGGATAACTGATCATGCTGTTTGACTATACCGCGCTTAAAGACGGCTCCCGCACCAGCGGCACCATTGAAGCCGAATCCCGGCAGGCTGCTGGTAAACAGCTGCGCGGCCAGGGATACGCGATCTTGGCACTGCAGCCTTCAACAGGGAAAAAGAAAAGCGAAAAAAAACAGGAAAAGTCGGGGAACAGCCAATCCAGGTTTGCCGGCCTGTTTGTTTCCAACAGCCACGTTGAGATAGCGCTGCACCAGCTGGCTTCGCTCTTGCGGGCTGGTGTCCCGATCGTTACCGCATTTAACGCCATCAGCCGCCAGGCTTCCAAAACCCTTTCCCGCATATTCGAGAGGGTGACCGTAAAGGTCAAACAGGGCAATTCACTGCAGCGCAGCATCGAGGAGGAGGCCCCGTTCATGGGCCGGGTGACCCTGGGACTGATCGGTGTGGGAGAAGCCAACGGGACCTTGGATGAAATGCTGTCCTATGCGGCCGACCTGATGGAAAAAGCGCGAAAGGTCAAGGGCCAGATCATTCAGGCCTTTGCCTATCCGGCGTTTGTGATACTGGTGGCCATGGGAGTCAGCTATTACATGGTGGCAGTGGTCTTCCCGAAGATCATGACCTTTATTCAGAAACAGGGCAGTGGTGTGCCCCTGCCCATGCCTACACGCATTCTCATCTCAGTGAGCGATTTCGTGATGGAATGGGGGCTTTTGCTGATGCTTGTGCCGGTTATTGCCGGAATCGGACTGTTCTTGCTTCGGACCGTGCCCCGTTACGGCCAGTATATCGACCATGCGGTTTTGAGGATCCCCCTTCTGGGCCTGGCTTTCCGGGAGCACTGCAATACCATGTGGTGCCGGACCCTGGGCGCCCTGCTCAGCAGCGGTATCGACGTGGTCAGCGCGCTGAACCTGGTGGGGCAGACCATGGGCAATCTTTATTACGTGGAACAGTTCCGGCTGATGCAGGAGATCATCCGCCAGGGTCGGTCTATGACCCACGGTATTACCCAGACCGCCCTGCACCGGCTGTGTCCCATTGCCGTGACCATGGTCACGGTGAGCGAGGAAACAGGCGGACTTTCGGAAAGCCTTCTTTATGTGGCTGACTATTCCGAGGACCGGCTGTCACGCCGGGTGGCCCTGCTGGGAACCATGATCGAGCCGGCTATTTTTATTCTTGTGGGCGGTATTGTCGGGTTTGTCTATTTTGCGTTTTTCCTGGCCATGCTGTCCGTAACCAAAAGCGCACGATAATGAAAGGAAGTCTGATTTTATGAAACAAAAAATTCTGAAAAAAATATGTATGATCGCCGTGATGGTTCTGGCGCTGATGCCGGCAGCACCGGCATCAGCAGAAACGAATGTTCCTGAACCGAAAACAGCGGCAACAGACATAGTGTACGAAGATGAGACGGACATTGAAGATAACCAGACACCTCAAACCGGGATGGATCCGTTCAGCTACAATGTGCCCACAAACTCAAGGGGCTTTCTGCCTTCAACTTCAGGAGCTGTACCCACAGGGATCCGGGTGCTGGGGATCATGTGTCTGGCCGGACAGAAGCCACTGGCCGCCCTGAAATTTCCCGGATATGACGAGCCGTTTTTTGTGAAGGAAAACGACCTGATCGCGGTCAGCACCTGGAAAAGCGCCAGAATACGCACTGGGAAAAATCGCAATGCGCAAAAAAATGCCAAAAAAGAGATCACGTATGTTCAGGTGGGAATCATTACTAAAAGCCAGGTAGAGCTTTTCCCGAAGACCAACCCCAGCAATGTGCAGATCCTCAGGTAAAGAAAGAAAGGAAAAAATGGGACTGAAACGAAAGATCATTTTAAGCCTGATCATCATCACCGCGGCACTGCACCTGTGGCCGGTCTGCCCGGCTCGGGCAGCAGTCAGGCAGCCGCTCATTGAAGTGCTGAACATCAAGGGAATGCCCTTCCGGCAGTTTGCTGCCATGCTCAGCCGGGGGACCGGGAAAAAGATCGTGGTGAGCGGAAACGCGGGGGATCTCCCGGTTTATCTATACCTTGAAAATGTGGATGTAAAATCGGCCCTCGAGGCTGCCTGCCGTGCCAATCAGTGCTGGTTCAAGGATGACGCGGATTCCGGCATTATGTGTGTGGTCACGCTGGAAGAATACAAGCAGGGCCTGTCCATGCAGGATGACGAAATTGTCCGGGCGGTCAAACTGCGTCATATTGATGCCCGTACCGCGGGAGACAGCCTTCAAAACCTGTTCCTGGACCGGATAATCTGGGAGCGCCCGGACGAAGACGAGGATGACGGGGTGGAGGACCTGGAACAGGCCCTGGAGCGCATGGACACCCTGGCGGACCGGGCCCAGTTTTCCCAGGAAACCATGAGGGGCGGAGGCTCCGGCAGCGGAAGCAGCCGCAACAGAAGTTCGGACCGGAACCGCAACAGCAGAAGATCGGACGGGTCCTCATCATCAAGTTCCAGATACAGGGGGGGCAACGCCAACCTGATGAAGGACGCGGAAGTGGAAATTGCTGCGGAAGCGCTCCTGGGCCGACTCACCGGTGAGAGGATGGATGAAGACGGTACAGTCCAGCGGCCGGGGGTGGTTTTCCTTTCGGTCCTGAAATTCACCAATACCCTGATGATTCGAACCGCTGATGAAAGGGTCATGAAAACGATAACAGATCTTCTGGAAAAACTGGACACGCCAAGACCCCAGGTGCTTTTAGAGGTCAAGGTTCTGGAACTTAAGCTGGACAATGAGCGAAGGCACGGGGTTGACTGGCTGTTCGAGAACGGCGATCTTTCCGGCGGCCGTTCCGCCGGAGCTCCCGGCGATACGTTCGGCACTAGTTATGGCACGATACTGTCGCCGGATACCGATCTTGTGCCCCAGGGCACCGGCCTGGACCCCGCGTCAGCCCTGCTCCAGGTTGTGAGCGACAATGTGGTGGCCCGGCTTCAGCTGCTGGAGGAACAGGGAAACATCTCCCGGCTGGCCACGCCAAACCTGTGTGTGGCGGACAGTGAAATTTCCCGTATCTTTATCGGGACCGAGACCAGCATTCTGACCGACATTGAGGTCAGTACCTTTACCTTTTCAGGAACCTCCACCACTGTTGACGAGACCACGGATCCGGACACGGAGCGCCGGGATGTGGGCACGACCCTGCTGATCACACCCAAGATCCATTCCAACAAAAGCGTGACCATCCGGGTAGTACAGGAAGAGTCCCAACTGGGTGAAATGAAGGAAATTGAATACGGCGAAGACAAGAGTTTCAAATCCCAGGATGTGGAAACCCGATCCGTGACCAGCACCATTGTGGCTGTGGACGGCGCCATCAGCGCGGTGGGCGGCCTGATCCGGGAGGAAGATGTGGATGTGAACAGCGGTATCCCATTTTTTATGGATCTTCCGTTACTCGGAAAACTGTTCAAGTCACAGACCAGACAAAAGGTCAGAAGCGAGCTGCTGGTGCTGCTGCGGCCGTATATCCTGTGCGGTCCGGACAATATCGAGGACGTGACCATGAGCATGGTGGAACGTCTCAGCGAGCATCCCAGCGCACGGGACGATATTCCGGCACTGGGTGTGTATGATGATGTTGAAGAGGCAGATATCAGCCCGGCCCTGGAAAAACTCCAGGAAACAGTTCAGCCGAAGGAGACAGAATAATAGTGAAAAAGCTGCTTTATCCGGTTCTATTACTTGTTTTGCTAATAACAACGTCCTGCGCTTCGGGACCCGGGGTGAAACCTGAACCGTCTGCTGATTCAGGCGGGGACGAAACCGTTGCAGCCGAGCTGTTTGCAGCGGACCGAAACAAGGCCCGGCAGATGATGATGCAGGGCAAGTACCCGGAAGCAGTTGCGGAATTCCGCAAACTGATGGACTACGGGGAAACACCTTTTATCCGGGAAGAAGCACGAATGGATCTGGCGCGGTGTTTTATCAAAATGGAAAATTTTGCCGGTGCACTCAAAACGCTTCGTCCATTTCCGGAGGAACCGAAAACCAAAAATGAGCGGCGCCGGCTGGCCCTGGCCGGAGAAGTAATGCTTCGGGACAACCGTCCGGAAGAAGCCGAAACACTTCTGGAGATAGCACTGGCCGGGTTCGAACCCGGAGATGCTTACCCTTCCTGGACTGCCGCGTGCTGCGAAAATCTCGGCCTGGCCTATCTGAAAAACGGAAAATTCTCCCAGTCCATTGTCCTTTACAAACGCGCAGCCGATCTTTACCGGGATTCCGGTCGGATTCCGGAAGCGCGGGAAGCTGAAGACATGGCCGGGACCATAGAGACCCTCAGGTAACGAATGGAAAGGATGCTGGAAAACATGGATCAACAGATGTATGAAGCACTTTTAAGAGAATTTGTTGAGAGGGGCGGGTCAGACCTGCACCTTGCGGTGAACAATCCGCCGTCGATCCGGATCCTGGGAAAGCTCCAGGTAATGCAGGGATACGGCCTGATGGGTGATAATGCGATCAAAGACATGATCCGCCGGATGGTGGGCGAGAACGATTATCTACAGCTGACCAAAACCGGCGACCTGGACCGGGCAATGTCCCTGGAAGGAGGCTATCGCTTGAGGATCAATGCATACCGTCAGCAGGGCACCTATTCGGTGGCACTGCGTTTGCTGCCCAACCGGTTTTTCAGTTTCGAAGAGCTGGGACTGCCCATAAATGTACTGGAGGCTATCTGCAAGCTGCACTCCGGGCTGATTCTGGTAACCGGTACCACCAGCTCGGGAAAGTCCACCACTATTGCCAGCCTGGTAGACCGGATCAACAAAGAGCGTCCCTGCCACATTCTCACCATTGAGGACCCCATAGAGTACTGCCATGTGAGCCAGACCGCATTTGTGACCCAGCGGGAGATCGGCCGGGATACAGCCTCATTCGGTGAAGCCCTTCGCCGGGCCATGCGTGAGGATCCGGACGTGGTGGTGGTGGGCGAGATGAGAGATCTGGAAACCATGTCCGCGGCATTGACCATCGCGGAAACCGGACATTTGACCTTTGCCACCCTGCATACGGCCAGCGCGGTCCAGACCATTTCCCGGGTCATCAGCGCTTATCCCGCGGCCCAGCAGGCCCAGGCACGCATTCAGCTGGCCACCTGTCTCCAGTATGTTATATCCCAGAAGCTGATCCCGAGGGACAGCGGTCCGGGGCTATCCCTGGCCGCGGAAATCCTGGTGCTGACTCCGGCAGTACGGGCCCTGATCCGCGAAGAAAAAAGCCATCAGATCAAGACCGCCATGCAGACCAGCAGCCAGCTGGGAATGCAGACCCTGAACCAGTCTCTCGGAGCCCTGGTGGATCAGAAGCACATTACCATGGAAACCGCTTTGAACTACAGCGAAGAAAAAACAGAACTTCGTCAGGATGATGCGGAGGCCACTGAAAACGAGGAGCTTTGAAAATTTCTGCCGAAAGAAGCAGAAACCGGTACCGGGCGATGAAATACAAATAAAATTTTTTTAACAGCAAAGTTAGGTACAACTAAACAATAGGCCGGGAGCATTTTATGCGCACAGCAAGCAGGAATGTTGGTAAAGACCATACGAGGTGTACTTTTTCTCCTGATCATATGCAGGTAAAAACTGTTTGGGGAAGCAAAGCGTACCGTCTGTCCAAAGGAGCGGTTTTTTTCAGGCTGGCGTATGAATGGGATATTATAACGGATACCATTGACTGGTATGGAAGAATATCTGAAGAGCTTGGTTATTCCGAGACAGATTTTCCTGTAACCCTGCAAGAATGGCAAAACATTATTCATCCAGACGAATATAACCTTATTAAAAGAAAAATGCAGTATCACTTAAAAGCACAAGAACAATATTTGGTTGAGTACAGGGTACGAAGGAAAAATGGAGACTATGTGTATGTCCTTGATACCGGAACCGCCCTGAGAAATGATTATGATACACCCTACAAGTTTACCGGTGTGATGCATCTGTCACACCAGTCCTTTTCAAAACAGCAAAGCATGGAGGTGTTTACATGAGTATAGCTAACCGGCAGAACTATCTAGAACAGCAGCAAGATTTATCTGAATTTGTTTCTCCACAACACTCCGACGTGTTGGCAACCAGAGCCTTGATAAAAAGTACTGGAAATGCGACACCAGGCAGCACGAAGAGCAGCAGGGTCCCAACACCCCGGCATATCTGGCACATACAGGAATTTCTGCGGTGTCCGATTATCGGCACCTGCCTGTCACTGAGTGAACAAAAGCAGATTCTCAAAAAAGACGGCGTTCAGGTAAAAAAAATGGACGAATACGATATCCATTCCCGGCTGGTCGAAACGGCCGGTACGGGAAGCCAGGTATCAGCCAGGATAGAAGCACTGCTGAACCGGAAGTACCGCAGGGAGATGGAAATGTTCTCTCAGCTCTCCGAAAAAGAACTGCTTGCCGTATGGAACAGGCAGTTTGCAGCCGGCGATTATGCTGCCCTGCTTTGGTCAGCTGCCGTCAGACCCGATCTGTCCGAAAACGCTGTCCAGCACATATTTGCCGACTTACATATGCAGATGCATACCCTTTCAGAGCAAAGCCGGCGCGACCGCCAGACACTGACCCGGCTGGAAAAGGAAAACCGAAAATTATGTCTGCATATAAAAGAACTTAAAAAGACATATCGGCAAGTGCTTAAAGCCAACCGGCTACTAAAGGATGAACACTGTCGAGCTAATAGAAAATGCACTTTTCTTGAAAAAGAACGCCGGAGTCTTATTGAACAGACAGAAAATCAATCTGACCGGACTGAGAAGCTTGCCACACTCACGCATGAAAATGAAGCCCTTTGCAGTGAGCTTGAAGGTCTTGCGAAATCGGTTCGGTTTCTGCAGCAGGCCTATGATGAGCTGGAGGCTGACAACCGCAGCCTGCGCCGGAAATGTGCCGCCGCAGAACCTGCTGCGTTGCCTGAGGCTGTATCTACTGCTGCTGCCGGGTGTTCCACTGAAAAAAAATGTTCGGCCTGCGACCTGTGCCAACGCCGCGTCCTTATCGTCGGCGGCATAAAAAAGATGGAAAACTTCTATCGCAAGGTTGTTGAAACCTGCGGCGGTACTTTCGAATACCATGACGGGTATATGCATGCCGGTAGGGGCTCCCTGGAAAGCAAGGTCCGAAGGGCCGATTTGGTGTTGTGCCCGGTCAACTGCAACAGCCATGGGGCCTGCCTGGTGGCTAAACGTCTGGGAAAAAAGTACGGCAAGACGGTCAGGATGCTTGCCGGCAGCAGTCTGAGCTCTATTTCACAGTCACTGTGGAAATTCGAAAAAGAATACCAGTGCGAAAACCGTTTAACGCATTAATGCTTATAGAAAGAATTTACTATGCAATACAATATGCAAAAAAAGAAGGTAAAACGATCTATTCAAAACATAATCATTTACAGAAAGGATTACCATGAACCACAATGCACACACAAAAAAAACGGTAGAACGGTCTTCACACAACAACCCGCACACACAGCACTGCATGTGTTCCGGAGCCTGCGGCGCAAAGTGTGCCTGCAAAAAGACAACAGGCAAAAACCGGTGTAGCGGTGTCGACCACCCGGTGAGCGATGAACAGCAAACAGGGGAGGAATCTACCGGAGAACATCTATTATGAAAGTATTTTATCATCATATCTATGAGTACAAAAAAGGAATCCGCAAGCTGATTCTGCATACGACGGCTAAAACAAACTACACTAAAATAGAGGGTGCGTTGCGGCAAAAAAAAATAGCATACCTGATCTATCCGCTCGGTAAAAACAAGATTAACGTTTTTTTCGGTGACGATGCCTGTGTTGCGGTTATTAAAAATTTTAATAAGCACAACCTGTTCGATTTAACCGACGAGGAGGATTTTATTCTGGGTGTCATGCTCGGCTACGATACGGCCAAACAGTGCGAGCGCTATCTTTGTCGTAAGCTGCAATCTGCTTCAAAGCCGACTCAGGTGTTTGCAGCATGAGTCAATCGCACAATGTTCATGTCTGCCCGTAAGATTATTTTTAAGGACTTTAGTCAAATAGAGAAGAGCTGGTTTTAATCGTTCATTCTGTAGTAATGAGTGCAGCTTACCATTAGTGTGCAAATACTTTCATGGAACCGTACAGCAGTATAACCAGAGTAGCCGTTTCAGCCAGCATTGAAGCTGTTTTCTTATGCAGGATGTGCAAGGGAACGGTGGCTATAAACAGAACAGCGAAATGAAGTGACCACATGGCAAGTTCGGTCTTGATGCCTTCAAAAAGGACAAGTAAAGTTATGACAAGCGACAGTACCAGGACAACCCTTTTGGCAAGAAACAGCCGGCAGGTAAAAGGGTGCCTGCGGGCAGGCCCTCTGAGACCGAAGGTGCTGCCGCAGATAGTGATCTCATCACCGGTGAAGCCAACTGTCAACAAGGCCGGACACTCCTCCCGGTGAGCGAATCACGTTCATATTTTTTTGTATCTGACGCGCTCTGGATTTGAACTGCGTTGGCGGCAGTTTTTTTTATTTTCGGGATGAATATCAGGAAAAGAAGATACACACAGAGTGATCCGCCGAATAATAGCGCATTGATTTGCAGGTCATATCTTTCATTTATTCTTTGGGCATAAAACATGACCACGGCGTTTTTTGCATCGGATTCGGGAACTTCTTCGATCAGGTGCTTGACATTCACCCCAAGTCCCCCGATGTTATATGTAGAAACAAATATGATGCTCAAAAAAGAAAGCACAAGCAGGGGGTAGGCGACTTTTTCCCTGAAAGCAACCGGATGCTGATAGGCGATATAGGTAATTGCAATGATCGCAGCCAGAAAAACAAGCCAAAAGGCAGTATCCATTAATAATCCTTTGAATATCCGTAAGGTGCTAATTATTTTTTTGTGATTCTTGTCACAAAAAAATAATTAAAATGGATATAAAATAAAAGGTCATCATCAGGGGGCCGAACGTGCGGTAAAGGAGTATGTGACATGACGGATCAGAATCTTGTTTTTTTAAAAAAATTTATCAGTCTGTACCAGGATTTGAGGGCTCATGACGGATACGGAGACATGGCATTAAGAATCCGCTTGGGAAACAGAGGGAAAAAAGAAGTATGCCTGGAATGCGGCCGTGAGTACCGCTACCTGATAGACATCCCGAAACCGCACCAGAAATGGAAAATATATACATTTGTGGACGCAAGCAAGGCGCAAAGAAGCCATTCCGGATCGGACCGCCGTTCAAATAAGGACCGGAGAGACTACACCCGTCAGAGGCGATGCAATGAGATGCCCCGTAATTTCAAATTGGAAAGACGGCTGGCACCGGACCGTCGGTGTTCCGGTCGGCGGGGACGTCGATTTGACGATTAAGATCAATGATGTTATCGGCTCAGGCATGTGAAAAGCTTTGGAAATTGTGAGGTGAAAGCATATCAGGTTACGTTACATAAGCGTTTACAACATAAGGAGTATTCATATGAAAGGTATTACAGAAAAAATCAGCCTGATTATAATTATCATGCTTATTATGTCTATGGTGACCTTGCCGCAAAAATGTGCTGCCTATCAGCAGCATGGTGCTGATAGCGCAGAAAGCTTGTTGGCAGAGGCCGGTATAACAGTAAACGTGATCCCGCTTGAATATCCGGAGGGTTTTACGATTGGATTTGTAATCAACGGACCATCCGACAGTCGGATAGTCATCGGCTTTCCAGGTCAAGAACAGACCGGGAATGCTTTTTTTATTTCTATTGACGGCAAGGAGCTTGTTGTACCCCTTTCAGATAACAGCGCCGCTGTAATTGCCCAGCAGGCCGGCAATTATATTTTGCTCTTTCTCTGTGTTATTGAAGCTGCTCTCATTTTGGTAGAGGACATCGAACTATGCGCCGATGATGACCCCCTCTGTTTTGTTACAAATCTCATCAGTTTTGTTGCAACTGCCATGAATTGCAGGGAACAGTACGGCAGCTAAGAGTTGATTGTGTTCGTGCAGCGCACAACCCGATGCCGCCGGATGCAGGCATGCCGGAAGGTTTTTTTGTAGTAAACACCAGGGGATAGTGCGTTCACTACATGCTGATGAATAATGCGGGCTAGTACAGCGTCACTTTTGAATTTGGGGGTAATGCTTTAGCGAGGGTCTTTGGTGTTGATTGCAGCGGGCTAAGTGCTCGCTGGAACGACTGTGTCTTATAGTATAGGCAATTGCTCACACCGCCCTTGCTGTTCAAAACCAAAGACCTTCACCGAT
>JANQFE010000154.1 GCA_028278025.1 Thermodesulfobacteriota bacterium | reverse complement strand
CAATGAAGAACCAGTAATTTTCAAATGGCATTATAAAATGGATGAAATTTCAGTTGCCTGATATGTGCTATATTATTTATGGAACTGACTACTAGCCAGCAACCGTGAAGCCAAAAATCGTCTTGACAGCCATCCTGACCTATCCGCAACCATAAAATAAAAAAGCCTGTAAATCACCGGATTTACAGGCTCAATGTTTTATGGTGCCGAAGAAGGGACTCGAACCCCCACGGGCGCAATGCCCACTAGGTCCTGAACCTAGCGTGTCTACCAGTTCCACCACTTCGGCCGATAAAAAAATAGCATATAATTTATAAGTGGTTGCAATTTAATGTAGTTTCATTTACAATAAAAGATTAATTTTGTCAAGCAGTTATAATCATCATCAAAATATGGTAATAAAACATTTTTCGCGGTTGTACTGCATAAAAACCTTCTATGCTTATAGATAATAATAAATGCTTTGCCTGCGGCCGGGATAATACCGAGGGCCTGAAGCTTGAGTTCAGTTACCCTGAAAACGGTGACAAAGCCCTGACAACATTCACCCCGGCAGCAAAATATCAGGGCTGGGAAGATATCCTGCACGGGGGCATAATCATCACCCTGTTGGATGAGGTGATGGCCAAGGCGGCTGTCTGCAAAGGATTTCAGGTTGTAACCGGAGAAATCACCGCTAAACTGAAAAATCCGGCCAGGATAGCGGAAACACTGCGGTGCGAGGGCCGGGTTGACGTTGTTAAAAAGAAGGTTGTATATGCAAGTGGTACGGTTTATAAAGAAGACGGCACAATAGTTGCCCAGGCAACAGCAAAGATGTTTATAATATGATTGTCGGTGGTTAGTTGTCCGTAGTCGGTTGCCCTTACCTTTTTACATAATTCCAACGGACATGTTATCACTGTGATAGTAATTCCCGTAAAATGCATTCTCAACAACCAGCTGAAAGCTGATAATAATTATTAAGCAAATGCACATCATTAAAGGCAGCAGAAGGTTTAAACAACTGGGGGTCCGCAATCCGGTTATAACACTCGGCAACTTTGACGGGGTGCATCGCGGACATCAAAGAATACTGAAGATGATCATCCAACACGCCCGGGCACTCGGCGGTGCATCGGTTGTATATACGTTTGATCCCCACCCGTTAAATATTTTACGGCCTGAAGCAGAGCCTTTAAAAATCACCACCTTTGCGGAAAAGGCGCACCTGGTTGAAAAAATGGGTATAGACTATCTGATTTGTGAAAAATTTACAAAAAGCTTTGCTGAAAAGACCCCGGAAGAGTTTATCCAAAAGATTATTTATGACCGGATCCGTCCCCGTGAAATTGTTATCGGACACGATTATGCTTTTGGTAAAAAGCGCAAGGGCTCCATAGAGCTCCTGCAGAAAAGGGGCAAGAAGTACGGATATGCTGTGCATGTTATAAGGGATATCACCATCAAGAACATCCCGGTGCGCAGCACAACTATCAGAAAACTGATAGCAGAAGGCCGGGTATCTCTGGCCCAGAAGCTTCTGGGGTCTTATTACAGCCTGTCGGGCAAGGTAATCCACGGCAAGCAGCGCCGCATCGGCTTCCCCACGGCCAATCTCAGCCACATAAAAGACCTGATCCCTCAGCAGGGTATCTATGCCATACGGGCATCAACACCTCACGGACAGTTTGACGGTGTTGTCAATATCGGCTTTAATCCTACATTTGACGGTACAAAACTGTGCATTGAAGCACATCTTTTTGACTTTGATTACATCCTGTATGGTCAGCATATTACCATCTTTTTTGTTAAACGTATCAGAGGCGAACGGAAATTTTCAGACGTACCAAGCCTTGTCAGGCAGATAGAAAAGGACATTGCGCTGGCCAAAAGGATTTTAAAGAAAACAAAAGAGGACAGGTTCCTGCAGCTGACAGCCTGATCAGCAACACAGCATGTGCCTAAAAAAGCCGGGGCCGCAGCCGATTGCGCTGTGCGTATACTCCCCTGCAATTGAACAACTAACAGCTTTTATGGAGGTAACAGAATGAGCGAAACGAAAAGCAAGCATATCACCTGGCACCATGGCCTGGTGACCCGTGATGAACGCGAAGCGAAAAACAAAAACAGCGGTGTGATTCTGTGGTATACCGGACTTTCAGGATGCGGTAAATCCACTATTGCAAATGAAGTTGAAAAACGGCTCTTTGACATGGGCTATCATGTCTATGTGCTTGATGGTGACAATATCCGCTTCGGGCTTAACAAGAACCTGGGATTTTCACCCGCAGACCGCACCGAAAACATACGGCGTATTGGTGAAGTTGCCAAGCTGTTTGTAGATGCCGGCATAATCGTCTCCACAGCATTTATTTCTCCCTACCGTAACGACAGGGATGAAGTCAGGAAGAATGTCGGTGAGGGGGATATGGTAGAGATTTTTGTGCAGTGCGACATTGATGTTTGTGAACAGCGTGATCCAAAAGGGCTGTATAAAAAGGCCCGGGCCGGAGAGATACCCGAGTTTACCGGCATATCTGCCCCGTATGAAGAACCGCTTAATGCTGAAATCGTTATAGATTCAGCCAAACATTCCGTAGATGAATGTGCCGAAATAATCATTAATTATCTTAAAACCAACGACTACCTTCAATGATACAACTGTCTGTATGAATTGAGATTGAAGATCAGTTAGAAAGGGGAGAAACATGGCAAGCTATGCACCGCATGGTGGATTACAGGAACCGGTTAACAGGATGGTGCCGGAAGATAAGGTTGCAGAGACTCTGCAGCATGCTCAAACACTTCAGCAGTATCAGATCAGCGATGCCGATCTGTCCACACTCAACCGCATGGGTGACGGCGGGCTGTCTCCGCTCACCGGGCCCATGGGCCGGGATGAGGTTAACCAGGTGCTGGAAGAAGAAGTAATTATTCGCAATGGCAAAAAATATGCCTGGACCATTCCGCTGTCGTTTCCGGTTGCCCGCGAGCAGGCCGCAGCGCTGGAGAAGGGCCAGGAGGTTGCTATCGTTGCCAATCATGGTGACATTGTAGGTATCCTGAAAATTTCAGATATTTTTGAGTTTGATAAAAAGAAATACAATAAGTCAGTGTACGGCACCTCCAGAACCGATCATCCCGGCGCCCGTATTGTAAATGATGATCCCCGGGATTTTCTGCTGGGAGGTGAGGTCCGGGTGCTGCCGCAAAAACCCAAGGCCCATTTTGGTGAATATATTCTGCCGCCCTCAAAGACCCGTCAGCTGTTCAAGGAAAAGGGCTGGGAAAAAATTGTTGCTTTTCAGACCAGGAACCCGCTGCACCGGGCGCATGAATATGCCATGGTTGCCGGCATGGAAGAAGTAACCCGCCAGGGCTATTTTACCGGTGTGGTGCTTAACCCGCTGGTTGGTGAAACCAAATCTGATGACGTGCACGCTGAGACCAGAATGGACTGCTACAAATGCCTTGTTGACAACAAACTGCTCGGTGACGGCGGTGATAAGGATGTGGAGCTGTGGCAGCAGAAAGGCTATGACATCAACGACCAGTTTATCCTGCTGGGACTTGACATAAAGATGTTTTATGCCGGACCCAAGGAAGCCGTAATGCACGGTATTTACCGGCAGAACTTCGGTTTCACGAATATCATCATCGGCAGGAAACATGCTGATGCCCCCTATGATGACGGCAGTGATATCTGGGATCCCCTGGATGCCCAGCGGATATTTGAAAAGCTCAAGGGCGAGCTGCTCATAGACAATGTCAACATCGGGTTCGCAGCATACTATGAAGAGCTGGGCCATGTCGGGCTGGTTGATGTGTACAAGGACAAAGGCTGGAAACCGGTGAGCATATCAGGCCGGGTCTTGAGGGAAATGTTTATTAAAGGCGAGGTCCCTGATCCCCGGGTAATACGGCCGGAGATTTCAAAGATCCTGATTGAAAGTTATAAAAATAAATAAAAGCTAATGAGCTGTTTTCCCTCTCCCAGGGGGCACAGAGACCACAAAGAAAAGGTGCTCATTTTATGGACTGGCAGGGTTGGTTTACACTGGCTGTTTTGGTATGCATGATTGTAGCGTTGGTACGCGAGCTGCTGGGGCCTGATATCATTGTGTTTATTGCCCTGGGAATACTGGTGTGCTTCGGCATAATAACACCCCGGGAAGCTGTTGTCGGGTTTTCCAATAAGGGCATGCTGACTGTTGCAATCCTGTTTGTCGTTGCCGCGGCTATTCAGAATACAGGTGCTTTTTACGGCTTTTTTTACCGATTCCTGGGAGAAAAACAAACAAGCAAAAAATATTTCTTACGAATCATCTCTCCCATTGCTTTTCTTTCAGCCTTCCTGAACAATACACCCATTGTGGTCATGTTTGCCCCTATTGTCCGCCAGTGGGCCATTAAACACCGGATATCTCCCTCAAAATATCTGCTGCCTTTATCCTATGCAGCTATCCTGGGCGGCATGTGTACGCTGATCGGCACCTCAACAACCTTAATTGTCAATGGGCTGATGCTGGATCATAACATGAGTTCCATGAGCATGTTTGAAATTGCCAAGGTGGGGCTGCCCTGCGCGCTCGTTGGCCTGCTGTACCTGAAATTTATTGGCGTAAGATTTCTTCCTGACAGGAAAGACCTGATTGAAAACGTGAGCGAAACCAGCCGGGAATATCTGGTCGAGCTGAAAGTTCCCGAGGACAGCCCCCTGATCGGGAAAAACATTGAAGAGGCAGGGTTACGGCACTTGCGCGGGCTGTACCTGGCAAAACTTATCCGCGGACCTGAGACCATACCTGCTGTTGCACCAAAGGTACGGCTGCAGGGTAACGACAAACTGGTATTTACCGGTAAAGTGGACACTATCAGAGAAATCCAGACTTTGACAGGCCTTATACCCATAACCGGGCCTGACGAAGAACTTGATCTAAAAAGCACTGACAAGATGGCCGAGGCGGTTGTCTCACCTTCTTCACCGCTTGTAGGATCAACCATTAGGGACTCTAATTTTAGAACCCGCTACCGGGCATCAATCCTGGCAGTGCACAGAAACGGACAACGCATCGATTCAAAAATCGGCGATATTGTACTACATCCGGGAGATACGCTGCTATTGTTGACTTCTGATGCTTTTGAAAGGTCCTGGACGCATTCCAATGATTTCTACCTTGTCTCCCATCTGCCTGAAACCAAGACATATGCCACCAAACAAAAACCCCTAGCCCTGGGAATACTGATTTTAATGATCACAATGGCCACCCTGGGGCCGTATCTGCCGGATGTAGGCGGAACCTCCCTTGATATGTTTGTGTGTGCTTTTGGTGCGGCCCTGCTGATGCTCATCTCGCGCTGTATCAGCCCTGAAGAAGCCCGCAAGTCAGTTGAGCTGAATGTTCTGCTGCTGATTGCTTGCGCATTCGGTATTGGCGCGGCCCTGGAGAAGACCGGTGCAGCAGCTTTTATTGCCGAGGGAATTATCACGGCTTTCAGTTATTTCGGCAAGGTCGGTGTGCTTGCCGGCATATACCTGATAACTATTTTTTTCAGTGCCATAATTACCAACAACGCTACCGCTGTTCTGGTGTTCCCTATAGCATACGCGGCTGCTACCCATATAGCAGCCGATCCGCGCCCCTTTGCCATGCTGGTTGCCATAGCAGCATCAGCCTCCTTTGCTACACCGATTGCCTATCAAACGAACATGATCGTTTACGGACCCGGCGGGTATACATTCAGCAACTATTTAAAAACCGGCATCCCGCTGAACATACTGCTATGGATTGTGGCCGTTGTTTTGATTCCTTTTTTCTGGCCGTTATGAAAAAAACCGGATACTGGATTCTCGATACCGGATACTTGTCGCAGCGCAGCGAAGATCCCGCTGAAAGCGGGATTACTCATTACTCATCGCTCATTACTGGATTATGATCGACTTACACACCCATACAACTGCTTCAGACGGTACGCTGTCTCCCTCAAAACTTATTGAGCAGGCAAAGGCCCAAGGTCTTGAAGCCGTTGCCGTTACCGACCATGATACGGTTGAAGGAATTGCCGAAGCAGTGGATGCCGGCCGGGAGCACGGCCTTGAGGTTGTCCCCGGGATTGAGATAAGTGCTGAATATGCTAAAGGTACGCTTCATATCCTGGGCTATTATATCAATAGCAGCGATGAACGTTTCCGGCATGCTATCACGGTACTGCAGAAAGCCCGCCTAGAAAGAAATCCCAAAATGATTCATAACCTGCAGAAACTGGGATTTAATATCACCATGGAAGACGTTGCCCGGCAGGCTGAAACTGGCCAGGTTGGCCGGCCTCATTTTGCGCAGGTTTTAGTGCAAAAGGGCTATGTGCGCAGCGCGCAGCAGGCCTTTGATAAATATCTCAAAAAGGGTGCTGCCGCTTATGAAGAGAAATTCAGATTCACACCCGCCGAGGCCATCTCCCACATAGCCGCCTGCGGCGGCATTGCCGTACTGGCCCATCCGTGCACACTCAACTACGGTACCGGGGTTAAGCTTGAATCAATGGTTTCTGAAATGATGCAATACGGTCTGCAGGGAATCGAGGTATACTATACAGATCACAGCAGGAGCCAGACAGCACTTTATGAGAGAATTGCCGACAAATTCAGCCTCCTGATAACCGGCGGCAGTGATTTTCACGGATATACTCTGAACGGTGTTGCCTTAGGTACGGGCCGGGGCACCCTGAAGGTACCCTATGAACTTCTCAAAAAGATGAAAAAAGCCTTGCCGGACAAGCTGCATGATTATATCGATAATAGCCCCATCCTATCCTGAAAAGTTTTTGACGATGTACTGAAAGTCATCCTCCGTATTAATGCTTCTGAAGATATCTCCGTCATCAATCCGAATGACTTTAACATTCAGCGTAGGAAACAAATCAATGATACGGTACTCGCCGTGATCGATGAGTTCCTCAAGGGCCGTTATACAGGTACGACGGTATACAGCGCACAGCGGCTCAAAATTTTTGTGTTTAAAGATCGTGATATCATTTCCGGGATATGCACAAAGCAATCGTCTTAGCTGCTCCGGTCCAACCAGCGGTATATCACAGGACAGCGCCAGCACATATTCGGTAGGGCTGACACTCAGGGCGGTATGAATCCCGGATAGGGGCCCGCCACCGGGACGAATATCCCGGGAAGTTTCCAGGCCAAGGTGTACATACTCCTCCGGGTTGTTTGTTATGATCTTTACCAAGGATACAAACGCTGAAAAGTTTTTAAGTACCCACTCAATAATTGTTTTACCCTGCAGCTCTAAAAAAGCCTTATTGCGTCCCAGCCGGCTTGATTTGCCGCCGGCAAGCACTGCTCCTGAGATCAGGGGCTTTAGATATTTTTCTTCTATAAAATCACCAATGCCGGTAATATCATCCGGCACAAAGCAGGGCCAGTCCTGCACAGAGCAACTCCGGCCTACAACTGCCACAAGCCCTTGATCAGCCTCACAAAGTAGTGTTTCCCCTTCAGGAACCGTTTCAATCTTTTCTCTGCCGTGTGCAATACCGCCCTCAATCAGTACCAGGTGACAGTCATGGAATACATTGGTAAGCTGAGATATTTTATCTTGCCACCGGGGTGTCGTAATGAAAAAGTTTGTCCGGTCTGCAGTGACAAGGCCGGAACCCTGTGCTCCGGCTTTTACAAATCTATCGGTATCCGAGCCTTCCGGATCAACAGCGTGAGCATGCGGTGAATGGCGCAAGGCTGCTATACGGTATCCTTTAGCACAAAGATGCCTGATTATAGCGATGACGAGTGCCGTTTTACCGGATTGCTTGCGGCCGACGATATGGAGTAGTGCGGGTGTGCTTTGCATTATTTATGCGGTTACCAGTCGTACACCGGCGCCAAATGCCTGGTTTAAATCATTCTGTTTATCTGTGACCTGGGCACGCTGCAGGTTGCCCGTACTGAACACCTCACCAACCTGTCGCAATTGAAAATCACGTAGATTAGCCTGCATCACCAAAAGCACCAGAGCGGATGAGGAGGGTGAAAAGTCACCCTGGCTTACTACAATAACCGCCTTTTTCCCTCTGATAAGCGGACGTGCTTCGGCATGGATAATGTTGTCGGCATCATCGCGCTCCACGTGCATTTTTAAAAGAGGCATCATCCGGGCGAAGAAGTTGGTCATTCCCGCTGATATGGTACGGCCATGATTGGGTGAACCGAATATAAAGCCGTCCGCTTCCTGCATCCGTTTAAGAATACCGGCCATATCATCTTTAAGCGGACAGGCTTTGCCTCCCCCAAAGACCGTATGGGCTCCGCATCCGTTGCAATAGTTTATATGGGCATCATAGATATATATCTTTTTCACCTCTATGTCTGCCTTGCTGCGGGCACCTGCAATAACCTTGTCTATGAGGATATCCGTATTAGACCCTTTGCGCGGGCTTCCTACAAACGCCATTAGTTTCATCTTTTACCTCCTCTTATCTCAGGTCAAAACACACAGCACACTGTGGGGTCAGGCCCCTTCAGCCCGGGGGCATTATACCTGATAGACAAGACAATATCAATAAAACCTGTTTTATATCGCGAAGTGATTGTATTTGTGAGCGGACAGGTCGTCCGCTCACAATGTCTGCGGCAGTCTGCGGTTAATAAAATTATTTTATCCGCGGAGCAAAGACCCATGCATATATATCGGTATGTATGCAAAAGGAGGAAAAGAACATGCCCCGACCCCTTCCTCCTTTATGTACCACTGGAGGCGGCGACCGGATTCGAACCGGTGTATAAAGGTTTTGCAGACCTCTGCCTTACCACTTGGCTACGCCGCCAAAAAAAAATGGAGCGGGAAACGGGATTTGAACCCGCGACTCCAACCTTGGCAAGGTTGTACTCTACCACTGAGTTATTCCCGCTCAGAAATAGTAAATTATATATATAATAGCGGTTTTGTCAAATAGAAATTAAAGCAGTAAGCAAGCATCCGCCCGTTCACCCATCCCGCAGTTTTTTGGAAAATGTGTGGAAATAAACAGCACCGGTCCAAAGAGTAATAAAAAGCGCAATATATAATAATATTATCCCTATTTGGTGAAAATCAACAACAAACTGCAGGGAGCCCACCGAAAACCTGTATTCATAATGTATCAGCAGGCCGACAACTGCAACAATTTGAAATGTTGTTTTATATTTTGCCATTCTGCTTGCTTCAACTATCATGCCCTCCTGCATAGCAACAACCCTGAGACTCGTCACCAGTATCTCCCGGCCCACGATAAGCGCAACAATCCATGGCGGCACCCTGTCCATGGGGATCATCATAATCAGCGCAACACCAACCAACAGCTTATCGGCAAGAGGGTCTAAAAACTTCCCCAGGGATGTTACCTGATTCATCCTGCGAGCCAGGTATCCGTCCAGAAAATCGGTAACTGAGGCAAGCACAAAAACAACTGCTACCAGCAGGCTTATCCCCCTGGTTGGTGCATACAGGAGCAACACAAAAAGTACCGGTGTAAGTATGATGCGGCCTGAGGTTACTATATTGGGAATTGTGAAAATTTTATTTCTCATTTTTTTTGGCAGTCTCTATTCTGGGAAACAAGGCCGGAATTTTTTTTATCTGGACTCCAGCCTGTACCTCTTCCCACTGTTCAATGTCAGCGATTTTCTGCCGGGCAAGGTTTGGTGCCCCTCCCAGGGCATCCCACATTTTCTCACAGGCAAGAGGCATAAAGGGGGCTGATAGAACTGCTATTTTTTTAAGGGCTTCAATACAGTGCACCATCACCGTTGCCAGTCGTGCCTTGTTGGCATCATCCCTGGCCAGGACCCACGGCGCTGTTTCATCGATGTATTTATTAAGCATTGAGATAAGTTCCCAAATTATACCAAGGGCTTTTGTGAAAGCAAGGTTGTTGATATGTTCATCAACTTCGCTGAACACTGCCCGTGATCTTGCGCTCAGCCTTCGGTCAATATCGTGATCCTCACCTTTTTGCGGCACTATTCCCTTGAAGTATTTATGCAGCATGGAAATCGTACGGCTAACAAGGTTGCCAAGGTCGTTGGCCAGATCACTGTTGATGCGGCTGACAATGGCCTGCCGGGAAAAATCACCGTCCAGGCCGAAAGGAACTTCCCGCAACACAAAATAACGCAGAGCATCAACGCCGTACTCATCTGCAAGACTATACGGGTCAACCGCGTTGCCCAAAGATTTTGACATCTTCTGTCCCTCGATAGTCCACCAGCCGTGGGCAAATACCTGTTTCGGCAAGGGCATCTTTGCTGCCATGAGAAAAGCCGGCCAGTATACGGCATGAAACCTGAGGATATCTTTGCCGATAATATGCACATCTGCCGGCCAGAAATCACGCAAGGTACCGCTTTCATTAAAATAATCTATGGCGGAAATATAATTAGGCAGGGCATCAAACCATACATAGACAACATGCTTTGAGTTTTCCGGCATGGGGATCCCCCAGCTGAAGCCCGTGCGGCTGATGCTCAGGTCCCTGAGGCCCTCCTTCACAAAACTCACTATTTCATTATATCTGGATTCAGGCTGAATAAATCCCGGGTTGTCTCTGTAATACTGTAGTAAAGGCTCCTGGTACCTGGACATCCTGAAAAAATAGCTTTCCTCTTTGAGTTTTTCCACAGAACGCCGGCACGAAGGGCATTTACCGTCCTCCAGCTGGTTTTCGGTCCAGAAGCTTTCACAGGGAACGCAATACCAGTCCTCGTATTCACCAATATAGATATCATCATTTGCCTGAATTTTTTGCAGGAATGTAACGACGGCCTCCTGGTGGCGTTTTTCAGATGTACGGATAAAATCATCATGCGAAATATGCAGTTTTTCCCAAAGGGTCTGAAATCTGGTTACAACCCTGTCGGCAAGCTGTAGGGGTGATTCACCGGCCTGCTGGGCAGCCTTTTCAACTTTCTGCCCGTGCTCATCCGTTCCCGTCAGAAAACGAACGCTGTAGCCCATCATTCTTTTATAACGCGCCAGCACATCTGCTGCTATAGTCGTATATGCATGCCCGATATGAGGGACATCATTCACATAATATATCGGTGTAGTCACATAAAATGTTTTACCCATGTTAAAAAAACCTCGCTCCTATTTTACCAGCATATCAGGATTATACGTGTCTGTATCCAACTCATAGGTTAACCCGTCTTCCAGTTCAACGGAAATCTTTTTGGAAAGAACATTAACCTGTCTTATTTTTCCAATACCTTTAGGTGTCTTTATCTTCTTACCGACCTTGGGCAAACCCTTTTTGAGACTGACATAGGTTTCGTATTCATAAGCCAGGCAGCACATTAATCGTCCACATATTCCGGAAATCTTCTCAGGATCCAGCGGCAATCCCTGCTCTTTAGTCATTTTGACGGTTACCGGATAAAACTTCTGCAGAAAGCTTGAGCAGCACAGCTCCCGCCCGCAGCAACCGACCCCCCCTATACGCTGGGCCTCGCTACGGGCGCCGATCTGCCGCATCTCTATACGGGTTCGCAGATCTGCAGCAAGTTCTTTAACCAGTGCACGAAAATCCACCCGGTTCTCCGCAATAAAAAAGAATACCACTTTGCTTCCATCAGCTTCTATTTCAACATCAACAAGCTTCATAGGCAGATCATGCTTGCCGATTTTTTTCTGACATACCTCGAAATAGTCTTTTTCCATGCGGATATTAAGTTCTTCCTGTCTGATATCGGCATCTTCGGCCTTTCTGATAATTTTTGGATAGTTCTTCTTAGAACAAATCTGCCGGCATTCATAAGGCAAACAGGGCAGAACGGTGCCGAGCAGCGGCCCCTTCTTTGTGTCGATAACCACCTGATCATCGGCCTTGAAGTCAAACTCTCCGGCATCAGCATGAACAGGCCGCAGATGTTTTCTTATCTTTATTCCGATTATATTTGACATGTATAGTATCTCCGATTTAACGTTATATTACATTTGCTCATTGCAAAAATACCGATTCCAGGCCCAACTGCATATCTATATTCAAAACAGTATGATCCTGCAGCCATCGAATTCTCTTCAGCTTTTTCAGGATTCCATCTTTTGTTTCGCGGGCGGATGCCTGCTGTACGCATTCCAGAATATCACGGTTATACAGCAAAGTATCCGAGACCCCTGACTTGCAAAATAAAAGATCACGGTACCAGCCTTGCAGAAACTCCAGTATCAGGGGAAGTTCTTGGCTGTCACTGCTTAAGCGCTTTGCCATGTGCAGCACCGTATCCATGCTTTCAGGCAGATCAGCAGCAAGCATTTTTGCTATTTCATTACGCTCAGCAAAGAACCGGCTTTCCAGCAGGAACAGCGCTCGTTTTATGCTGCCATGTGCGTGCTGGGTGACACGCTCTGCAGTATGCGTATCAACATTGTTTTCGCGAATAAGCAATTGCGCTACGTCCGTGTCTGCCAGAGGTGAAAATTGTATTATCTGGCAGCGGGAAAGAACTGTAGGGAGCATGCCGGCTGTACTGCAGGCAACCAGAATCAATATGGAATCCTCCGGGGGCTCTTCCAGGGTTTTAAGCAGGCAGTTAGCGGCATTCAGGTTAAGAGTTTCAGCTTGATTAATGATCACAGCTTTTTTTTTGGCCTCCAGGGGCTTAAAGGCCAGTTCCTCCTGCATGCTCCTTACCTGTTCAATCCTGATGACATTCTTCTGCGGCTCTATATTTATAACATCAGGGTGTGTTGTCCGTTCGATTTTCCGACACGACAGGCACTGGTCGCAAAAATCATCGTCCCCTGTTGCACAGTTAAGCGCCTTTACAAAAGCAAGAGCAGCAGTGTGTTTACCGATGCCTTCAATGCCTGAAAAAATAAAAGCATGCGGCACCTGTCTGGTCTGCAGCATACTGCGTAAAATACGCAGCGCTGCATGGTGTCCGACGATTGCGTTAAACGGCATATCCTTTTTCTTTCAGTTTAGCATCTATGGCCAGACAGACCTGTTCATGGATTGCTTCAATTGACTGTTGTGCATCAACTATGGTGAAACGCTCGGGCTCCCGTTTCGCTAGGTCAAGATATCCGCCGCGTACTTTCTCATGAAACTGCACGGTCTTTTCTTCAAACCGCCCCTCGGCCAGTTCCAGGCCTTCCGCCTTGTTTCTACTGCGTGACCGCGAAAGTCCGACTTCCACCGGACAGTCAAACAGCATTGTAATATCCGGCCTGAGGTAATCAAGAAAAAGCTCCTGGCTTTTAAAAATCAGTGCAAGAGGTATGCCTTCACCATATCCCTGGTAAGCTACCGTGGCATCACAAAATCTATCGCACACTACTATTTTGTCATCATGCAGGGCCGGACGGATGAGCTGGTCAACATGCTGAACCCTGGCTGCAGTTACAAGCAGAAGCTCTGTCAGCGGGAGAATATCTCTGTTAACACTGTGTAGAAATATTTTCCTGATCTCCTCGCTTACCGGTGTTCCCCCCGGCTCACGTGTTATAACGATAGGCAGCTTTTTGCCTGCAAGATACCTGCCCAGCAGCTCTATCTGGGTGGTTTTACCACAGCCTTCAATGCCTTCAAAAACAATAAAAAGTCCCATATGGTATCCACGATTCTGTCTTGCGTGTTCGCCTTTTAGTCGGGGTCAAAGGCGGGTATCACAATACATATAAAGGATGCCCCCGAAAACGGTAAGCTCCCGCCTTACTCAAGCAGGAGCCATCACTACGCCTTTCTCTGACCATATTTGTTATAGAAAACAAATTCCTCAATCGGCTTTCTCGGGGAAACCTTCCCCTCTGTATCCGGATATCCAAAAGGCAGCAGTTCAACAATCTCTGCCTGCCTCGGCACCTGCAGAATTTCCGCAGCCTTGCGGGAATCAAAAAAGCCCACATGCACTGTGCCCAGTCCCCGTGAGTGTGCTGCCAGGGTAAGGTTTTGCAGCGCAAGGGCCACATCAAACATAAGCCAGTCTCCTTTATCCGTTGCGGTATTCCTCTTAAAATAACCCGATTTTTCCTTCTGGGCACAGGCTGCAACGATCAGGGGAGCCTGTTCACAGGCCCGCCGCGCCGGATTGTTTTCCGATAGCACATCAGCAAGTTTTCTTTTTGTTTCAGAATCTTTAACAAGAATGAATTCCCAGCACTGGGTATTGGCCCAGGACGGCGCCCACCGGGCAGCTTCAAGCACAAAGCCGATATCTTCATCAGAGGGCATGTCGGCTTTATATTTTCTGATACTCCTGCGGCCCTTGATCGCTTCCATAAGTTCCATAAAATAATCTCCTTAATAAAAAAATAAAGTTAACATAGCAACTTAACAAAAATAGCAGGAATTTGTCAAGAATCTTAAATACACAGGGCAAAGTCCCCATTAGAAAGCTGGTATGAAATTTGAGAAAAAAACAAATTTACACAAAAAACTCTTGCAGCTCAACTGAACAGTCGGTGGCCGCTTATTGTAAAAATAATGCTTGACTATGGATTAAATAATATATAAGACTTGCTGAACAGGAAAATTACTCAGCTAAATATATCATATAAGTGCATATGTAGTTCAAACAGTTTAAAGGGGGTGATTGCCGAAAAAAACACTGATTATTAATTATGTAGTAGGGGCTAAACAAAAATTTTCACATTGAGGAGGCAAAGGATGAAAAAATTTATTCCATTAGGGTTTTGTGCTTTAGTGTGCTGTGCCGTAGCATTCATGCTGCCGAACATAGCCACTACCTATACCGATGTTACTACTAGTGATACGGGCGGTTGTATAGCAGACGGGTGCCATTCTGCAACAGATTTACATGCCGGTTCCGGGCACGGCGACTGTACGGCCTGCCATGATGGGACACCGGCAGCAGGCAATGTAGCAGCTTCCACCTGCGCAGTTGCCGAATGCCATGTGGGCACGTGTGAAATTGTTGTTGCTCATGATCCGGCTCGTGAGACCTCGTGTCTGGTCTGTCATCCTACCTGTGCAGCAGCTGATGATGATGACGATACCGGTGATGACGACGATGATAGTGCTGATAAATGTATAGAGATCGACCCTGCTAGTGTTGAGGTTGACGGAGTGGATGATGTCACCACTGATGTTACCGTCAGTCTTGTCAGAACCGACGTAGTAGAGGCTGATTTGACCGAGGAAGACCTGCAGAAACTGGAAGTCAGCATAGACACAAGCTGTGCCGATTATATTACTATTAATGAAGAGCTTGTAGTTGATGCTGAGAATTTACAGGTAACAGCTAACATCACTGTTGCCGGCGATGCACCGGATGCTACATGCTCAATTGAAACATCAGACCCTGAAGGCATTGTTGATCCGCCTCTGGATTGTTCAGCTGAGTTCAGCATAAGTTCAGTTGCTGACTCTGCAACCGAGGCCGAATGTATGATTGATGGAATCCCGCAAAAGGTCAGAGTAGGCCTTGGTATTCTTCCAAGAGCCCGGACCTTTCTGCTTACCTTAAGCGAGGAACTGCCTGATCTCACTATTGACGATATTGTCATAGAACCATCAGAAGGCATTACTATCAGCAATTTTAATATGCTCGCTCCCGATGCTGTCGAATTTGACGTTACGTTTGAAGAGGCCCAGACCGGCACCTATACCATCTCTGTTACCGACTGCGGAAGCACAACATTCGAGGTTGTACGGTTCCTGTAGTACCGTATTCTCTCTTGCTTCGGTTATAAGAGCAAGGAGCTTGTGATTGACACGGCTCCTTGCTTTTTTTATGTCTTAGCTGATGCGAGAGCATTGCCCTTTTTTTTATAGCCCTTGAGCACTGCACAGGCTGATGTGGTAAGAGCAGTTGCGGCGGTGCGAGCGATGGACGATACAGTAACTTCCGGATATTCCAGCGAGCACATAGCCGCGGCCGGTCGAACCGCATCAGCCTGTGCAGCCTCAACCATGAGGCTACGCTTTTTTGCAAAATACTCTATGTTAAGTAATAGATAACCGTTCCCGGCGAGAAAGTCGCTTGTGCCTGAACTCTTCATACACTGTAATCCAGTGATCAATCTCACTTACTGCCAGCTCCGCAAGCATTCCTTTAACCCAGTCTTCCAGCATTTTTTCATTTACTCTATCAGCAATAGAGTTACCCAGGTAGGCCAAGTTAAACATCAAAACTGTTAGGCTGGGGCGTTTCAGATAATTCACATAGTGCAGATCTATGACACGATCATCCTCATTATCAGCGTCAAGCAAGATTGACCGGTCACTAATATCAATGTGGTTACACTTGCCTTGATAAAGACGCCTAAGCAACCTGCCGGTTCTTTGCAAAACTTCTGTCCTATCAGCCTTGGCAGTATCACCTGCACCAAGCAGGTCCCTGATGCTGTGATGCCTGTTGAGGTCCTCCATCATAATGAGTGTGTTGCTTACTAAACCGTGCTCTCTGATCCAGCCATAACCATGCACATGGGGAACCGGGATCATGCGCTGTGACGCAATGAGCAAATTGGCGGTTTCTGCAGGGCCGTATCGCTGGTAGCGAAACAGTTTCTGTTTGAAGCCATGCATGGGGAAAGACTTTACGATTACAGACGACACACTGGAGTACTCAGCAGGCAGGTGCACTCGAAAAACAAGTCGGTTAGGCCCGGACTTTAACAGGCGGGTCGTGTTTGATTCAACAAAATTATGTATGTGCGCAACAGTGCTATCTGCAAAACGGGAAAATTCTTCACGCTCCAGCAGCCATGTTGCCGTGCGGTTGCAGGTATAGCGAAGCGGTAAGTGTTCCTTTATGATTTCAGCAAGCAACACTGTTCACCCCTGCTCATCGAGCTTGATCAAGAAGATGTCTTGCCACTACGGCTTCGGCGGCCCGCTCCACAATGACCTGCAATGCCGGAAATTCATGTAACATGCTGAGTGCAGTCTTAAGATACGCGAGTGCAGCAGGGATATGTTGTAAGAATTCAGTCTTACCCTTACGCATACTGAGAAATGCAAAAGCGCCCAGGGCCTGCATATTGCGCTGAAGGCCGGTCCGGTGGAATGTAACGGCAAACTGTTCTCTGTCTATGTCGACACTCCATGTATATTCAAGACAGTCCATATAATACTTGAGCAGCACATCACATTCCGGCTGTGTAAGCATAACATAGGCATCTTTCAAACAGGCTGCCAGGTCATACTGGAGCAATCCCTGGGTGGCTGTCTGGAAATCAATTATCCGTATCCTGTCTTCTTTTAAATACATGTTTTGAGACTGAAGGTCCCGGTGCATAAAAAAACGAGGTTCCCGGACCAGGCCAGCGGCAAGTTTATGCAGTTCATCTTCCAGCCGTCCCTTTTTTGTAACATCTATTCCGCATAAATCTTTGACAAAGGCTTCCAGAAAATAGTCTGTTTCCCCCCGAAAAGATTCATACCCAAAGCTTCGATTTTTCAGGCAATCGCACATTGCAATGCGGGAAGTTACCGTCATCTGCATCTCAGCCAGGAACTCAAGTGCTTTTTTATAGAGCTCTGTTACCTCACCCCGGCTGGCGGCCTGCTTTACAATGGTATAAAGGCTGTGATCACCCAGATCCTCCATGAGCACCAGACCGTTCTTCCGATCAACAGCACAGATCTCCGGCGAGCCTATACCCTGTACATACAGGAAATTACCGATTTCAACATATGCTTCGACCTCCTCACGGGAAGATGTGCCGGTCATTACTACAAATGAACCCTCCGAAGTCTGTATACGGTAAAAGCTACGGTCTGACCCCCCGCGGGCAAGCAGGCTTAAAGCGTTCTCACCATCAGCAAATCGGATACCGGTCTGCTGCAAGAATGAATAAAGCACTTGTTTATTTTGATTATTTTGTTGCATGTACAACCCAACCGTTTCCTATGATAGCATCTTTAAATGATGCTTTTTCTTCTATTGCTACGTTATCCCAGATAATGCAGTTTTCCAGGATGCACCCTCGCGGAACAATACAGTTGTTGCCTGCTGAGATAAAACCCTGCAGCTCTACATCCTCTGCTACCTGGGTGCCGTCGCCAAAAAAAACTGGCCCCTGAGGAATGAGGTTCTCCTCTACAAGGGGATTTTTCATCAACAGGATCTCTTTATGGGTTTCATAATAACTCGCAATTGTTCCTATATCCCTCCAACAACAATCATCAACTATAACAGCGCGTATACTGTGATGCCCCCTGATAATAAGGTCAAGCAGAATGGGAATCAAGTCAGCAGGACCTTCCGGAATGAAATCCAAAAACGCAGTATCTACACATGCAATGCCTGTATAGGCAAGCTTTCTGGCAACACCCCGGGCGTTAAGCTCATCACGGATATCAATAATATGTCCGTTTGTATCGATGCTCACAGTATTAAAATCGGGATGGTCATGCACTACCATGGTAAAAAGAGCCGGCTCCTGGGTGTATGTCGCAATTAATGCTTCAAGTGAAACAGCGCTCAAAACATCACCATTATGGAGAATAAAAAAATCTTCATCCTGTAAGAACGTTCGAAACCCGGCGATACCTCCGGCAACACCCATGATTTGTTGTTCATGGGAGATTTCAATACCCACCCCTGCCGGTTGAGCCATTTCGAGAAAGCCATGAATCATGTGAGCATTATGATGAATATTAATCCCGATGTCGGTAACTTTACTCTTGGCAAGCTTCATGATAATATGCCGGAGAAGCGGTTGACCAAGGATCGGTATGAGCGGCTTGGGCAGCCTGTCTGTCAATGGCCTGAGTCTTGTTCCAAAACCGGCAGCAAGAACAACAGCTTTCATATGGTAATTACCTTAATTAGTATAATTAAAGGTGGATATGATCATCTTATTAGTCGTAGCAACCCTGGGTCACGTGCACTAAAGGACCTGGAGTTCAAAGTGTATGAATTCTTTGTCAGACTGCTTCAGTCACTTTACACGTTAGACATTGTTTTTTCAATAAAAGAAAGGAGTTTACCACTATGCGTGATATGACCACAGAAGAAATCATGGAATTTATTAATTACTGGACCTGGGGTACCCTGATCGGTGTCGAAGAAGGCGGTATACCCTATGCCGTTGAACTTTCCTATGGGACAGATGGTAACTATATTTACTGCGGTTCCAAACCAAGCGGCAGAATGGCACGCTGCGTACTGTCGAACCGGAATGTAGCTTTTAAAATTTGTGACTCAGACCGCAGCTATGCTCAGTGGCGGGCAGTCATTATTGAAGGCCAAGCCGAACGACTGACTGCATATGATGACATCCTTCATGCTGTTAGATGTATCGCCAAACAGCGCGGTCTGGATGAACACGCTTTTGACTCTATCGCCAAACGGGTTGCAGACAATCCCCAAAGCAATTCCCTGAGAATTAAAATAGCAAAAGTCGGCGGTGTGATGAGCGGATGATACAATCAATTTTGGATTTGTCTCCATAAGGTGAACTTCTTACATAGGGATACCGGGGATGTTGAAAAAGTCCCCCAATCTCCCTAATTATTGTAAAAACTACCTTTTAACATTTTAAAACTGTTGCGTACTCTATGGGAAATTAAACAGAGAGAAACAAGGTATGAAACCGTCACTGATGCCTGCCCGGTGGCTTCGTGGGGGCCGACCGGGCCGGGCATTGGACCGGCATGTGATCCTGAATATTCTAAAAGTGCCGGCTGCGGCAGTTGTCACATCAGGCACGATTTACCCTAAAAAGCGTCGTAAGGTTCCTCCCGTTATATCGTTCTGTTATAGAGCACAAATTCAAAACTTAGTTATTTTCTGAATCTCAAAACCTGGTATTGCCCGTCTCCATACATATTATGCATGGGGGGAATTTCGCCCCATCCGCAATTATCAAAAACGGTTAGGCTGTATTCATATTCTTGAGACGGATCAAACTGAATATCATCAGCGTTTTCTGTAACAAGCTTCCTTTTGAACATGTGGGTCCAGACACCATTGCGCCAGGTTGCAGTATGCATTACGTCACCCCTGCTGCCGCCGGGTGTGGTAATAATCTTTTCCGGAACCACCGCATTGACACCCCGGTAATTACTCCAGGCAGTTGCGACTGCTAAATCCCCGGCATACTGGGGATCATCCGGGTCGGCAATCAGAACCTCTCCGGCCTCAATCTCCTCCTGGTTTAGGACCATGGCATCAATATAATTTTCAACATCAGCCTCCAGATAACGCGGTGTGCTGCCGCCAGCGCTGCGATTATATTCATAGACACCTGTTCCGTTGTCACCGACCATGCCGGCTGATTCGGTGTTGTACCCGTCATCAATATCCATAAACCATACCAGCCGTTTATCATCTGCAAACCCCTGGAAAGCAACCCTGCCGCGTGTTACGCCATGACTGTTTTCACTGCGTGCAACGCTGAAAAGGCCGGACTGTACAGATTCGATTGCACCCATCCCGCTGGCAGCTTCAACAATCCATACATCCGCTTCCGTGTTCTGCTGATCTGTAAAACAAGATGATCCGGGAATATTTCCGTGACATTTAAGTGCACACCCGTACATGGCCTTATACTCGGGTATTGATTTGTTCCAGATAAAGGCAAACCGGTCCTCGGACTGTTTTACATAGACTTCAGCATCGGGATAGACCTCTGCGTATACCTTTTGTGTTTGGGGATGCTCCCACAAGCCCGTAGTCGGGTCATACACCCATGAGTCGACACCGGTCATGTCCAGGACTTGATCCCGATATTCTGCACGGATATAAAGATAGTCATTTGAATAAAGGGCCTTCAGCCTTACTCTGGCAGTTTGCGGGGTCGGCTGTACATCAGTCAGCGGTGTAACCGGTGTCAGACCCAGGTTGACAAAATGCGGAGTTGCCCGCAGCCAGGCTGGATTGGCTCTTTCTTCCCTAATGTCAAAATCCTGTTGTATCTTGGTAGCGTTCAGATAAGGGTCATAGTCCAGCGTCCTGTCGGCAGAAATTCTGTCAATCCAATTGCTGATTGCAGCGGTTTCATCATCGGTCACATACTTGGCCATAAAGCCCCCCGGCTGAATCCACGAGCGCAGAGTCCCCGTGCGGGCATAGGTAATAATCTCTTCATCACTGGTAAGCGGCGGGAAGCCCTTCCCTAGCTGATGCGTTCCGCCGAAATGACAAGCAATACACTCATCCTCTGCATCCGGTTTCAACCGGGTTTGATTATCACTGTCGCGCAAGTTAAAGTGGGACTTTTCAGGTCTGTCATGACAATCTGTGCAGCCCGAGAGATAATGGCCGTCGGAAAAGGGCACATGACATCCTCCGCATCCTCCCAAGTAATTTTCATATTTTAGGACCCGCAAAGGTACCAGCTTTTCTGAATGACAGTCCGCACATTTCTCACTAATTATCTTTCTTACTTCAGGGTCAACTTCAATAGTTTCAGTTACACTGAAGCTCACTGATGGTGTAAGGCAAAACCAAACCAAAAACAAATATATATAACCAACACCGCAAAATTGTTTCGACATTACATCCTCCATTTCAATAAAAAGCTTATGTGCCGCCGTTAATAAAACCCGGTGATTAAATATCCACATGATCCTCACTACTTCCTGATAAATAGAAAAGCTGTTCGATATCCAGCAGGGCAATTTTATTACCCTCTACTCTAATTAAATTATCATTGCTCATCTGATGAAGCGTTCGGACAACCGTCTCCTGTTTGATACCCAGGAGCTCGGATATCTCCTGACGGGTAAAAAAAAGATTAATTGTTTTTGAGGTTTTAATATCACAGCCGCTCTGCAAGCGCCGGGTTGCTGAACACGACAGGCACAGTCTACAGTTGCATTGGGAGTTATAAACATAGAGCAAAAAGCTGGCAACGCGCTCTTTGGCTGTTCTGACACCCAGGTTAAAGACCTGATTTCTTGATAAAGCCAGTTCCTGAGAAGTTGCCTGCAGCAATTTAACAGCCAACGATGGATTGTGAACCAGTAAGATCAAGAAGCTGGCTTTATTTATTTTACAGAGCTCACTTTCAGTAACGGTCTTTGCCGTGTAAGCATATCTTGTTTTAAACAATTTGTCTAATCCAAGAATATCGCCCGAGTCACAGAGCCGCAAGGTTTGTTGTCGTCCGTCATCCAGACTTTTATAGATCTTAATTATCCCTCTCTTAACCACAAAAACATGTGCCATAGGATTGTTTTCAGTAAAAACTATCGCCCGCTTCTTATAAGTAACCGGCCTAACCAGCTTTTTAGGTGATTCGAGATTGCTGAAAAGCAGTTTGGAAAAAATCTTGCACCTGTTGCTTGTGCATGTTTCACAGATATTTTGTCTTGTAGTCATGCAATGACCATTTCTCAGGGAAAACAATTTCGGTTTTTAATCATCACACACATACGGTGCATTCATGGGGCACACCTGGACACATATATTACAGCCGCTGCATGTTTCGGGGTCTACAACAACGGTATCATCAACCATTTTGATTGAAATTTTGGGGCACAGGTCAATACACCCTCCGCATACAACACATAATGAAACATCAATTTTTACCATAATCTATCCTCCGTAAATATATTCTTTGTTTTTCAAGACAGCAACAACAATCAGAGTGATTTTGGCATCCGGACTGCAAGGAGGTTATACCTTATATATATATTATACATTACGGAAACCCATCTTGATTTTTCTTTCCATGGCTGCATCCATATCCTCCCTGATTTCAATAAGCTTGTCCATAATATCAGGCCTTTCATCATAGATTTTCGGAAACAGTTCCGCATAAGTCTTGCCGACTATATTTACCATCTTATAAATATCCAGTGTCTGTGGAAAATCATTATCAGGCAGCCCGGCAATATAATCAATATCATCTCCGGTAAGATACTCGCTGAAATCACGTCCCCCCTGCTTTCTGGCACCATGGGGTTGGAAATAATTTTCAGCATACCACGCAAAATATTCACTCAGTCCTTCTTCGGTGGGTCTACCCTGGTTCAGAGCACCGGCAATGCATTTTCCGGCCTTATACCCGGTTCCGAGGGACCCGACATTACTCATTTCACGCCGCCAGCAGGCATCACCGATCAGCAAAACATTATCCTTAAACGGCTTTTCCAGCGGACTCATCAGGTTAACCACGCAGGCAGTTTTGTGAGGTAATACCTTTGAGTCTTTAAACCACCGTGAATATGTGGGATCTTCATTAAAAAAATAATCAAGAAGTTTTTGTGGTTTTATATCCCGTCGGTAAGTGGAAGCATCAATATGATAACAATTCTGCTTATATAAAGGAATCATGGAAAAAATGCCGTGTTCTGTGATGATAAAAAGGAAACCCTCCGGATCAGGACAGGCATTACCCTCTATTTCCACCGCCGCATCACGGGTTGTGCCGAAAAAATAACGGTCTCTGTTTAATTTCAGTTCCCGGGCGATACGGGAGTTGATTCCGTCCGCTGCAATAACAAACGTGCCGTCATAGGTGCTGCCGTCTTCACATTCAACAGCTACGCCTGTTGCTTCCTTCCTGACAGTACAAACATTTGTGTTCGGAAAAATGTGTGCACCGCTCTTTTCAGATTCCTCAAGTAGGGTCCGCAGCAGTTTTTCCTTGCTGACAGAAAGGCCATACCTGTTTTTCTGCGGATCGTTCCGCAGTGCGGCAAAATTACCGAATTCCAGCCGGACACCTCCCGGCGAATACAGATGAAAGCCGTATACATCGCTGTGAGGGCCATCGTAATCTATAGTAAATCCCTGTTTTGTAAAGGTAAGCAGTTTTTTATCTTCTTCATATCTTACAATCTCACCAAACGTCGGCTCATTAACATTGAGCACCCCTCCGCACGAACGGTGAATCTGAGGAATATCTTTTTTGCGTTCGAGCAAGGCAACGTTAAGCCCCTCCCCGGCTGCGGTCCGGGCTGCCATGAGACCGGCCGGCCCTGCTCCAACTATGACAACGTCAAATTTCGACAGCATGACTATTACCTCCTTATAAAAATGTTTTGCTTTTTAGATCGATAACATACTGCAGGGTATCCCTTTTGATTTCCTGGTTTGGCTTTCCTTCTGTTGCGATATGATAGTGCCCGGATATATCCGCACCTGTGCCTGATACCAGAGCAACCATCTCCTTGCGCTTATTATTTAAATAGTCCCGCAAAAAACGCTTTACAAAGGGTGCGTCGTCACCAAAATGAGCATATTTTTTTATATCAATATTGGCTGTGGTGAATGCGATGAGCTTTTTGTCCTCAAAATTGTTGTGTTTGAGCACGGTATGGATCGGCACACTCAGCTTCCAGTTCCAGACCGGGCTTACCACAACTATATTGGAATACGAGCTAAGATCAGGTTGCGCAGGTTCAATGGAAGTGTATCTGTTATAAAACGAATCCAGAGCAGCACCTATAAACCCCCAGAGTCCGGCCCGATCCTTTAAATCTTTTATCTCGAGCATGTCTGCACCAAGCCGGTTTCTAAGGGTTTCAGCTACCAAGGCGCTTTTGCCTGTGCGTGAATAATATAACACCAGAGTATCACTGTGATTTGCTTCTGCATAAGAAAGCCCCGCTGCAATCAAAAAAAATGATAAAAAAGCAAATCCTGTTTTTCGAAATGCATTTTTTACTGCCATTATCTTTTTCATAGTTCTCTCCTTTACGCATAACAAGAAGAATCAAGCACTGGCATGCACTTATATACTGCTATATAAATACAATTTTTTCTAATAGTTAATCGTTCAGCCGGTGTGAATCATAGTAAGAGACGGGTTGTTGAGAGAAGCAAGCTGGATTGAACGTTATATGGTTCAGTATGTTTCTGTGAAGTGTGTAGTAATGTATAAATTTCAATGTTTGAATCAAGGCATACAGCCTCTGGCAGATCAGTATCTGCCTTGGCAAAACCATCCTTTACTCTTTGCTTGGGTATTGTGTTGCCAGCACTCAGGACGCTGTGCTCTATGTAGCCCTTTCCAAACCAATGCACCACAGGGCACATAGTCAAATAGATAAACGACAAGCTCAATAATGTAGTAAGCATCCATCTGATATAAATCATGACGGCAGACATATTGTCTCCTTAGATGCCTGATTCTTTTTTCTTTTGCCCAAAATGCCTGCAGCCTGGCCGAGCGCTGCGCTCAGTGCCCTTTTTTCTTTACTGTTGAGATCATCCAGAATGTGTTTTAACAGATCAACCTGCTCGGCCCGGAAAGCATGGAAGAGCTTTTTCCCATTTTCCGTCAATGTAATATCTGAAAAACGTTTATTCTGTTTGTTGGGCGATCTTTGCACATAGCCCGACTCTTCGAGACGTTTTACAACATTATTGACACTCTGGATTGACATGCCGATGACGGGGCTTATTTCCGAGATATGGATAACATCACATTCATTGAAAAAAGAAAGTACCCGCATCTGGGTAACGGTTAAAGTCGGGGCTTTGCCCCGTAAGCCCTTGCCAAAATCCAGGCGCCGTATTATTTTTTGCAGTGATACAAAAATCTCCTGGGATATCTGTTGATTAGAATGTTTGCCGGCCGCTTGGTTCACATGCTACCCATACTATATGTTCATATACTATATATATGTATAGTATCTATCTGCCTTTTGTCAAGCCGTTTTTACCTCAAAAACGGACCACCTACCTTTAGCCGCATGTGACAGAAAAAACAAGCTGAATCAATAGGGTAAATACGTCGGCAAGGCAATATACAAATAAAAAAATACTGTTGATGCAGAGAGATGTTTTTTATGAAGAAGGTACTGTTTAGTTTAATTTTCAGTTAGACTTAATAATAAGCATCCCACCCGCTATCCAGGTATTTTTGATACAGACCTTTAATAAAAAAAATGATGCAGATTATTAAGGCAATCAATCCTATACTCCACGAAATCAGGCCCAGGGGCGTGATCAGGCCGAGGGTAAGGTTTCTGTGCATCAAAAAACAGCTCACTATGGCAGCGGTCAAACTTATCACGGTGCATATGAAAATAAGAATACAGTTCCCATCAGCCCACTGGGGAAGAAAATAGTAATGAATACGTTTTTTTCGGGCATGGGCAGGATTATTACTTTTCGGGCTGCTGAATTGAGTTTTTGTTTTCATAATATTTACAACTTTTTATTCAAGGTTTTTAAAGACAACCGCTATGCACGATCCGTTGCCCCGTTCAGCGCCTTTCCCAATACCCCAAATGCTTACCTGGGCGTAAAAATCGGGGAAACCGTCACCTCAAATTCATACTGCTTTGTTCCGTCTCCCGTGAGCGTAATAGGGGCATCATCGGCACCACTCCAGGTCATGTCGGCGGGCTCGGGCGGGCCGGGGAATTTGCCTTCGTTCATTTTGAGGTAGACGCTCAGAAAATAATCTCCGGACATGCACCTGTCACGGTAATACGAACATCCCGGTATGACCGTGGTAATCGGTTTGTCCACATTAATATCAGGATTGCGGATTTCGTTTTCATAACTGCCCACATCCGGAGGCCGCATGTTCAGCTCGCCGTATTTATAGAGAAAAGCCGCCAGCATGTACGGTTGTTTTTTAAGCTTTTGAGGTACATGGATGGTCACCGTGACCTCGTCACACTGATCACAGACATCTTCCGGGTCCGGACTGGGTGTAAAACCGGTGCACTGGCACGGCCCCCAGCAGGTTCCGTCTGCAGCACACACCTGCGAGCCGGCCTTCTCGTTGGCACACGTACAGTCTTGAGTTTCTCCGGGCGTACACGTTTCCCCTGCTCCTTCCTCGCAGGTGACAAGGGTGGTAGGGCCGTCACGGACGCAGCGTACCTCACCAAAGGAAAGCGCATGGTTGAAACCTACCGTTCCCGAGTCGAAAAACACGAACCCGATCCAGTTGTGCGGGTCGTCCACCGCGGGTGTTGAACTCCAGTACTCCAGGTAATGCGTGGTGCTGGCCGGGTCTACCGTGTTGCACGTTCCGCTGAGCTCATCATCCCAACAGCAGCCGCCGGACCCTGAGCACTTGAAAGGCTGAAGTCTTCCGTAGCAGAGAATCACGTCTGACGCTGTGGTACCGCTCAGCGCGGAACCCTCGGTTATCCCGCAGATACCGCCGTCCCTGGACAGGGGAGCGCCGCTGATTATGGTACGCAGTTCGTCGATGGTGGGCATCCGCCAGTCGTCATAACCGCCGAAAACCAGTTCTTCGCAATACCGGCCAGCATCAAATGAGGTAACCCCCCCGTTATCCTCCGCGTAGGCATCCTTTTGAGGATCCTGCCAGCACAGGTTCGTATTGTCGTCGCACCATGCAGTGTAATATGTGCACTCGCAGGCTGCCCAGCTTTTCCCGTCGGCATTGCACGTCTGTTCTTTGACTTCTCCGTCGGGGCACCCACAGGTCTGGGTGCTCCCCGGCGTGCAGGATTCTTTCTGCAGCATGTCTGCATGGCAGACAACATTGATACATAGTAAAACAATACAAAGTAGTATTTTTTTCATCTGCAACCCTCTTCTTGGTTATAAAAATCTTTCAAATGATGCCGGTACAGCGTCACAGTGATGCTCCTTGCGCACAGCACAGGACATCCCAATGTTTAAATACTGATTGTTTTGATAGGTGCAGCTTACGCGGCATATTTCGGTCAATTCCCGGATACCATATATTTTCATTACCAGACGATTCAAAGATGTCATACTATAACCTTTTCTATAATCTTACTCTACAATAATTCTTCCCTGCACTGTTTCTTCATACAACTCTTTCTCTTTTTCACCTGCGAGTCGCTTTACCTCATAAATATATTCTCCCTTTTCTATGAAACAGATACTTGCTGTGCCGCCCTGGATAATTGTACCGGTTTCATAGTTGCCAAGCAGGTCGGCATAAAAGTTGACGGGTGCTTTACAGGCAATCCCGAGCCTGGTTTTGAATTTAATGGTAATAGGTTCAAAATCTTTATTAACTCAGATAACCGTGACACCCTGCTTCACTTTGGCCGGGCTGGGATATATACCCGAGGCCCGAGGCCCTGGTTTTATCAATCATGATGAGCACTGGAGCCGGCACTGCTTTTTCACCGGCAATTACAATGTCTGCAACAACGCAGTAAACAGCTCCCCAAAAAACCAGAACAGCCAATCCACAAGAAAAACATTTTATCTTATGTATCATAAGTACCCCCTTTCATGATGTATAGTATAAAAATACTTAAGCTGTGTTTATTCCTATTGTTCAATATGGCCTGCCTGTCAAGCAAAAAAATATTCCAACCGCAAATCACAAGATCGAATTGGATCAAACTTAGACTTTTAATTTCCTTCTTAGCTTTTTCTATATTCATGGCAGATCTCCCAAGTAACTCATGTATATTTAAAATATAATTTTATCTCAATGAGATGTCTGAGAATATCATCTGCTCTGAATAAAGCATGAATATTGAACCATCCCGAAAGCATTTCTTTACTTAATATTAAACGGACGTCCCCTCTTTGCATTTGTTTAATTTCATTTATTGGCAATATTTTTTTACCGTGTCGAATCGTAAGAATCAATAATATATTGACATTGTATCTATAATGTCTTATCTCATACAGCATGAAAATATTTACCTGGAATACGGAAAAAAACGAGACACTTTTTAGGGAAAGAGGTATTACCTTCGAAGAAATAGTTCAAAGGATTGAATCCGGAGCCAAAGTAATTGAAACTGATCATCCTAATAAGAAAAAATATCCAAATCAGAAAATACTGATAGTGGATGTTGATGGATATGCTTTTCTGGTTCCGTGTATCGTAGATAAAGAAGAATATTTTCTTAAAACAATTATCCCCAGTAGAAAAGCAACCAAGAAATATCTTGGAGGATGTGATGACTAAAAAACAGAAAAAGATAATCCTTGATGATTATGAGAATGAAATCCTGGAGGCATATGAGAATGGAAATCTAAAGCCTGCAAAATCGAGGACTGACTACCGACTCATTGCACAAAATACGATGAAAAAGAACCGGAAGGTCAACATCAGGATTTCAGATAATGATCTATCCGCGTTACAAAGAAAAGCTGCCCGGGAAGGTATTCCTTATCAGACCTTGATTGGAAGTATACTCCACAAATATGCCAGTGGATTGTTAAAAGATGTAGGAGAATAAGCATAAAATAAACCTGTCACCTTCAAATTATCACAGACCAATATGAGTCTTTCTGCTTCGGGATAATCTTCATCCAGCAGTTTCCTTGATTTCTTACGCTCAGTCTCTGATTGTCCTGCGATGCCGCACACTTACTTTGCGCCAGCCAACCAGCGGTTCACAAAACATAAAGTTGACTGCCATTGAAATTGATAAGAACGTGCCTTGAGATACGAGAAGTATAGGCCGAAGGCACATCAATAAACGTGATGATTTTCATTTTACCCCGGCACTTCTTTTTGTATCAGGCACGCCCATGATTTACGCTGTGCCGGAGACAGTGTGCTATCTTCTATGATGTGCGGGATGACATCATCTGCTGCTTCTTTTTTTCGTTTCCCACGGCAGACATTACTGTGTGGGGGAAGGCAATACAGCCTTTCCCCACAGGATTAGAGTAAGAAAAAATCATGATACTATCACGGCTCATTCTTGCTCTAACTTATCGGAAGGGGTCTTTTTTTCTTTATGCTTTTTATATTCGTCTTTTCCCTTGACAGTAACCTTCGGCTGGCATAAAGACTAACCAAAGATACTGTTCCAAAGAAAGAAGAAACTTGTTGCAAGGTTATCAATTTTGCAGTTAACACTATACGTTATATAAGGAGTATGAATATGTCCGACGATAAACAGCACGTGAGTAAACAGTTCAGGGTGGAGCGAATTGTTGATAAAGATAACACAGACACCTATTATGCAAACTGTATTATGGTCAGATCGACAATCTATGATTTTTCATTCAACTTCGGCCAGTCATTTGTTGATGACGGGGAAAAAAAGATTTTTGAAAAATTTGAAAAGCGAATTTTCATGAGTCCCCACCAGGCAAAAGCCTTCCTGCATGCTCTGAAGCTCCAAGTTGATTCATATGAAGCAAACTTCGGTGAAATCAAGCTCAGAACACAGAAAAAGGGTACGCAGCATTAAGAGCATAACGATTTTGCATTACAATCTTACCTGTTCCTTTTGTTGTAGAATATGTTGACGACACTTTGACTTACTGGGAATCCGGAATGTGAATTCTGAAGAACATGGTATAGAGCACCGGCACTATAATGAGCGTCAGAACCGTGGCGAAGGTCAGTCCGAACATGATTGTAACCGCCATCGCACCGAAAAGCCTGTCGGTTAACAGGGGTATCATTCCCAGCACTGTTGTAAAGGATGCCATCAACACCGGCCTCATCCTGCTTACGGATGATTGTATGACAGCATGATACGGATCGGTGCCGGAGCGTATTTCCTTGCCGGTCTGGCTGAGCAGTACCACGGCATTCTTAATGAGCATGCCGAAAAGGCTCAACATACCCAGCAGTGCCATGAATCCGAACGGCTTGCCGGTAATAAGGAGTCCTACGGTAGCACCTACAAGGGACAGGGGGAGTATCAAAAGAATGATAAGGGGCTGGCGGTAGGCATTAAAAAGGGTAACAACGATGAACGCCATCAGGATAAAAGCAAAGGGAAGCTGGCCGAAAACAGCCTCACCTGAATCCTCATCCTTTTCAAGTTCCCCACCCCATTCAAGATAATAGCCGACGGGCAGCTCAATTGCCTCAACCTGTGGTTTGATTCGTGTAAGCACCTCGTTTGCCGTGACACCGTTTTGGGGCTGGGTTTGTGCCGTAATGGTTCTGCGCCGGTTGTACCGGTGGATTATGGGATCTTCCCATGTGGTTGCTATTCCGGTTACCACCTGGCCCAGGGGGAGGCTTTCGGGGCCCCTGCCCCGAACAGGCATATTTTCAAGATTATCAATATCGGTTCTGTCTTCACGAGGGCTTCTTACCAGAATGGGCATGAGTTCATCATGTTCCCGGTACGTACCGATGGGAAATCCGTCGGTTAGCATGGCAAGGGACATGGCCATGTCCGGTCGTGAAACAAAGGCACGTCGTGCCCTGGGCTGGGAAAATTCGGGCCGCAGTACTTTTACACGCTGCCGCCAGTTATCCCGGGTGTCCTTTGTCTCGGGATCAGACCGCATGATGCCTTTTACCTGCTCGGAAAGAGCGCGCAGCACCACAGGGTCCGGACCGCTTAAACGTGCCTCAACTTTAAAGGGTACGAATGGTCCTAGGGGAAATCTGCGCAGCCGGGGCTCGGCCTGGGGGAAATTGTCATGCAGATACACTTCCATCTCTGCAAAAAGTTTTTCAATGTCGTCAATGGAGGTAACATTTACCAGCAGCAGACCGTAGCTTGAATTGGGAATTTCCGGCTCGTAATCCAGAATAAATCGCGGAGCCCCGGAGCCAATGCATGCAGTTACATTAATAACCTCGGGAAACGTTGCCAGATAAGCTTCGATTTTCTCAAGATCGTGGGACACATTTTGAATGCGCGATCCTTCGGGAAGCCAGTATTCAACCATAAACTGGGTTCTGTCTGAATCGGGGAAAAAGATATATTTCACGTAACCGAAACCATAGACGGTAGCGATAAAAAGCCCGAGCATAATAAGCAGGGTAATCGTGCGGTGATGAAGGGCTTTTGAGAGAACGAACCGGTAATTGCGGTAGATCGGACCGGCATAGGGGTCGGTCCCCTGACCGTTGTTCTTGACACGGAGAAACATATCACAGAGTACCGGTGTTACGGTCATGGCAATGATCCAGCTGAGCCCGAGTGATATGCCGATTACCTGGAAAAGGCTCTGGCAGTATTCGCCGGTGTCGTCCTTTGCAAGATAGATGGGCATAAAAGCCACAATGGCCACAAGGGTTGCACCGAGAAGGGGCCAGGCGGTATCATTGGCCGGCTGGGTTGCAGCGGTTTTACGGTCGGTACCGAGATGGAGCCTGATCAAGGACCCTTCGGTGACCACTATGGCATTATCCACCAGCATGCCCATGGCAAGGATAAGAGCTCCCAGGGATGTGCGCTGCAGATCAATTCCCAGGGGAAGCATAACCACAAAGGTCCCCACTATTGAAAAAACAAGGGCGGCACCGATAAGCAGCCCGCTTCGTATACCCATGGTGAGCAAAAGAATGCCGATAACAATGGCAACAGCTTCCAACAGGTTGGTAATAAACGTGTTTATAGCCCGACGAACCGCGGTTGCCTGATAGGCAACAGGGCCGATTTCAAGGCCAACGGGAAACTCCATCATGAGCTCTGCCAAGCGTTTTTGCACCGCCTCTCCCATGACCACAACATTGCCTTTTGAAACCGTTGAGACGGCAATTCCCAGGGCAGGTTTTCCGTTAAACCGCATAAGGGTCATGGGGGGATCGACGTAGCCGCGTTTGATGGTCGCCACATCCCTGAGCAGTACCAGCTCGTCAGGGGGTGTTCCCCGGATCACAAGGTCACCAATGTCGTTGATGCCGGTAAAGGTTCCCGGCGCATCGATTCGTATGCGGTTGGTGGCTGTGTCAAGGTTGCCGGCAGGGACAATAAGATTCTGCTTCTGAAGGGTGTCGACTATTTCCCGGGGGTGCATGCCCGTTTCGGCAAGCCGGGATTTTGAAATTTCAACATACACACATTCCGCCTGGGTACCCCACAGTTCCACCCTATTGACGTCCCGTACCAGGAGCAGCTCACGCTGAAGATGAAGTGCATAATCCTTCAGCTCTTCATATGAGAAGCCGTCACCGGTGAGGGCTACAAACACACCGAAAACATCACCATAGTCATCATATATCTCAGGCGGGTACGCGCCCACAGGCAGCAGCCGTTGAACCTCGCGGACTTTACGACGAAGCATGTCCCATTTCTGGGGCAATCTCTTTTTTCGGTATGATTGCAGTATATCCACATACACGATTGACACACCTGCCTTGGAAATGGAGCGGACCTGATCGATACCCTCGATGCGCTGACATGCTTTTTCAATCTCATCGGTGACCTGCTGCTCGACTTCCGTGGGTGAGGCCCCGGGATAATAGGTGATTATGGTTGCTGTTTTTATGGTAAATTCAGGGTCTTCCAGTTTCCCCAGCTTGCCGTATGCATACAATCCGCTTGAGAATAGTAAAAAAACGGCAAAGAGGACTACAGGCCGATGTTTAACAGCATATTCAGGAACATTCATGGGGTGCCTTTCTTCTACAGATTACGTGCCGATGCAAGTGGATATACCTTTTGGCCGGGAACAAGCAGGGGCGCACCGGCAGTAACAACCGATACCCCGTGGGTGAGCCCCCCTGTTACTTCAATTCCTCCCGACATAAGCCGGCCCAGGCGAACATACTGTTTTTTGACCGAACCGTTTTTCTTTTCGTATATCCAGACAAAGCTCTTTCCCTCTTTGTCGTTAACCACGGATTCGCCGGGAACAATGATGGGAGGGGCAGTGGAAGGGGTAGCATAGGTTACAAAAATAGTTGCCGCCATACCGGGACGTATGCTCATTGATTCAGGAGGAGCAAGGGTTACCGTAAGGGGATATGTCTGATTTGACGGCTGTGATTTTCTGCCCAGTTCTTTCAGCTGGGCGGGAAAGCGTTTTCCCTGATACGCATCAAAAGAGCACCCGTACCCTTTAAATTCTATGCCGTCGGCTACCATTTCCTCGGGAATACCTGCCGTTACTTCAACAACGGAACAGTCAAGAAAGGTGATAATAGGCTGCTTGGCAAGAACATTATCATAGTTTTCCACAAATTTGTGATGCACGTATCCGTCAAAGGGCGCACGCAGGGCCGTATCATCCAGGGCATTTTGTGCAGCTTCCAAGGCCTGGATGTTGGTCTCAACCTGTGCCGCTGTCATGTCATAGGCTGCCTGTGCATGATCATACTCTGCCTTGGGAACAGCCTTTTTTCTGTGCAGGTTTTTATACCGGGTATATTGCAGTTGTGCTTCCGTGAGCTGGGCACGTGAGGCAGCAAGTTTTGCGTTAAGTGATTTTACCTCAACAGTAAAATCTCTGGGATCAATCCGGGCGATAAGAGCGCCCTGTTCAACGAATTGGCCTATGTCCACCGGAAGAGCCACCAGCGGTCCGCTTACGCGAAAGGCAAGCTGCACGTCACGCATTTCCCGGGCAACACCGGGAAATGCTCGGGTTTGTGTCAATGCAGGTTTTTTGATATGAAAAATTTTTACGGGCCGTGCCTGGGCTGTCACCCCGGTTTTTTCTTCGGGGGCGCAGGCAAACCAGATACAGAGGGAAAATAAAACGAAACAGCAACGGACCGATTTTACAAGATTTTTTTGGAAAGTTTTATTGTGTACCATTGTCTCAATATGCGTTGTTAGGGTTAAGCGTTTACTTGTTTCTTATCGAACGTCCCGGCCTATCACGTCATAAAGGGTTGCAACAGCTACCTGGTGATTGAATCCTGCTATCATGTGCTGGACGGCTGTCTGATCACGGCGTGCCAGGGATTGGAGACGCCGGGAGGATGTCACCAGGCCCTGGTCCCAGGCTGCGTTTTCTTCACGAAACTTTTCCTCCTGTGCAGCGGCTGTTTTTTCGGTAACCTGCACAAGATCAGCAGATGAGGCTACATCCAGGAATGCCTGGTGTACCTGAAGCATTACCATGAAACATGTCTGTTCCCGTTTAACAAAAACATCCCGGGCATGCTCCCGGGCAGCCTTGTAGTTGTTTATATTCGCAAATCCGTTGAAAAGACTTATTATGCCGGTTATTCCCCCTGCCCACTGGCTCTGGTATTTGACAAATGAATCCGTAGTCCCCGAAAAGCCTGCAAAGGCGGAAATGTCGGGTAAGAATGCCGTAATCGCCGTCTTTATTTTGTCCTGTTCAATGGCGTGCTCTCTGTCGGATATTTTCAGCTCCGGCCTGCTCAGCATCGCCTCAATGATGAGATTTTCAAGTGACAGCAGGGGTGCTTCCATGATGCTGTCTCCGGTGAGCTCAATGTCGGCAAAAGGATAAAGCCCCATGGCTTCAAGAAGACGTGCCTTTGTCTGCTGAAGCTGCCTGCTGTTTTCTTCACGCTGAAAGCGACGGGTCAGGACCAGTGCTTCTGTTTCCGCCCTGTCTCCGGCCTTGGCCAGGCCGTGTTGCTCGGCTGCATTGATTTCTTTCAGGAGCTCACGAGCCTGTTTTTCTGCAACGGTAAGAAATCTGCCGGTTGCTTTCAAAGATCGGCATTGATAATACAGGGCAGTTACCTGAAGTGATATGAGCTGACGTGTTCGAAGGGTAAGGAGTTTTTGAATATCCTCGCCCTTTCTGAACATGTCGTAAAGGAACCAGGTGTATGGTGCAAAGAGCCGCTGCTGCAGTGCTACCGATGTTTGGGTAACATCACGGTCGGATACCCGTGCCCAGGAAGAACCGATTTTTGCCATGGGGTCGTGCTGGAGGGCCTCATATGTCAGGCCGGCGTTGACTGCCGGCAGGAAATTTGAAAAAGCAACCTTTCTCTCAAGGGTACTGACTCGCTGCCGGATCCGGGCCGAGGTAAGTGCAAGGCTGTTTTCTTCTGCCAGCCTGATGCAGTCCCGAAGGCTCAGGGCACGGGATGGAGGAAGTTCAACAGCGGTTTTGTTGTCAAGGTCGGCAAGAAACTGCTCTGTCTGGTGCTGCCGGACAACGGTAAAATCAGACGAAGCACAGGCGCACATCACAACCGCAGCACCGGTCAAAATGATCATTATGGAGAAAAGGGCATGATATTTTCTTGTGATCTTATGCATGATTTTTAAGGAAAAAGAACGAGAGAACTCATTCATTGCAGCCCCCTGAAAAAAATATCGAACTGGGTATCCACAAGCTGTTCAAGGGTCAACGTGGTATTTTTGAAGTAGCCCTGGTTGTGGATGGTCAGGAGGCCTTCAACGCTTGCCCAGAGTGCTATGGTTATTTCCATGCTGTCATATTTTTGTGACAGGCCTTTTTCCTCCAGCAAGTCGATTATAGTTTCATTGAGCACAGACAGTGTCTGAACATGAAGCTGTTCAAGTCGTTCCATAAGTTCGGGTGAAAGGCCGGCGTTTCTGAAACCGCCGGTCAGCAGCAGCCACTGGTCATGACATGTGGTATAGAACTTCAGATATGTTTTTTTAAGTGCATCCAAACGCTCCATGGTAGTAGGCGGGTCCTTAACAGCATTTCTGAACATGTCCAAAAGGACATGAAAGGACTCTTCACAGATTTTTGCATAAATCTCATCTTTTCCCTTGAAATAGAAATAGACCGCACCGGTGGAGAGCTCAGCCCCCTGGCAAATATCGCGCATGGTTGTGTTTGCATACCCTTTTTTGAGAAACAGCTTTCTGCCGGCACCCAGGATTCTTTTAACGCGTTCACGGCGTTCAGCCTCTTTTCGCTTTATAAGGATATCTTTCATACGTCCAGCATAACATGATTTTAAAATAAAATTAAGTTATATTATAGAACAATGTTCTATTGTTGTCAACTTTTTTCTCCTCCAAACGTTGATTTTTTATGAAACAAACTATTTGCAGGAAAGCAACTATCCTGATTTCTCACAACGTAAATAATAAGATTTTGGTACAGAACACTGTCTGTTTTGTGGCAACGGATTGTATGCAGCAGCAATACAATTCTTGTAATACAAGACAGAAAGTCTTAATACATAAGACGATGCCCTTGGATTCTTGAGGAGTGTTGTTTTCCGTGTTTTATAATAGATTGAAATTGCTTTTGAAATAATTTAGATGTGTGTGCACATAAATGGCATAATTACTGTCTAAAGGCTCAAGGGTACGTTTGGGCGATGCAAACAGATTATCACATCAGGGGGACTGACAGGTGTTTCACAATAAATCTTGTTCACGTTAACGAGGAGAGTATACAATGAAAAACATGACGTTACGGAAAGAAATTGATAATTGATAAGAACGTGCTTTGAGATACCAGAAGTATAGGCTGGGAGCGCTTGTGTGCCAATAAAAAGCTGTCACAAGATATGAGCTGTCAATCGGAATGGAAGCAATACATTACCCTTTTACGGGCAACCCACAAGCCAAAGCGACGCTTGATGGAGGTATTGGATTCTGTTGAAGGCAAAAGAATTATTGATGTGTGACACGGGGAAGAAAAAAGGAGAATGATGAGTAATGCTTTTGTCCCCAACAACAACATAGTGTCAGTTTATTGCATACACACAAGGAAGCAGGTAGTTTCGTTATACAGATCAGATCCAATATTCCTTGTTGCCCTCCAGATATGAAAACAATATTTTGTTGAGAATATTTTGTTTTGTGATACCCTGATTTTATGAAAAAAAGAATCTATATAGAAACAACGGTTGTAAGCTACTATACTGCAAAACCGAGCCGAGACGTTATTATTGCCGGCCATCAAGAGTCCACGCGTGAGCTTTGGCCCAGACTCTATTCATCATATAAAGCCTTCATTTCGGCGTTGGTTTTCGAAGAAGCCCAAAAGGGTGATCCTGTTCAGTCCAAATTACGTCTATCTGAAATTGAACAATTCCCCATGCTGGACATTAACGATGCCGCACGGGTTCTGGCCGAAAAGATTATTACCGCGAAGGGGCTTCCTGCAAAATATCCGGAGGATGCCCTGCATGTAGCAGTTGCTGCTGTTAACGGGGTAGATGTGATTATTACGTGGAACTTTGCACATCTAAACAATCCTTTTACCCGTAAGCGGGTACGACATATTGTCGAGAGTGAAGGGTATACCTGCCCGGAGATTTGTTCTCCGGAAGAACTGTTGGAGGTTGACAAATGAAAGATCCTATTGTTGAAGAAGTGCGAAAGCACCGCATGAAGCATACGAAAAAATTTAAAGGCGATCTTTCTGCAATCTGTGCTGATTTGCGTGAGGTGCAGAAAACATCCGGACACGCAGTCGTTCATTTTGCCCCCAAAAAACTAATTCAAAAACGGCGTTCACATTCCTAACCACATTGTTTGCTTTACCGCACGGAAAAGGAAGGCTGAAACCAGGAATATAGGGACACTTCCCGTAATACTATTGAGATGCAGCAGCAGATAGCGTACTACCCTGAAGCATGCCTTGAGATGAATCCGGTAAAGGCATATCTGTTAGAAAGACCGGAAAACTATGTCTGGTCGAGTTGCCGGGCCAACATAAGCGGCAAAGGCGATGCAGTGGTCAGCGGGCAGGAGTGGCTTGACGGAGAAGCAAGAAAGGAGTATAGAAAATTTCTGAGAAAGCATGATTCTGAAAAGGAGCAGAAAATCAGGCAGGCCACTTCAACGGGACGTCCCTTGGGCAGTGAGGGTTTCATAAAGAAGCTTGAGAGAAAGCTGTCTCGGAGGCTTTTACCCGGCAAAGCAGGAAGGCCCCACAAGGCTCAAGCAAATTAATATGGGAAGTGTCCCTATATTCTGATGTTAAGAGTGGTTTTTTAGATATTGAGATGTAGTAATAATTGTTAACACAAATTGAAATCACAAAAATGAAATAAACAATAAAAACTGTTATTCCACTTTTCAAGAGAGTAGGCTGGGTTACAAAGCTATCAACAGATGAAACCAAGAATGCACCTAAGAAAAAACCTTGATCTCTTCTTGATACTTGATACTCTTGATCTTCTTGATACTTGATAGAACGTGCTTTGAGATGCAGAAAGTATAGGCCGGGAGCGCTTGTGTGTCAATAAAAAAGTTGTCACAAGATATGGACTCCGGCAGTCTTGACAAAAATAGAGGACCCGGTTAAAAAAGAGGTGGTGTGCTGCCGGGGCTGATATAGGGTGTTATGTCAACCAAAACGGCTTTTTCTGCGCGCACCCCTGCCGTGCAGCTTTATTCTGCTTTTACCACCTTCTCGGGTTTAAACCAAGTCACTCGTTCCGAGTGTGGTGATTGCCTTGAAGCAGGCATTCTTAATCCGCTAAAAAAAACTGCAGGCACTTCCCGGCAGCTGCCTTTAGTTGTGGTGAGCTTTCAAGCAATTTTGCTACTGTAGGACTGAGCCGGTAGTAGGTTCTGATGATTCTGCGGCCCAGCCGGCTTCCTGCAAGTTTGTCATCCCGAAGTTTTTTTAAAGCAGCTATAGATTCCGGGTCATTGTTAAGCAGCTCATCCAGCGCACAGCCGCCGGCTTCGGTTACCAGCACTTCTATCGTATCCTGGGCTGTCAGTCCACCGCTGTCTTGAACCTCGAGGGTTACCAGGTATACATCAGGATGATCGAACGTGTGCAAAACAAACTTTTCAGTTGAGTAGTCCGTATCCCACTGCCCATCAGATTCAAAATCCCAACGGCCTTGTAGCTGTTCCGGGGCATCTTCAGCATCGGTTGATTCTTCAAAATTGAACTCAAATTCGATATCAACCGGGCCTTCGGGCGGAAAAACATTTGCCACAGCATTCGGGTCTGTATTGCTTCCATCACCGGATGACTCAGTAGCGCTGACAACTACCTGCCGGACTGCGGTGGCAAACAGTCCGCCCGAATCGGTTACTACCAGCTCAACATCGTAGGTTCCGCCTGCCGTATACTTATGCGTAGCAGTCTTAGTGGTGTTGAAGGTCGTATCCCACACCCCGTCACCGTCAAAGTCCCACATCACCTCAAGGGAGTTTGCGGCATCCTCGGCATCACTGCATTCGGAAGCATCAAAGCTGAACGTGGTGGAGGTATCACCGCTGGAGGGATCAACGGTAAATGAAGCAGTGGGGTCGGTGTTGCCGCTTGACTGGGACAGAACCTTAACCTGCTGGGTGGCCTGGTCGGTGAGTCCGCCGGTATCTTCAACTTCGATTGTAATAGTATACGTTCCGTCGGCCCCATACTGGTGCGATGCATCAACATCGGCCATCACCGTATCATCCCAGGTCCCGTCAGTCTCCCAGTCGATCCGCACTGTGAGCACTGCAAGGGGGTCTTCAGCGTCCGAACTGGCAAACGGCTCCAGCAGAAAAGCGGTGGCTGTATCGCCTACTGTAGGATTTACAGAAAATGATGCTGTTGGGGCAGTATTGCCTGTTGATGTCGTGGTTGAGGAAGCGGAATCGACCGTTAAAACCACCCCGCCATATCCGCTTGCAAATATTTGTGAATGCACCTCAAAACATTCGTCGGATTCCTGGCAGGCGATATCTTTTGTCACAGCATCAGCGCTAATATTAAACGGTGTAGTGTACACCGGAGAATCAGTGCCTGAAAGCACATAATTTCCCTTCGTATTCACAACATAATTTCCCTGTATGTTCGAGCTATAGTCAAAAGCAATAATAAAGCCGTTTCGGGGTGAATAGGCGATTTTTGGATTACTACAAGTTTTATCTACATCACCAATTACGAAGGAACTGCCCGGCAGGGTGCTGTCCCCGTTCAACCGGCGACCAGATATCCTGATGTAGTTGCTGCTGGGGAATTCCTCCCATACAACCAGGTATTCATCATTACCGGCAGCTACGGAAACATCTCTCTGATTATCAGTATTGTTCTCAAATATGATTTCATTTTTTGAGAGCGCACCGGATAAATCTGCCGGCACTATTTTCCCGTAAATATCTGCATTGGAAGAAGGATCTCCATAGGTGTAGACAATCAGATATTCATTACGGTCGGCATTATAGGCTGCATCAGGAGAGGATCGATCTATGCCGTCACCTCCCGTATCCCAGCCGGTGGCAATGTTTACTTCTGTACCCGTCAGGCTGTAGCCGCTAGCAGACCGGGTAATTCGCATACTTTCGATATCAGAGCCCGTGCTGCCGATGTAATGATCCCATACAACCAGGAACTCATCAGCATTGCTGTTATAGACGACAGCCGGAAAACTGTGGTCATTTCCCGGTGTTCTAGGTATGGAACTGGAATATTCGCTGGTACCGTCACTTGCCAGGATTTCCACAACAGCCTGACTATCCTCCACATAAACAATACAGTATTTATCTTGTTTAGAGCTGTAAGCAACGTCCGGATATCCGCGCGTTGAGGGCGGCATTACACCCTGTGAAACGGCTATATCAATAACGCTCCCCTGGGCTGATCCGTCACTTTTTAAAAGCTGGGCCTTTATATTATACAGTCCGGATGAAAGAGTCATATCATCTTCCCATACAACCAAATATTCTCCGCTCTGAGTGTTGCAGGTCAGGGCCGCAGAATCTACTCCCTTTGCACTACTGTAAATCGTTACCTCCGGGCCAACCGTAACGGATGAAGACCAGGCTTTATCAATCCCGCCCGGCAAGAATGCAATCATTACCGAAACTGCTGCAATGCACATAAGTTTATACATGGCGTACTCCTCAAGTATTTGTTCTCAAAAGTATAGAGTTAATACTAGGATTATCGGAACAGTCTACACAAAATATTACCGTTTGTTTTTCCAAAATGAACACATATCATCATCTCCAGAGGTAAACATTACGGAATTGTATTAACAATTATAATCAGGAGGTACCTCTAAATCCTGATCATTACCTCCCCAGTGTCCAGACGGATCCGCTCTGGGGAGCAATGGCATGACGGAACGTGACACGTCCTCATGTATGCCGTAAGCGCTCCACAAACCGCTCCTCCCCCTCACGCTTTCTGCCTACAAACACCCAATTTTTCTTCAAAGTAATCTTGATTTATCTGTCTAATTTTGCATAAAATGGGTTCTCATAGTAGTAACGAAAACATTATCATCTTGCAGCGTATCTGCAGAAGGAGCATAGCACATGGATGCATTATCACCGAACACAGCCGGTATTCCGGCAATAGAACTCGCCCGCACACCACAGGATTTTAAGACCTTTGCCGAGAGAACCCTGGAATGCAAGGAAAAGGTTGTGTATTATGCCGGGGGGATTGAAAACATCATGGTTTTTTACGAACAGGCTTATGAAAACGATTACTATATTCCGACACGAGTGGAACGTAACATTCTGGTAAAGATGCTGGTACCGGACTCCCCCGTGATGCGCAATTACCAATCATCAGATTCCCAGGAGCTGCGTGAAACACGCTGCCTGCCGGAAGATATGGGTATGGAAGACTCTTTTATGATTCATGACGATACGGTTGTGTTCTTTTCGGGACAGCAGCCGCTGTTTGCACTCGCTATTACCTCACCATCTATTGCCAAAACAATGAAGATAGTGTTTAACAAATTATGGCAAAATGCTCAATAATAATCAGCTTGTTTGTTTAGCTGCTTGAAAAAACTTCAAACAGAAACACCGGTGAAAAGCCGGGGTGTTTCACTTCATGACATCGTTGCTCAAAATGTTGTTGAAAAACTCAAGCCTCACGCGTAGTATCAGGGTACTGCTGGCAGTAGCAGTGTTTAGCCTGCCTTGCACACATTGTTCTCCTCCCGAACAACCTGATAACGCGACTGCCGTAACTCCGGCTGATTCCCCGCAAATCCCTGACAGGGGATTCTACAAGGGTATTTTACCTATTCCAGGAGACGGACAGACAATTGATGGTGCCTACAAACAAGCTGCCCTGCATGCAGAATGGGCTCCTGTATGGGCCGGCGGAATCGGCTCCTCGGGTTTCTGGGATTTTGCCGGAGACCTTGCAGGAGAATCCGGTACTTTGTTTGTAGAGCAGCTTGTACGCGGCAATCGGATGTTTCCGATTATCAATTTTTCATTCATTGATAAGGATCCTGAAACTGGCTTGTTGGCTTTAAAAGTCCCGGAAAATATGCCAGGCGCCACGCTGAGTGACCCTGCCTGGAGAGCCTTATATAAGCAGGCCGTTCTTGATGCCCTCACGGCCGTTCGTCCCCTTTATCTGTCAATCGGCAACGAGGTCAACCGGTGGTATGAACAATACGGCATTCAGGAAAGTGATCCAGACGGCTTTCAGCATTTTGTGAGTCTGTATGAGGAGATTTACGGTGCTGCAAAACAGCTCTCTCCTGAAACCAATATTTTTTGTGTCTTTTCGCGTGAAATTGTTGATGAACTTCGTGAAGCAGATCTTAACGTGCTCAATCTGTTTGATCCGGCTACCCTGGATATCATAGTTTTTACCAGCTACCCCCATAGCGTCAGGAAAGTCACAGATGATGATTCATTAACGAATCCTTTTAATAGCCCTGACGCCATTCCTGATGATTATTATGCAAAGATTCTGGGGCACGTGCCTGATAAACTGATTGGCTTTAGTGAAATAGGCTGGCCATCAACCGATTTTTATGGAGGTGAACAGGGCCAGGCAGCTTTTATTTCTGAGGTTACAGGACGGCTTAGCGTGTCCCAGGGGATCGATCTCCATTTGTTTGGCTGGCCCTGGCTGCATGATCTTGATGAAACTGATGATATGGGACTCATTAAATCCGACGGGACCGAGAAGGCTGCTTATACTGTATGGAAAAACCTGTAAGTTAAATTCTACTAATTCCTGAAACACTCACCCTCTCATTTATAACAATGCCCGCACCGCTTCCATGAATTCATCCCTGTTGAAGGGCTTTACTGTGGCTCTGTCTGCCATATGCTCTTGTATCTGCAGCGCTCCCATCATCTAACACGCTTCTTGTTATGTGTGCCATTTCCTTTTTGTTTATCGGTTTCATAACCAGTCTTTTAATGCCTACCGACTCTGCCTTTGCAGACGAAACGGTTTCACTGAATCCCGTGCAGAGTATAATGGGAATATCCGGCCTGATATCAATAAGCCTGCATGCAAGCTCATATCCTGTCAAATTCGGCATGGTCTGATCAGTTACAACAAGATTGAATCTGTCAGGTTCCCTGCTGAATACTGCAAGGGCCTCCGTACTGCTGCTTATAGCAATAACAGTGTATCCCAGTGACTCCATCATCTTTTTACCGCTTCTTACCAAGGCTTCCTCATCATCAACAAATAAAATACATTCTCCTCCCCCGCAGGCATCCTCAACTTCTTCCGGTTTTGTTTCCAGTTCTGCAGTGCTTTTTGGCAACAGGATACGGAATATCGTTCCCTCTCCAACTTTACTTTCTACAGTTATAGTTCCATTATGCGCCCTCACAATTCCATCCACTACGGCCAAGCCCATGCCGGTGCCCTCCCCTACACTTTTTGTGGTAAAGAAAGGATCAAAAATACGCTCGATCACTTCAGGTCTGATGCCATTCCCGGTATCTTTAATGGTCAGCTGTACATAAGAGCCCGGACGCAGTTCGGGATGGACCTTTACCTCTGCGGCATCAAGCACCACTGGCGCAAGCCTGATTTCTAAAATACCGCCTGTTTCCTGCATCTCCTGGGCAGCATTTGTACACAGGTTTATAATAACTTGATGGATTTGGACCGGGTCGGCTAAAACTGTATCTGAATGCTCTTCCAGGTTTTGGCATATCGTAATAGTAGCAGGAATGGCGGCCCGGAGCATTCTGAGAGAATCCTGCACTATGGTATGCAGCTGGACCGGTTTGCGCTCGTGTTCGTTTTTACGGCTGAAAGTAAGAATATGCTTCACCAGGTCCCTGGCACGCTTGCTGGATGTTAAAACCTCGCTCAGATATCCATGCGTTGGGCTGCTTTGCGGTATGCCGTCCTGAGCCAGCTCGGTATACCCGATAATAGCTCCAAGAATATTATTGAAATCATGAGCAATGCCGCCTGCAAGCGTACCGATTGCCTCCATTTTCTGGGCCTGCCTCAGCTGGGTCTCAATACGTATTCGGTCTGATATATCCCGCATAATACTGACATAGTTGCATATTTTTCCACTGGCATCCTTAACAGGAGAAATCATCGTCTCAGTATCAAAAAAACTCCCATCCTTCTTCTTGCAAATCATATGGGCCTTCCAGATATCACCTCTGGAGAAGGTCTCTACCATTTCTTTTTTAAACTGCATAGTATGCTTGCCGCTTGACAGAAGGCTGCCATGTTTACCAAGCACCTCCTCACGGCTATAACCGGTTAACTGCTCAAAGGAAGGATTAACATATTCAATCAGCCCTTGTGCATCAGTAATGGTGATACTTTCCTGTACCTGTTCAATAGCAGTAAACATCCGACTGCGTTCCCGCTCAGCCTGTATACGCTCTGTAATATCTTCAACCATTACTATAGCAGAAACTATCTGAGCATTTTTATCTATTATAGGGCTTGCAATCATACGAAAGGTCACAGACCTCCCCCCCGCACTGGTATCAACGATGGATTCATGAACTTCTCCATCTGCAAAGGTTTGATAAGCGGCACAGTTAACACAGACTTCCTCTCGGGGAGGACTGTGAAAGACCTTGTAGCAGAGTGGCTTTTTAGCCGTATCAGTATCCGGATACCACTGTCGCATCTGTTTGTTAAGGGTCAGTACTTCCATACGGGGACTGATAAGGGCAACGCCGATCCCTATATTATCAACCACGCTCTTGTAACGCTTTTCACTCTCCTCTAAGGCATACGAGGCCTTCAGGCTGTTAAACAGCAGAAATCCAACTATAATGGACAGGACAATAGCTGCAAGAACAAGCACGGAGAGCTGCGCAATTGTTCTTTTCTCTTTTTCCGCAGCCCGTCTCTGCAGTTCTTCTGCTTTATTATTTGCAAACTCAAGAAGGTAATTAATACCGGAAATACCGTCTGCCCCGTTAAACATTTGATCAATATACCTGGCACCTGTGTCCCGTGTGATCGCCGCAGCCTCTGCATACTTGCCCTGCCGCGTTAGTGTAATTACTTCTGCACGGATCGGTTTCCAGTTCTTAAAATCAATATAAGCGGCCACAACATATGCTACATCCCCCAGAAAACGTCGACCCACAAGCCCAAATGCTTTGAATGTTTCCCTCTCCAAAGAATTTACACGGGAGATTGCAACGTTTATTTCTTCTGCTGTTCTGGAAAGCACAACATCCTTCATGCTATTATGCATGGCATTGATGTTGGACTTAATGTCTCTCACGGAATTGCTCACTGTCAGAGGGTGCAAATACAGTTTGCGAGAAATCGCTGCAAGCTCCCTGGCTTCATAGACAGCATATCCGCCTAAAAAGAACAGAATCACCATGAGAAAGGTTAATCCCAGGATTAATCGTGACTTAGGATTCATTGATCATTGCTCTCTCTTGCTGCAGGTATTGTTTTCATATGAAAACAGTTCAATATTCATACAAAAGACTCACAAAAACTATGCCAAAAATTTTTTTTGACCATTTAAATAAATAGTCATGTAAAAACAGACAGTTATTATTTTACTTTAGTAGAGGAAAAGGGGGGTATTAGTGGTTTTGTCTTGTTTGGTAAGACAAAGTATTGCGTGTCAAGACAATTTGTGAAAAGATTCTGTATGGGCTTTAAAGACAGTGATTAAACTTTTTCGGCGACCTTCCTGAAGTGATGGCAGTATATCATCAGTGTCATGGCTTCAGAGAATGCACCCCGGTAGAAGAGAATTGATTTGGCAAACATCTTCCAAAAATACCACTGGGACCGGCCATTGCCCAAAATGCCTAAATAAAAAATTGACCTCAGGAATGCTTTGATCTCATAGAAATGGACTCTTCTTTTTCTGCGGGGTTGATATCGCTCCAGGAATTTTGAGACCCGCTGATAAATATGGCGCGGGCTGTAAATGGTTTTAACAACCTGACGATAACCTTCAACAAGTTTGTTTAAATCCATTTTAGGAATGAAATTGATGGAACCGTCTGTATTATCCCCTGAGGTATCCAGGACAAGCCGGTTATCTTTCTTGAGCCTGTGCCACAGCTTGGTGTTGGGTAGGGCGTTGAGCAGGCCGACCATTGCGGTAACGACCCCTGACTCCTGAATAAAATTAATCTGGCGGGAAAAGATACTCTCATCGTCATTATCAAAGCCGACAATATACCCGCCCAGCACCTGTAGGCCGCATTCCTGAAGCTTTTGAATAGCCGCCACCATATCACGGCTGCAGTTCTGGTTCTTTTCGCATTCCCGCAGGCTCTCATCATTGGGGGTTTCCAGCCCGATAAAGACCGTGTCAAATCCAGCCTGAACCATCAGCTCAATCAGCTCATCATCATCTGCCAGGTTAATGGAAGCTTCCGTCATAAAGAGAAAGGGATAGTTATGCTCTTGCATCCAGGCTATCATACGCGGCAGAATTGCTTTAATCTTCTGCTTATGTCCGATGAAGTTGTCATCAACAATAAACACTCTATCTCGCCAGCCAAGACTGTAAATCACTTCAAGTTCGGCAATAAGCTGATCTGTCTCTTTAAGACGGGGATTACGGCCAAAAAGTGCCGTAATATCACAAAACTCACAATCAAAAGGACAACCCCGGGAGCATTGAATCATCAGAGCGGCATACTTTTCAATCTTTATGAGATCCCAGCGAGGAAGCGGTGTTGATGAAAGGCAGGGAAATTCATCCGATCGATATACCTCCCGCGCAACCCCGTTTTGCAAATCTTCTAAAAAAGGCGGCAGGGTCAGCTCGGCTTCATTGAGAATCAAATGATCAATTACCTCCATATACGTTTCCGGACAGCTGTTAAAGAGAGGCCCGCCGGCAATGATTTTCGCGTTGAGCCGCTGGCAGCGCTCTATGATCTGGTCGACCGATTTCTGCTGAATCAGCATACCGCTGATCATTATATAATCGGCCCATTTGATATCCAGGTCCCTGAGCCGTTCTATGTTGAGATCAACCAGACGCAGATCCCAGTCCCGCGGAAGCATACCGGCAACAGTTAGAAGCCCCAGCGGCGGAAAAGCTGCTTTTTTGGAAATAAAACGCAGAACATGTTTGAAGCTCCAGAAAGTGTTGGGATATTCAGGGTGCACCAGAAGTATTTTCATGAAATCATATCCTTTCTCACAACAGTTATATTAAAAAAACTCCTAGGCATTCAGTCACGATTATTACACTGGAAAGTGCTATTTTAATAGTACAAATACACAAGAGTTGCAATGAAAATTATGTGAGCTCTTCCCAGGTGAAAATATTTGGAGTGGTAAGCAATTTGCAGGTTTTAGCAATATTTACGGTTTCGTGGTGAAAAATATTCAACAGCACCATACTAAGGCCGCTTGATGCCAGCATGGGAAGGTAGGCTTTCTCCAAAAGAAGCTTTGCTCCCAGGGGCCCTTTACCGGTTGTAAGGTTTGAAAGAGCCGCAATTGTCCTCACGGCAAAACCCAAGACCTCTGGAAGATTACGCACAGCAGACAATATTTCTATGGCCTGTTCAGTGCCATTGTGCCACATAACCGGAACAACAACCGGATCAATAATAAGATGTTGATTATCTATCCCTGCCTGTTGAAAGGCCTTGTAGAGTTCAATAGCTACATGTAATCGTTCTGCCTCATTTGAAGGAACATGTCCATTGGCTGACAAAAGATAACCGATTATATCGGTTTCATACTTTCGGGCTAGCGGCAGAATGGCATCACGTTTTGCGGGCTCCAGAGAAAACCCATTGATGATTGCCTGTTTTTTATTAGCCTGCAGGCCGGCTTCTATAGCCTTGGGGTTCGACGTATCAAGTAAAACCGGAAGATCTGAAACCGCTTGGATTGCTTCAACGAGAAAAGCCATTTTCTTTGCCGGATCATGGCTCAGCGGTCCTGAATTAATATCAATAGCCTCGGCCCCTGCTGCTTCACATTCTTTCACCAAATCCTGAATGGGTTTGGGGTCCAGGGTCTTGATTGCCTCCTCAATATTCTTATAGATTATTTGTAGATTGTCGGCAACAAGCAGCATAATTTTTAATCAAGTTTTGGGGTCGGCGTATCCTTTGTTGCAACCGGAAGAATGGGGTAAGTAATCCTGGGTTGAACCCCTGTGGTTGCTTTTAAAAACGCAACAATTTTGTCTGTTTGTTCCTCAGTCAGCGAAATACCGAGCTGCGCTGAACTCATAAGAGCTACAGCCGACTTCAAGCTCCAGACCTTACCTGAATGAAAATACGGCATGGTGAGTTCAATATTTCGCAGAGACGGTGACTTAAACACATACTGGTCAGACGTGACACCGGTCAGTGTAAAACGACCCAGGTCCCCGGCTGTAATTTCATCTTTAGGTTTTTCTACAACACCGAAAGGGAAATATCCTGTCCCGCCCATGTTAAGGCCCCCGTGACAGGCAGCACAACCCTTTTGTATGAAAAGTTTTAGTCCCTGTTTCTCCACTGCCATCAGGGCCGTAACCTCACCTTTAAGAAATTGATCAAAACGGGAATCCGGAGTGATTAAGGTAGCTTCAAAGGCCTCAATAGCTTTAGCCATGTTTTCGAAACTCACAGGATTCTTTTCACCTGGAAATGCATGTGCAAAAAGTTCCCAATACTCAGGCATGCTTGAAAGGGTCCGCACAACATGATCGGGGGTGCTGTTCATTTCCACAGCCGCCTGTACAGGCCCTTTGGCCTGTTCTTTCAGATCAGGTGCCCGGCCATCCCAAAACTGGGCTATATTGAAGATGGCATTAAAAACCGTCGGTGCATTTCGGCCTCCTTTCTGCCATCCGTGTCCTATGGACGTCTCCTGATAATCGGCCCCACCTATCCCGATATTATGACAGGTATTACAGCTTATCAGGGCGCTTTTTGAAAGCCGCGGATCAAAATAAAGCATTTTCCCTAGTTTTGTTTTTTCTGGGGTAACGGGATTTTTTTCCAGTACCGGAGGCTCCTTTGGAATCGGCTTAAATAAAGCCTGGGCCTGTTTCAGCAGAGGGTCTTGTGCATAAACAGTTGTTATTAGGAGAAAAAATAACGCTAAAAGTATTGCAGAAAAAATTGTTGTTCTTCGCATGCCTGTTCCTTCCCTTATTATATAATTATTATGATTATATATCTTTATTAAACTTTATATCACGTAATGCCGGCTCTGACAATCCGGTGCCGCAAATTTTTATCTCGTGCTCTGCTCTCACTTTTCAGCTTTCATTCCGCCAGAAATGCATTCTTTTCCAGCTCCGGCATAATATCTTCCAGATCAAGTCTTGCAAGACCGTCTCTGGTAAACAGTCCAGTAGTAATATCCCATGAGCGCGTCAAGTAATACTCATCCATAACTTTTTTAAAAACATCTTTGTCAACAGTTGCCCCCTTGCAGGTAAAAAGCTCGCCGTTTTTACCCGGCAGCATCAAATCAGGATTAAAAATACCAACCGGGGCCGGCTGTTCTTCCAGCGGGCGGGTAAAGTTAAACTCATCAAGAGTGTCATCAATACGGCCGCGCCGTCCTTCCCGTAAGTAAATGGCTCTACACAGATTTGCACACCGCTCCCCTGAAAGCAAGAAATCTTCCGCTGCCATATCCATCCCGGTACCTGCAGAAAAAAGTCGGGCCTCAAGTGCCGGGTCCCCTACCCCGGTTTTAGAACTGCCGGAATAGTCAATCGGCCAGAACCAGTCACAGAAAATAATATTTTCCTTTGCAAAGGCACGATTCTGCATGATTGCAGCAGAAGACCCGGTGCACTCCGGTGAATCAAATTCGGCAGCCCGTTCATCCCCCCAGAACGTCTTGGCCAGATGCCGCAGTTTGTGAGTATCCAAAAAACCCATACTGCCTTCGGTTCCCATCCATACCATCCACTTGACCATGGGAAAGCTTACCGCATGCAGCTGGGTGATAGGAAAGGTCGGCTCGGTAGCATACATTGGAGCAGTTGAAAGGAACATGCGCGGGTTATATATGGCTGCAAGAAAACCTGTTCCGGTTACAATTCCCTCCAAAATATCAGTGTTGCCCAGTTCACGGGCCGCTCGGCGGCTTCCCTCGGCCAAAAGATCTCCGATATCACTACGGTCAATAATCATGGTGATCAGCCTTTCAATCCAGGATGATGTGCCCAGCTTTTCAAGCTGCAATCCGGTCTTTTCAGGATCGATAAGGCCCTGCTGCAGGGCCTTTGGCAGCCAGAAACTCTGCATAAGAAGCTCCATGGCGCAAAGCCCGTGCCTGTTTGCAAGCTGGGTAGCATAAAAGGTTGCCTCAGCGAGTTTGCCGGTTTTATTCTGCTCAGCAGTACCATAATAAAATGCGGAAAAGCAGGTTTTGCGGTATCCCTGTTCTCCGCTCTTGTGTTTGTACAGAGCCCGTTTGCATACTCCCGGACAGCCGTAGCAGTAGGCGCTCTTAATTTTTTCTATATCTTCAATCATGGGCTCCACCCAGTAGCGCTCAGATGCCTCTCCTGTTCCCAGCCTGAGTATATCCTGTTTGACTTTTTTAAACGATTCCGGCCGTGCCAAAGGCAATTGTTTTTTGTCGGCTATAACTACTACAGCCTTTAAGTTCTTGGCGCCCATAACTGCCCCGAATCCTTTGGTAGCAGAAACACCTCCTGAGCCGATGACCGTGGCAAACCGTACCCGCATCTCACCGGCCCTGCCGATAGTTGCCACGCAGGCTTTCCGGCCGTATCTGTTCTGAAGAAGGGTAATGGTTTCAAACACATCTTTTCCCCACAAAGCGGCTGCATCCTCTAAGGTACACTTCCCGTCTGATGTGATTACCAGTATCACCGGTTTTGCAGCAGCTCCGGAAATTACCAATCCGTCAAGCCCGGACCACTTCAATGCAGCCCCCAGGCGGCCGCCCAGATTGCCGCAGGCATACTGTTCCGGGAAAGCCATGGGCGATTTGCCCACGATGATCCAGCGAGAAGCTGCCGGAGCCCGGGTTCCTGCCAGTGGGCCGTTCATGAGATACAGGCAATTTTCAGGATCAAAAGCACCTGTTTCAGGCTGTATCTGCTCCCAGTACAGACGGCTGGCAATCCCCCGCCCACCGACAAAACGATCAGCATGCTGCATGGTTGCAATACTGCTCTGCGCTCCATCCCTTAAATTTACACAGAGTATCTTTCCTGCCCATCCAAAAAGCTCTGCCATGAAGATTCAAACCTCCTGCACAATGCAAGCAATTATACTCGTCCATTGGACGTGGGTCTTCAAAACTACCTAACCGCAAAATCACGCAGACGAACGCAGACTTTTTTCTCCCGCAACGTTGCGGGAGAAAAACATCCATGTCCTTTCAGGTCAAAGGTATAATACAAAACCAATTCTATAAGACTTGTAATTCTCCCTCCCTTTCTTAATCCTACACTTGTTCCGTACAAAAACGCAAATTATTCTCGCATGCCAGTATGTGCATGCACATTGTTAAATACATACAAATAGTTTATGCTGATTAAAAATTTGGATGTGTTACAGGGAACGCATAATATGATCAGAATGGGCACCAGCTGATTTTCTTTTGACAATTGGAAAGGTCCGATCTATCCTCAGGATCTTAAAAAAATCTTGGTTTTTTTAACAATTGCTATGCCGGCCAGGCAGCAAAAAATGCTACCATGCCGGCAAAAATGCTCTAGACTGGATTAACAAGATAAACGGGATGATTTTAACATGGCGACAGCCATGTTAAAAAATCATGTCAATCCTGTTCATCCTGTCATAAAAAGGCGTAGGATGAGTGTTAACCCATCGATAATAATTTTCTTGAATAAAGCAATTATTTTCCACCAGACCGCATTAATCATAGAAGTGATTGCTATAGTATAAATTTAGTAACAAATTTTCCCTATATAGAGCCTGTCCCGACGCAGCACAGCCTTTGTTTACAGAGGGAAAAAGGAACAGAAGAGAACTATAGCAACACAATTTGAGACAAAAAGAAAATAAGGC
>JANQFE010000152.1 GCA_028278025.1 Thermodesulfobacteriota bacterium | reverse complement strand
CAATGAAGAACCAGTAATTTTCAAATGGCATTATAAAATGGATGAAATTTCAGTTGCCTGATATGTGCTATATTATTTATGGAACTGACTACTAGCCAGGCAAAAATAAATAAAAAACAAAACACTACATATTTTCTTCATTTTCTCCCTCCCGTACAAATTTTTATTATTTTCCCTTGTTTTTTAAGAAACCAGGTGAGTAATCTTTTTGTAAACAATATGTATGCCAATTACCCGGAAATAAAAAAACATGTTATTACAGTAACATAGAAAAATCGGGGAAGGGTTTTGTGCGGCTAAAACCAATGCAATTTCTAAAAAAATAGAAAAGCTAAAGTAAACTGTTTATATTCGGCTTGTTTGGAGGGATTTTGTTTTTAAAAATTTAGAATTATTTTATTTATTTAGAACTTAAGCTTCTTAACCAGTATCCAGAAACTAGTTCATTTCATATTCTTTGAGTTTGTTGTAGAGCGAGGCAAGACAGATATTCAGCTGCCGGGCTGTTTTATCATAATTATTATTACACATTTTCAGGGTGTGGTTGATTATTTCACGCTCCACGAACGCCCGGGCCTCCTTCAGCGGGAAAGGCGTTGACAGGATCTCTTCAAACTGTATGTCGCGCGAAAATCCCCGTGGGGATTCTTCCGTGCTCTGAAGCTGTTTGACTATTGCCCCTCCCAGCAGACAGTACCGCTCGATTATATGCCTGAGCTCGCGGACATTGCCGGGGTAGGAATAATTTTTAAGGATATTCATTTCACGCTCATTCAAAGACGACCTGCCGTTACCGTATTGTGATTGAAACTCTTTGAGGAAATGCTCAATCAACAGGGGGATGTCCTCCCCGCGCTGCCGCAAGGGCGGCAGGTTGACCGGCACAACATAGAGCCGGTAAAACAGCTCTTTTCTGAAGTACCCTTTTTTGACCGCCTGGTGCAGATCCGCGCTGGTTGCCGCAATCAGGCGCACATTTATTTTTGTTGCGGCAGCATCACCCACCCGCATTATCTCACCATATTCCAGCACCCGCAGGAGCTTTGCCTGCATGCCCTTGTCCAGTTCCGCTATCTCATCCAGAAACAGAGTCCCACCGGCTGCCTCTTCGAAATAGCCCCTCCTGCTTTCCACCGCACCGGTATAGGCCCCCTTGATGTGTCCGAAAAACTCCCGCTCCATGAGCTCCTTGGGGATAGCGCCGCAGTTAACCGAAACCATGGGTCGGTCTTTGCGCAGGCTGTTGTAATGGATGGCATTGGCAACAAGCTCTTTACCGGTGCCGGTTTCACCGGTAATCAGCACGGCTGCATCAGTGTCCTTTATGTTTTCAAGCAGGTAGTAGACGGCCTGCATGGGCGGGCTGTTGCCTAAAATATTACCGTAGCTGTACTTTCCTTCTAATTTCCGGGTAAGGCCGTTTATCTGCTTTTTCTGCTCGGTGGTTACCTGCTGCAGGCTGCGTATTCTCAGAAGGGACTTTATGCGCGCAAGCAGCTCAAGCGAGTTAAACGGTTTTACAATATAGTCATCCGCACCGTCTGTTAAACCGGCAACCTTCATCTCAACGTCAGCCCGTGCTGTGAGGAATACGAAGGGAGTCTGTTTCAGGCCGGGATTGAATTTAACGCGCTTCATGAACTCGGGTCCGTCCATTTCGGGCATCATTACATCACAGAGGATCAAATCCGGGCGGTGCTTTTCAACTTTTTGCAGGCCCGCCCGCCCATGAGCGGCAGCAACAAAATCATACTCTTCTTTTATAATCCCCGCTATGAAGCGGCGCACATCCGCATTGTCATCAACGATGAGTATAAGCGGTTTTGTGCCGGTTATGCTCTCCTGCAGGGCTTTGCGTTCAACAATAATGTCAGACAACTCTGTCTCGGGATCAAGGTACAGCTCATCGGCAGCATTGCCTGCGGCAACAGGTGCATCGGCAGCAGGCAGATATACCGCAAAAGTTGATCCTTTACCGGGCTCACTTTTTACCGTCATAAAACCGCCCATGAGGTCTACCAGCTCGCGGGCATGCGCAAGACCGATACCGGTGCCCCCCTGTTCAAGGGCAAAGCTTTCCCCGGCCTGCTTGAAGCGGTCAAATATTTTCTTAAGATTACTTTTCTTTACGCCAATGCCGGTATCACTGATCGAGAGCTTTACAAAATCGCCTTTAAAACCCCCAGATAACGTATCGGAATCATTGCGGACAATGACCGTTTCGTCCGGCCAGGGATTGTTGCCGTGCATCCTGACCCGCTCAAGCCCGACCGTTATGTGTCCGTGCGCCTGTGCAAATTTAAAAGCATTACCGATGAGATTAAAAAGGACCTTTTCCAAGCTGCCCGGATCAACAGCCACGCGGGGAATCTCGCCGCCCGGGTTGAAGGTCAGCTCGACGGCCTTCTTTTTTGCAATGTGTACAAAAGATTCCAAGACCGCCGCGGTAAATGTGCCCAGGTCTTTTGTTTCGCAAACGCTGTTTTTTTTGCCTGATTCCATTCTGCTGAAGTCAAGCAGCTGATTGACCAGCTTGAGAAGCTGCCGGGAGTTCCTGAGGGTAACAATTATCTGTTCTTTAATCCTGCTGCTGACCTTTCCATGCTCACCGCGCAGTATTTCTTCCATGGGCCCCAGCGCCAGGGTAAGCGGTGTGCGAAACTCATGGGTGATATTGGTAAAAAATGAGTTGCGGAACTGGTAGGCTTCCCGGAGCTGCTGTTCTGCCTTTTTCTTTTCGGTAATATCACGGGCAGTTACCACACTTCCGGTAACAACCCCTTCAGCATCTTTTCTAATGGAGGCCGTCATCTCTAAGGGGACCAGCTCTCTTTTATTGTTAAATGCATAGAATTCCCAGTTTTCAAGCTTGCTGCCGGTATCAAGCGCCATAAGTTTTCCCAGCTGAGCTGATAAATGATCATTATATTTTTGGTCCAGCGTGATCATTTCTCCGGTTGTGGATTTAAATGCACCGCCTTTCCATGGTCCCAGCTCACTGGTTTGCATTCCCTCAAATTCTTTTTTGTTCTTTCCCAGCATCGCGGCAAAAGCTTCATTCACCCTGGTTATTATTCCGGCACCATCTGCAATGAATATCCCGTCACCGCAGGATTCCAGTACGCTTTCCAGGAACTCGTTTGCGTCTTTTACGTCCTGCTCCAGCTTCTTTTTCTCCTTCAAGGCAATATCCGGCTCTTGCATGGCCAGCTGATCCCGCAAGGCCGCGTTGTCTAATGTTGCTTCTTTCAATTTTTTCTCTGTTGCAATCGCATCCCTTTTATCGGTCACGAAAACAATACCACCTCTGAAAGAGCCGTTCTCACCAGCAAACTTTGTATGATTAAACGCGATGGGTATGTGTTCGCCGTCACTGCAGATTAATTCGGTGGAGTAATGCTCATGGATTGCCTGAAAAACCATGTCGCCGCTAAAACATTCTGCAGGATTTTTGTTTGTTCATCAAAAAGAAATACAGGAATAGGAAGTACACCGTAAACATTGTCAAAGTCTTTTAATACATTTTTTAAAACAGCCACGCATACACCCCCCTATGTACTAATTGACAATAGTTTTCAGATTATTAAAACCCGTAAAAAAACCCCAACCACTTCACAAAGGCGGATAAGGGCTTTCAGGTATTAAAATGATTTTTCGGACTTTTTTTGAGGCACTGTTTCCCCCACTTTTTTAAAAGCATTGTATCAGATACTATTATCTGTCATCAAGCAGAAAATATTACGTTATTTGCAATAATTGATAGTAGTTTTATATGGTTGCTAGATAGGAGGACTCAGTGCAACGCAGCTCGCAGATCCCGACTTGGCGGAGAGATGGAGGTTTCCCGGCAGTCTAGCGCGTTTTTATATGCAGCTCCCGAAGCTGTTTGGGGTCAACCGGAGATGGGGCATTTGACATCAGGCAGGCTGCTTTCTGTGTTTTAGGAAACGCTATTATATCCCTAATGGAATTTTCGCCGGTTATCAGCATAACAAGTCTGTCCAGGCCCAGCGCTAAACCGCCATGGGGGGGAGCTCCATAACGCAAAGCATCAAGTAAAAAACCAAATTTCATCCCGGCCTCTTCATCCCCTATGCCCAAGAGCGTAAACATTTTAGACTGAACAGTTTGTCGATGAATACGAATACTGCCCCCGCCGATCTCGCTTCCGTTTAAAACAAGATCATAGGCCCGGGCGCGTACTTTCCCGGGGTCTGTCTCAAGCAGCGTGATATCCTCTTCCACCGGGGAGGTAAACGGGTGGTGGACAGCAACCCAGCGTTTTTCTTCGGGCGAGTATTCCAGCAAAGGAAACTTGGTAACCCATGTAAATTTAAATGCCTGGGACGGCTTGAGCTGCAGTTTTTTTATCAGATGGAGCCGTACATTGCCAAGTGCGGTGCATACAGTAGTCCACTGCGGATCAGCGACTATAAGCAGCAGGTCTCCCGGGCCCGTTTCCAGACAGGTGGCGATCTCGGTCTTTTCCTGATCAGTCAAAAATTTAGCTACGGGGGACTGCCAGCCATCAGGGGTTATCCGTATCCAGACCAGCCCCCCGGCCCCGTATGTTTTAGCAACCTCAACAAGATCATCTAAATCCTTGCGGGAAAATTCTGCGGCATCTTTTACAACAAGGCCCTTTACTACGCCCCCTTTCTCGATTGCTTGAGAAAAAACTTTAAATGCAGATTGTTTTACTATGGAAGTAATATCCTGCAGTTCCAGCGCAAAGCGAGTATCGGGATTGTCAACACCAAAACGATCCATGGCCTCCTGATAAGTTAGCCGGGGAAACGGTATGTCAATATCTTCAGCAAGAATCTCTTTAAAAAGGATTTTCAGGTAGCTTTCAAGAATTTCATAAATATCTTCCTCATCAACAAAGGAGAGCTCCAAATCAATCTGGGTAAACTCGGGTTGACGGTCGGCACGCAGGTCTTCATCTCTAAAACATTTTACAATCTGGAAATAGCGGTCAAAGCCCGCCAGCATAAGAATCTGTTTAAAAAGCTGGGGCGATTGAGGCAACGCATAAAAACGTCCTTGTTCAATACGACTGGGCACAAGGTAATCCCGGGCCCCCTCAGGTGTGCTTTTTGTAAGAAAAGGCGTTTCCACCTCTAAAAAGCCTTTAGCGCTAAAAAAATTTCTGGTAACCTGATACAAATGGTGACGGATAATAAAATTTTTCTGGATTGAAGGTCGCCGCAGATCAAGAAAGCGGTACTTAAGCCTGATGCTCTCTGAGGCCTCTATCCTGTCGGTAATCTCAAAAGGAGGTGTGTGGGCCTCATTAAGAACCATAAGCTCTTCTGCCAAAACTTCTATCTCTCCAGTGGGCAGTTCAGGGTTAACGGTTCCTTCAGGCCGGTGGGCAACAGTTCCCTTAACTGCAATTACATATTCACTTCGCAAAGAGTGCGCCTTGTCAAGTGCAGCTTGGCTTGCTTCGGGATTGAACGCTACCTGCAGAAGGCCGCTGCGGTCACGCAGATCAACAAAAATAAGCCCGCCATGGTCCCGCCGGCTGTGAACCCACCCCATAACACAAACTTTTTCTGCAATATCTTGGACCCGCAATTCGCCGCACAGGTGGGAACGCTTAAGGTTTACAAACGGTTCTGACAAAATTTTCTCCTTTGGAAAATCAAATAAGCCGGCATCAGGGAATAGTTGTTTTGAAAAATCTATTTATGCCCTACCGGTTCTTGTCTGTTAACGTTTGTTGAAATTTCAATTCCTGTATATCTATTGCACCACTGCTGTTATCAGGCCCAAGCTTTGTTAGTAGTCAGGGGTGTCGGCAAAACCGAATTCACGATCAAGAATCTGGACCTTCACCTTGTCACCCGGATTAACAATATCTTGATCCTCAGGAACAATCATAAGACCATGTGCACTGGCCATTGACATAAGGATTCCTGATCCCTGCTCCCCGGTGGTGGTGACAAAATATGCTCCATCCCTGCAGGTTATCCTGCACCTGATAAGATATTTTTTTCCCGTACGCGTGGTCACTTTCTCCTGGGCAACAGCTTCCAGTGTTGGTGTAAAAAGATCCGTGTGGCCGCCCATTTTGCGCATTGCAGGTTTAACAAACTGCTCAAATGAGACCATCACCGAAACCGGGTTACCCGGCAAACCAAAAGTGGGCTTGTTTTGAATCATACCGAAAGCCAGTGGTTGGCCGGGCCGCATGGCAACCTTCCAGAATTTCATATCAAAACCAAGGTCAGCAAGCACATCCTTTACAAAATCATAATCACCGACCGAGACCCCTCCCGATGTTAAAACTATATCAGCATGGAGACCTTCAAGAAGCCGTCGCTTAAGGTCCTCTTTGGTATCACGGGCTATACCCAGAGTTATGGGGATACCGCCATTTTCTTTTACCAATGCCGTGAGCGAATAGCTGTTACTTGTTACAATCTTTCCATCGCTCATCTCTTCATCAATATCAACCAGTTCATCCCCGGTTGAAAGTACTGCTACTCGCGGGCGTTGATACACGCTGATACAGGCCCGCTTGGTAGCAGCAAGAATACCTATGTGGGCCGGCCTGAGCCGTGTGCCGACCTTAAAAAGCAAATCCCCTTTTGCAATATCCTCGCCCGCCCTCCGAATATGTGAACCTTTGGAACCTGCTTTATAAATAGTAACATCCGTGCCCTCAGCACGTGTATCTTCCTGCATGACCACCGCATCAGCCCCGTCGGGTACTGGTGCGCCGGTCATAATCCGTAAGGCCTCACCGTTTCGTAATGACCTGGGCGCTTTATACCCGGCCGGAAGATCACCGATTACCGTGAGCTGAACCGGATTGTCTGCAGAAGCCCCCTGGATGTCAGTAAATTTTACTGCATATCCATCCATTGCTGAATTGTCAAGGGGCGGTACGTTAACAGAGGCGCTGATATCTTCAGCCAGCACACGTCCCCAGCCGCTGAGTATATCAACCCGCTCGGTTCCCAGTATGTTGATATGTGCAAGGATTATTTCTTGGGCCTGTTCAACGGTGATCACATCGCCTACCTCTTGACTGTAGCCGGCCTCTTTTTATCGTGCAGAAGTTTTTCCCATAAAATAAAGACTGGGCTTGCTATAAAAATTGATGAGTATGTTCCGATAATAACTCCCACAAGCAGTGTAAAGGCAAAATCATGAATCACACCCCCACCAAAAATGAAAAGAGCGAGGACAACCAGCAACGTGGTTCCGCTGGTGATGATTGTTCTGCTCAGTGTATTGTTAATGCTTGTGTTTATTATAAGTCTCAGATCCTTCCTGACCAGTTTTCTTCTGTTTTCCCTGATGCGGTCACATACAATTATAGTGTCGTTAACGGAATAACCCACCACGGTCAGCAGAGCGGCGATTATAGGCAGGTCAATTGACGTACGGGTTAGTGATAAAGCACCCAATACGATAGTAACATCATGGGTTAGTGCAACAATTGCTCCAATGCCGAATCTGAATTCAAATCGCCACCAGATATAAATAAGCATACCGATAAGCGAACACACCACTGCCAGGAATCCCTTTTCCCTGAGATCTTTACCGACCTTTGGGCCTACCATTTCTACCCGTCGTATTTCAAAGCTGTCTTGTCCGAATTTTTCTAAAAAAACAGCACGCACCTGACCGGAAAGCCCTTCAAGATCACCCGTGGTTGTCTGAGTATAGATAAGGTATTCATTCTCTTTTCTATCACCGAAGGGCTGGACAGAGGCCTGTTCATCGCCAAGCTGCTGTATTGCCCTGCGAACTTCACCGATGTCTACCTGTCCTGCAGAAAATTTTATCTGAATTAAGGTTCCGCCGGCAAAGTCAATCCCGTAACGGGGTCCGCCTTCAACAACCAGACTTCCCAGACTAATCATAAGAAGGACACACGAGATAGTGACTGCTATTTTAATCTTTCCGATAAAATCAAAATTAACATTTTGTCTTATTATTTGCACAATGAGTTCCTCATTAAATACTTAATTTCTGAATACGCCGTGTCATAAAAAAGTAATCAAACACCCACCTGGTAACAACAATAGCAGTGAACATACTTGCAATAAGGCCTATACTGAGTGTAACCGCAAACCCCTTGACAGGGCCTGTGCCGAACTGAAACAGGAAAACAGCTGCAACAAGTGTGGTTATATTTGAGTCCATGATAGTAATAATCGCTTTGGAATAGCCGCTGTCAATTGCAGCCCGGGGAGTTTTCCCCAGACGCAGTTCTTCACGCGTTCTCTCAAAAATCAACACATTTGCATCAATTGCCATGCCTACCGTGAGTACAATGCCGGCAATACCGGGCAATGTAAGGGTTGCGCGAAAAGCGGCAAGTGCGGCAAGTATAAAGAAAATATTAAGAATAAGGGCCGTGTTGGCAACAATGCCGGATAATTTATAATAAATAATAATAAACAATATCACAGCAATACTGCCTATAATTATGGATTGAATTCCCTGAGTAATCGAATCATGGCCCAATGACGGGCCGACCTCCCGTTTCTCAAGAATTATAACCGGCGCGGGAAGAGATCCTGCCCGCAAAACAATTGCCAGATCACGGGCCTCTTCCATAGTGAAACGGCCGGTTATCTGGGCCTGCCCTCCGGCAATTCGTTCCTGAATCACCGGAGCTGAGTATACATTGTCATCGAGAATGATTGCCAGTCGGCGTTTGATATTATTTTTTGTGACACGTTCAAATATTTTACCCCCTCTTTTATCAAACTCCAGAGAAACATAAGGTTCATTAAAACGTGAATCAATGCGCACTTGGGCATTTATGAGACGATCACCGGTAAGCAGTGTTCTTTTCTTCAGGAGATAGGGAACCTTGTTTACCTCACCCGTCTGCGGGTTAACCTGGCGCTGATAAAGGATCTGGCTTTCCGCGGGAACACTGCCGTTCAGGGCATCCTGGATGCTGTGCTCATCATCCACCAGTTTAAATTCCAGAATTGCGGTTTTACCGATGAGGTCTATGGCCCGCTTGGGGTCTTTAACACCGGGAAGCTGAATAAGTATCCGTTCGTCACCATGTTTCTGGATTGTCGGTTCACTGACGCCGAACTGGTCTATCCGGTTTCTGATAGTTTCAATGGCCTGGTCAATAGCAAGTTTACTTATATAGTCTGCCTCCTTTTCATCCATCTTCAGGATAAATTTTACGGATCCCTCTTTTTGCTCTTCCGCAACTTTTGTTAATACACTGAAACGTTTTTCAACAACCTCTTCCAGCTTTTCTTTCATCGAAGGGTCGATTATTTCAACTTCAATTTGCGATGTATCTATTTTGGCAACATGATCAAAAGGAATACGCTCATCAAAGAGAAGCTCCTCAAAGTCTGCTGCATAGCGTTCAATGGCATTGCCGACCGCTTTATCTGCCTGCACCTCAAGCAGCAAGTGCATGCCGCCCTGCAGATCCAGGCCGAGCGAAACTTTTTCAGAAGGAAGGTTGTCTTCCCACCACAGGGGCATAAAACCGAATGTAGGTACAAGGTAAACAAATGCCAATACAAGAACAAAACTAATAAGAGCAGCTCTCCACTTCAAACTTTTAGTCATAACCTACTCCTTACATTACACTACACGCTGTTTATTTCTTTTCATCCGGTTTTCCGGTTGTAGGACTAAGGCCGGTTACATGGCTTTTGGAGACCTTGATTTTGACATTGGAAGCAATTTCAATAGTTACAATTGTATCTGTAATACCGGTAATTTTCCCATGGATGCCGCCTGTGGTTACAACCATATCATCCCGCTTCAGACCATCTAAAAGCTCTCTGTGTTTCTTCGCCTTTGTTTGCTGTGGTCTGATTAAAAGAAAATAGAAAATCACGAACATGAGAATGAGGGGGATAAAAGCCGAAAAACCTCCCCCTGCTGCCCCTTCCCCGGCCTGCGGAGCCATGGCATATGCTACGGATAGTATTGTAAAATTCACGGGTTATCCTCCATATAGTAAAAAAACAAGCTTAGTACCTTACCACAATTCAACAAAAAAGAAAAAAAATTTTTACCGACTGCTATCTAAAGTAAATGTTTTTTTAAATTTTCTAAAAAATTGTTATTTTATTGCATCTCTTGCAGTGTTACAAAAGTTTGAGGGCTGAAACAGCTCATTGATAAACCCCGTATTAGTATGCACCTATACAATCAACATTGCATCACCATAACTGAAAAAGCGATATTTTTGTTTAACGGCTTCGTTATATGCAGCAAGGATAAAATCCTTTCCTGCAAAGGCTGCTGTCAAAATGAGCAAGCTTGACATGGGCAAATGAAAGTTGGTAATTAACGCATCTATAGCTTTAAAACAATATCCCGGATAAATAAACAGATCTGTATAGCCTTCTGCAGTCTTGATGCTGCCGTCCCCCGCGCTCACGGTTTCAAGTGCTCTGGTAGCCGTTGTGCCCACTGCAATAATTCTTGCGCCTCGGCTGCGTGTGTCATTAATAAGTTGTGCGGTGTGTTGACTGACACAAAAATATTCACTGTGCATTGTGTGCTTTTTAATATTCTCATCACAAATGGGTTGAAATGTACCATAACCCACATGAAGTGTTAAAAAGGCAAAATGTGCTCCACCGTCGCTTAATTTTTTCATAAGAGGTTGTGTGAAGTGCAACCCTGCGGTGGGAGCAGCAACAGCCCCATCCATTCTGGCATATACTGTCTGGTAATGCTCTCTGTCTGCCGTTTCGCATGCAGAACTGCGGTCTCGCTTTATATATGGAGGTAGAGGTGTTCGTCCGTGCTCCTGAATAGCCCTATCAAGATCTCCCCGGCAACAGAGCCGAATTTTCCATGTCCTCTCAGTTGTTTCTTCCAGTATTTCGGCACTCAATTGTGGACTGAAAATAATCTTTGAAAAGTTTTCAATCTTTCTCCGGCTTCTCAGTAGACATTCCCAAACCTGGGAGCCTTCATTGCCGTGTTCCAGAAAATTCAACAAAAAAACTTCCACCCAGCCACCGGTTTCCTTTTTGCCGTAGAGGCGGGCCGGGATAACCCGTGTGTCATTTGCTACCAGCAGATCACCTTTATTAAGATACGTGGGCAGCTGATGAAAAAATGTATGTTTTATGGAACAGGTTTGTCGATCAAGGACCATCAGGCGGGATGTATCCCTTGTGTGCAAAGGCTGCTGGGCTATAAGTTCTTTAGGCAGGCAATAATTAAATTCATCCACATGCATGGCACTAAGTTATTGTAAAACAATATGTAATTAAGTTTTTAACTATACCGCATAATTTTTGCGTGTCAAGGGTTTCAATTCGTAATTAATTTTTTTATAATAGTAGTGGAAGGGGCCCGAAACCTATTTGCCTATTGACACTACTTAAAAATATATTATCTTTATAGACATGGAAACAAACTGTGGGTGCCCTGTGATGATATAAACTAATAATGTAATTTTTATTACCTTGTTTACCGTCTAATAGTAATAAATTTATGAGTGCCAGTTCACCGGAATTTGAAGAAAAGGTCGAAAGCTATACCGAACTTGAGGAACCACCCCACTACAAGGTCTTGTTACATAACGACAATTATACAACAATGGATTTTGTGGTTCTGGTTCTTGAAACTGTTTTCAACAAACCACCGGCCGAGGCTACTCACATTATGCTTAATGTACACAAAAAAGGAATTGGTGTCTGCGGTATTTATACTAGTGAAGTGGCTGAAACAAAGGTTGCAATGGTTCATGAACTGGCAAGAGAAAGAAGTTATCCATTAAAATGTTCTATGGAACTGGTGTAGTATGATACGCAAAGAACTCGAATTAGCTTTTGCAGCAGCCGTAAGGGAAGCTCAAAAACAACGTCATGAAATGCTTACAATTGAACACTTATTGTATGCACTTTTATATGACGAATTGGGAAGCAGGATTTTACGCAATTGCGGTGCTGATATCGAAGAACTCAAAAATCAGCTTCAGAAGTTTTTTTCAGAAAAAATCGAGACCCTCCCTGAAAATACAAAACAGGAACTAGTTCAATCCATCGGTGTTCAACGGGTTTTGCAAAGAGCGCTTCTTCAGGTACAGGCCTCTGAAAAAGGTGAAGTGGATGCCGGGGATGTACTCGCATCAATTCTTGAAGAAGAAGGCTCTTATGCAGTTTACTTTCTGAAGTACCAGGGTGTTACACGCCTGGACATACTCAATTATATCTCACACGGCGTTCCTAAAACAGGTGAAGAAACGTGGCAGGCAGAACCATCTAAGCATGAGTTTGAAGAAAAAGCTGATGTTGCCAAAAAAAAGGTAAAATCCGGCAGCAGCGCCCTGGAGCGTTTTACCGTTAATTTAATTGAGAAAGCAAAAGCCGGCAGCATTGACCCTCTTATCGGACGGCAGACCGAACTGGAGAGAACCCTGCAGGTACTCAACCGCCGTGTCAAAAATAATCCCCTTTATGTGGGCGATCCGGGTGTGGGCAAAACTGCCATTGCTGAAGGTCTGGCCCTAAAGGTAGCTCAGGAAGATGTACCCAAACGATTTATCGGCACAGAAATATATGCGTTAGATATGGGAACCCTGCTTGCGGGAACCAAATTCAGGGGGGACTTTGAGGCCCGGCTGAAGGCAGTAATCAATGAACTCAAGGATAAAAAGGGCACCATTCTTTTTATTGATGAGATTCATACAGTTGTGGGGGCAGGTGCTACCAGTGGCGGATCAATGGATGCCTCGAATATACTTAAACCGGCCATTGCATCAGAGGGGCTTCGCTGTATCGGCTCTACAACATATGAAGAATATAAGAATCATTTTGAAAAAGACCGGGCCCTGGCACGTCGATTTCAGAAGATAGAAATAACGGAACCTTCCATCCGTGAATGTGTCGATATCCTGAAAGGACTGCAGCCTTATTATGAAGAGCATCATGGGGTCAGCTATACTGCAACAGCCATAAAAGCGGCTGTTGAACTGGCAGACAAGCATATCAATGACCACTATTTACCAGACAAGGCCATTGACGTGATGGATGAGGCCGGTGCTATTTTCAACCTCACTTCTGACAGCACGAACAGAAAAAACATTACTCCCCATGACGTAGAGAAAGTAGTTGCCCGAATGGCAAAAATTCCAACCCGCAGTGTTACCTCTTCCGATAAACTTGCCATTCAGAATCTTGAACAGGAACTTACCAAAAGAGTTTTTGGACAGGACAATGCCATACAAAGCCTTGCTACTGCTATTAAAAGATCACGAGCAGGACTGAGTATGCCGGATAAACCTATCGGCTCTTTTCTGCTGATGGGGCCTACCGGTGTAGGCAAGACAGAGGTGGCCAAACAGCTGGCTGCTATTCTGGGTGTTCAGTTTACCCGGTTTGATATGAGCGAATACATGGAGAAACATACTGTAGCCCGTTTGATTGGAGCACCGCCGGGATATATAGGGTTTGAACAGGCCGGACTGCTCACGGACGCTATTAGAAAGCATCCCCACAGCGTGTTACTGCTGGATGAAATCGAAAAGGCCCATCCGGATATTTTTAATATCCTGCTGCAAATAATGGACTATGCTACCCTTACTGACAATAATGGGAAAAAAGCAGATTTTAGACATGTTATCCTGCTCATGACAACAAATGCCGGTGCCCGGGAGATGGCCTCTGCACGCATTGGTTTTGGAGGCAGTAGCACGGAAGTCAATACCGCTCAAGGCAAAAAGGTTATAGAAAAGCTTTTCAGCCCTGAATTTCGCAATCGTCTCGATGAAATCATCACGTTTAATCCCCTGTCCATTGAAATCATGGAACAAATTGTTGATAAATTTATGCGGGAAATTGAAGACCAGATCACCAGGAAAAGGATCAATGTAACCTTAACCGCACGTGCGCGCACGTGGCTCGCGCGCTATGGATTTAGCCCTGAGTACGGTGCACGACCGCTGGCCCGGCTGATGCAGAACGAAATAAAGGACGTGCTTTCGACTGAGATACTTTTCGGAAAACTGTTAAAGGGGGGCCGTGTTATCATTGACCTTGATCCCCGAAAAGGCCAAGAGGAGCCGCTTGACAGTGAAATAAAACATTTCACTTTTACCTATAATTGAAAGCTGAAAAAGGTTGGAAGATAAAAAGACAGCCTTTTTTTGCCTGAGCATACGTATTGTTGTTAACCTCTTAATAATTCCACAATCCAAATTCTAACATCCAAATTGGAGTTATGCCTGTTTATCAACTTCCTGACGATTTTGTATTTCCCCCACCTGAGGAAGCAGAACCTAACGGCCTTTTAGCAATTGGCGGTGATCTGAGCTTAAAACGGTTACTGCTGGCCTATAGCATGGGCATTTTCCCCTGGTACGCAGCAGGCGACCCCATCCTATGGTGGTCGCCTTCTCCCCGTCTTGTTTTACAACCCTCCCAGCTTAAGGTTACAAAAAGCCTCAAAAGGGTAATCAATAAAAAAATATTTACCGTTACCATGGATCAAGCGTTTGACCGGATTATGCAAAAATGTGCTACCGTGAAAAGACGCACTGAAAAAGGCACCTGGATTGTAGAGGACATGATAAAAGCATATACACGCCTTCACAGGACCGGGTTTGCTCATTCAGTGGAAACCTGGGAGAACGAAAAACTTGCAGGCGGCCTTTACGGGGTTTCCCTTGGAAAAGTGTTTTTTGGTGAATCGATGTTTGCAGAAAAAAGAGATGCTTCAAAAGTTGCCCTGGTATACCTTGTCAGCGCCTTACATAGTTGGGGAATTGATCTCATTGACTGCCAGGTTACAACCCCCCATTTAATGCGGTTCGGTGCTCGTGAAATTCCACGATCTGAATTCTTGCTGTTGCTGGATGAAGCCCTGAAGCATGCAACCCACCGGGGTTCATGGATACTGTCGGAAAATGTAAAGCTATTGATATAAGAGATATTTTTTATATCTGTGCGGATGGGCAGATGGTTTGCAAAACACACGAGGTGCAAAGCGGCTTCCTAGCCATACAGATTTTCCTGCCGTGTTCTACCAGCAGGTAATTAAAGTCAAGCCAGTCCTTCCCGGCAACAACCTGCATCAGGTCCCGCTCTATTTTATCAGGATTGGATTGACTGCTCAGGCCCAACCGCTGTGAAAGACGTTTAACATGAACATCAACAGCAATGCCTTCGGCCTTTTTAAAGGCACTTGAAAGTACAATGTTAGCAGTTTTACGGGCAACTCCGGGCAGTGTTATCAGCTCTTCCATTGTATCAGGCACACGGCCCCCATAGGCTGTACATATTCTTTGTGCAGCCGCAATAATGTTTCTTGCTTTGTTTCTAAAAAACCCGGTTGAACGAATTTCCTGTTCAAATTCTTCCTGGCGGGCTTGTGCAAAATCTTCAGCTGATTTGTATTTGCTGAAGAGCGTCCTTGTTACTTCGTTTACTTTCTTATCGGTACACTGTGCCGAAAGAATAGTGGCAACCAGAAGTTGCAGAGTCGTTTTATAGTGCAGGGCTGTTCGGACCTCCGGATACTCCTTGTGTAGAAGGTTTACAATCTTAGTGGCTCTTTTCTGCTTATCAGCCAAAGGTTCACCGCCGGCTATTTTGTTCATTCTTATTCTCTCTTAGTACTTACGGACAATTAAAATTGTGCTTCCATCCGTTTGCCGCCTTTGGCTTGAGCCGCACGGGCCGTGATGACAGCTTTAAGCTTTTTCCAGCAAGCATATAGCCCGCTGCAATCAAACTAAAGGTGGCAAACGTTTACGAACAAAATAAAATGTCTATGTGTA
>JANQFE010000146.1 GCA_028278025.1 Thermodesulfobacteriota bacterium | reverse complement strand
GCTGAACAGCAGGGGTGCGCGCAGAAACAGCCGTTTTGGCTGACATAACACCCCATATCAGCACCGGCAGCACGCCACCCCTTTTTTAACCGGGTCCTCATTTTTGTCAAGACCGCCAACGCCCATATTTTGCGACAATATCTTTATTGACACAAAAGCGCTCCCGGCCTATACTTTCTGCATCCTAAAGCACGTTCTTATCAAAAAAAATACCACGGCCCGCATCGGTTACTACACAAAAACAAGCGGTATTACCTGCTATTGTCTGTAATGAAATAGACTGTTTTCTCTCGTTATTTATTTTGCAGTATGATTGCCTGATAGAAATAAAGCATCCGATAACTATTCGGAATTGATATTACCGATTTGCTTTTTTGTTGTTTTAGGATTTATAGTAAGCATACAGCAATCAGTCTTTTTTACATGCAGTGGCAGTCGGACTCTTTCTTGAACACCTCGTGTGCGGTACTATTTTAAGATGCTTGACATTCACAGGCTGAAAATATTCATAAAAATTGTAGAGCTCAAAAGCTTCAAAATGGCAGCCAAAGCCTGCTGGTTGACTCAGCCTACGGTCAGCCAGCATGTTGCAGCGATCGAGAGTTTTCTGGGGCTCAAACTTTTTGACCGCAACAGCAAAGAAATACACCTGACCCAGGCAGGGCAATTGCTCTATCGGTATGCTACTGAAATATCGGCACTTTTTGATGCCCTCTCCCAGTCTTTTGAGCTGTTTAAAGGTAAAAAAATCGGTACACTTAACCTGGGGGCCAGTACAATTCCGGGAGATTATATTGTCCCACACCTGTTGGGTGAATTCAAGCATCTTTATCCAGGATTAAAAACCAATGTGTTGATCCGCGACAGCAAAGATGTAATTCAGATGTTGCTGGACCGCCATGTTGACCTTGCCGTTGTGGGAACAGAGATCAAGCACAATCGCCTTAAATACACTCCCATAATGCCAGATGAACTTGTACTGATCATCCCGCTTGGTCATCGTTGGTGGGATATTCCCATGGTAGAGATGAGCGAAGTCATTATCGAGCCATTTGTTATGCGCGAGAACGGATCGGGGACGCGGTTGGAGATGGACAAAAAACTCAAGAGTATCGGTATCGATCCGTCTAACCTGAATGTGGTTGCCGAGGTCGGCAGCACAACGGCAGTTAAAGAGGCCGTTGAATCAAGGCTCGGAATATCTTTTGTATCACGGTTGTCCATCGAAAAAGAACTGAAGCTTGCCATATTCAAGACTGTTCGGGTTCGAGACATTGTTTTTTCACGTTGGTTTTATCTCGTCCGTGACATTTTCCGCACATCTTCACCGCTCTGCAGTTCCTTCTCGAAATATCTGATAGAGCGGACACAAACATAGCGGATTTTTTCAAAGTTTTTTCTATTATATTCGGTTTCAATGGCCGGCACGTACACTGCTTTCGGAAGCCGGTTTGCTGTTTAAACCGGATGTTCGTATCCCGGCATCTTCTTTTCAAACAGAAGAATGCCTGGTGCAGTTTCCCCAAACACCTCTTGTTATCAACACCACGGGTTTTTATTTTATCAATCAGGGACGGGTTTCAGTTGGATATTATCAATTGGACATACCTGTGATTAAATATTAATTTTACATTTCGAAAAAAACAACCTATGCAGGTATGTTCTCCGAGCCGTACTTCCTAAGGGCCTACGCCTATGGAGGTATGACCGAAAAGGTACTACCCGAAAGGGATTGCCTCCCGTGGTGGAAAGGAGAACGGAGGCTTGGAAAAGCAGCCGGTTTCCTTATGTTACGGAACCGGCTTTTTTATGTGCAAAGGAGGTGATGAAAAAAAATACGCCGGACAGCCTGGCACCACCAGGGAGGTATAACGAACTCTCAAATTTAATGTAAGGAGGTACTATAATGAGCAATAGCCGCATTCTGCCGGAATTCGAACTGCTGGTACCGCAAAGCGTCTCTGAAGCTGTTGATATGGCAGCACAGTACGGCGATAAGGCGGCAGTACTCGCCGGTGGAACAGATTTATTGATTATGCTCCAGAAAGGAAGCGCAACTTCCGAGTATGTCATAGCGATGGGAGAAATTGAAGGCCTGGACTATATTAAGTACGGTAAGGCCGACGGACTTCGTATCGGGGCACTGACGACGATTACCCGGATGGTTGACAACAATACCGTGAAAAAAAATTATCCCGCACTCTGGCAGGCATGTAAACAGCATTCCGCACCGCAGATTCGTAACATTGCCACTACCCTGGGCAACGTTATGCGCGCCTCGCCGTCCGGCGACTGCAGCTGTGCACTGCTGGCACTGGGTGCCGCTGTTATGCTGGAAAGCAAGAACGGCCGGCGTGAAGTGCCTATGGATGATTTCTTTATCAATTACGGAAAAACCGCCCGAAAGGTTGATGAAATTGCCGTAGAGATCGTCATTCCACCGGTACAAAACGGTGTCGTCTCATCATTTATGCGCATGACGCGGACCAATTTTGATCTGTCGAAAGTTAATGTTGCGGTGCAACTTGATCTGTCGGGCAAGACCTGTAATGAAGCACGAATCGCCGTCGGAGCTGTCGCACCGACCACCATCAGGATAAAAAAAGCCGAAGCACTGCTCAAGGGTGTCAAAATAAATGACGCCCTTTTGGAGAAAATTGCATCGGTAGTATCAAAGGAAATCAAGCCCATAGATGACGTCCGCTCAACAGCCGAATACCGGCGTGATGTATCCGCTGTACTGGTAAGACGGGCAATCAAGGCATGTTTGTAATCGAAATACAATTGCACGGTATAAGGAGATAACACAATGAAAAAGCGTTCAATAACCCTGTTCATTAACGGGGAGGAATGTAATATTACGGTTCAGGCGCACCACACCCTTGTTCATGTTTTGCGCAACCAGCTCAACATGACCGATGTTAAGCACTGCTGCGGAAGAGGTGAATGTGGTGCCTGTACCGTTCTGGTGGATGACGACAAAGCACCCGGCGGCAGAAAGGCCGTTGACGCATGTATGGTGCTGGCAGCCATGATGGACGGAAAGCGAATTACGACTGTCGGCGGGCTGGAAGAGGACGGAAAACTTCACCCGGTTCAGCAGGCCTTCATTGATGAAGGCGCCGTTCAGTGCGGCTTTTGTACCGGTGGTATGATTATGAAATCCGTAAGCATCCTTGAAAAGAACCCGAAAGCAAAGGAAGATGAAATTCGGTCGGAGCTTGAAGGCAATATCTGCCGATGCACCGGATATGTCAAGATCGTCGATGCGGTCAAGAAGGCAGGATCATGGTCGACGAAACGGTAATAATGACAATGAAATATAGATAAAGGAGATCTCAAATGGCTGAATATTCCGTAGTCGGGCACCGCATCCCCAAGCTGGATGCCCGCGAAAAGGTTACCGGGCGAGGCATGTATGCAGGTGACCTGCGTATGGAGGGCCTGCTGTATGGCAAAATTGTTCGCTGCTGGGAGTACGCTCACGCCAAAGTAAAAAAGATAGATTTTTCAGACGCACGAAAGGTCCCCGGGGTCGTTAAGTGTGTGGGCTCCAAGGACGTCACACAGCGTCCGTATAATACCACCATTATGAAACTGCTGGTGCCCGAGGTTTTTGCCGATGTGTTCGGTGAAATCGCCGACTTGAACATTTTCAATCCGGTTGTTAAACACCAGGGAGATGCCGTCTGCGGCATCATTGCCAAAACCGAAGAGGCTGCAGAGCGTGCCGCAGAGAAGGTAAAGGTCACGTATGAGCCCCTGCCCATTGTCATGACGGCTGCAGAAGCAAAGCGAAAGGATGCTCCCCAGTTCACACCGCTCAAGCCGGGCAATCTGGCGGCGGACTTTCCTGAAGCCTTTTTCCCGGGTGGTGCATACGGGCACAACACACCTGATGGAAAAACCCCGGCCCAGCACATGAAAGAGGCAGACCTGGTTGTCGAGGATACTTTTTACTGCCCCCGTCAAAAACAGGTTCAGATGGAAAATCATACTTACATCGCAAAGTACGACGACCGCGGCAGGCTTACCTGCTGGACGTCGACCCAGATGCCGAAACCGGTCCAGAACCTAATTGCAGAGCTTTTTGAGCTGCCGCTCACCCGTGTACGAATCATTCAGGCACCCATCGGCGGCGCCTTCGGCTGTCGTCTGGGTATGATCGGAGAGCCGCATGCCTGCGCACTGGCAATGGCGGTGCCGGGCCGTCCGGTAAAAGTAGAATTTTTGCGGGAAGAGGACTGGGTAGCCTCTGAAAGCCGTGCTTCCGGGCACATTAGGGTCAGGGCCGGCTTTAAAAAGGATGGAACCCCTGTGGCAATAGACGCGGATTATGAGGTATTAAAAGGCGGATACTATACCCACGGGTCGGGGCCTCCTTTCTGTACCGCTGCGTTCATGTACGGCATGTACAAGTGGCAGGCCATGGCAATGCGGGCAAATATCTGGTTTAACAATATGGTGCCCTACGGTGCCTATCAGGGGTACGGCAACCCGGAGAACACTTTCGCCGTTGAACAGCTGGTGGACCGTGCCTGCAACCAGCTGGGCCTCGATCCCGTCGAATGGCGCAGAAAATGGCATAAGGGTATCGGCGATGATACATGGCTCAAGGGTGTCAAATTTGCTTCCTGCGGACTTGATGACTGTATCGACAAGGCCACCAAGGCCATACAGTGGGATAAGAAGAAGAAGGAATATGCCAAGATGAAGGGCACCAAGCTCCGCGGCCTTGGTCTCGGTGTTATGCAGCACACCAGCGGTGCCTGGCCCATGTTGCTTGAGTACACCAACACGATAATGCGCTTGAACGAGGACTGCACCGTCGAGATTATGAACTCCTGTTCAGATCTGGGTACCGGGGGCCATACAGCCGTAACACAGATGGCTGCCGAAGCGCTGGGGTGGCCTATGGATGATGTCCACCTTAAATGCTGTGATTCTGACTGCAACGGCTTTGATATCGGCGCCCATGCCAGCCGGACCATCTACTGCGTCGGAAGAGCGGTCACGCAGGCCGCAACAAGGCTGAAACAGGAACTCATCAACCGTGCTGCTAAAAACCTGCAGGTTCAACCCGAAGATCTGGCATGGGGCGAGGACAAGGAGATATACTGCACCTGGGATCCTGCAAAGCACATGAACGCCCGCCGGATTGCCAAGGAAAGCATCTACAGCTTTGACGATCCTGCAACGGGAAAGACCATCGGTATTCCCGGACAGATTGTTGTAACCGGCGACGACTTTGTAAAACACTGCTCCCCTCCGTTTTCCGCAAGCTGCGCAGAGGTTGAGGTCGACATCGAGACCGGTGAGGTAAAGGTGCTGAGCTTCGTTAACGCCCACGATATCGGCAAGGCGATTCATCCGCCGTCGGTCGAAGGCCAGCTGGAAGGCGGTTCCCAGAAAGGCTTCGGGTATGTTTTGACGGAAGACATCTATTATGACAAAAACGGTCTGTGTCTGAACAATGACTTTACCGACTATAAGATGCTGGGCCCCTCGGATATGCCTGTCGATATGAAAGCAATACTGGTTGAATCGGCTCCCGATCCTCTTGGCCCCTTCGGCGCAAAGAGCTGTGGTGAATCGGCTTTGATGGGTCCCATCGGATCGGTGGCAAACGCCATCTACGATGCTATCGGGATTCAGATAAATGAGGCGCCGATAACACCGGAACGTGTCCTGGCGGCCATCAGGAAAAACGGCGGAGTGAAAAAATAAACCCAGAATCAAGTTGTATCCACAGGGGAATGCGTTCAGTCTTCTGAAACATTCCCCTGTCTTTTGTGTAGAAAGCCTATTGATGATTACCATAGACAGTGTTGTAATTGTTCGCGGCGGCGGCGATATCGCAAGCGGGACTATTCATCGGCTTCATAGGTGCGGGTTCAACGTTCTGGTACTCGAACTTGCACAGCCCCTCGTTGTAAGGCGCCGTGTGTCGTTTGCCCAGGCTGTTGTCGACACAAAGGTTATTGTCGAGGACACAACGGCTGTCCGGATCGAGAAAGCAGCCGACGCCTGTCGTACATGGAAACAGGGGCATGTTCCTGTACTGGTTGATCCCGAGGCACAAAGCATCACCGTCATTAAACCGGACGTGGTCGTCGATGCAACCCTTGCAAAAAAGAATCTCGGCACCCATCGCGGCATGGCTCCCATAACCATCGGGCTCGGCCCCGGGTTCACCGCAGGTGTTGATGTTGATGCGGTTGTGGAAACCCTGGAAGGCCATTTCCTGGGAAGCTTAATATTCAAGGGACAGGGCAGGCCTGCTACGGGTGTGTCGGTGCCGCTTATGGGATATTCCCGGGAGCGGGTTCTGCGCGCACCCTGCGATGGAACCATACACAACAGTGCCGAAATCGGTGACGTGGTTAAAAAAGGCGATGTCATCGCCCGTGTTGACGGCGAACCGATTACGGCAGAGATCGATGGTGTTGTACACGGCCTCATCCAGCACGGCATGCCTGTGACCACCGGACTTAAAGTGGGAGATATTGATCCCCGGGGCGTCCAAAGCTACTGCCACACTATTTTTGACAAAGCCCGGGCCATCGGAGGCGCTGTAGTTGAAGCAATACTGTATCTGTCCCGGCGAACAGGCAGCTGACAATGCAGCCTGACGGCTCTCATACGCCGCTCAGGAGTATATACACCGTTGCGTTTATCTGAACGCCGGGCCGTCGGTTCAGGCTTATTTTACGAGGTTCTACCAACGCCCTGCCCAGTGCGGTGGGTAAATAAGAACAGCTGTCCCTATTTATTACCAGCTTTTTTATTGACACACAAGCGCTCCCGGCCTATACTTCTCATATCTCAAAGCACGTTCTTATCAAATCAAACAAAGACAACATGAAATGATAATTGAATATTCACGCCATGCAAAACGAAGGGCAAAATTGTATAATATCCCGGAATCAACAATTGAGGAGATATTAAGAGACTTAGATTTACAGGATGGTGAACATGAAATAATTAAAGAGGTTCAAGGATTTAAATATCCTATAAAAATTGTTGTTTCGGTTGAAGGTAACATACTGACTGTCATTACAAATTATCCTTTGAAGAAAGGAAGAAGGCAATGAAAGTACATTATGACGAAAAGGTAGATGCTTTATATCTTGGCCTTGGGGATGAAAAACCGGATGGTGTTATTGAAATAGCGGAAGGTATAAATGTTGATACTACAACAGATGGAAAACTAACCGGGATTGAAATTCTTAAAGCATCCAAAAAAATCAATATCGATACAATTTTGTCCTATACCCTTGAATTAGATAAGAATATATTGAAAAAGGAAATTGCTTAACATCGCAATGCACCAGACCAGCTACAGCCTGCGGCTTCCGCTGCCCGGTGATTGCGGACGTTAGGCCAGAAATAGGAGAACACAATGAATATCGATCTAGTTCACACAGCAAACACAGGCTCTGTGTATACTTATTTCGTGAATCTCGTGGCAACTAATGAACTACCCCGCAGCTTGCTGCGGGGTATCAACCTTATAGTGATACCTTTCTAAGCGAAGCAAGCTTCGGGGAATTTACCCCCAAGAGATTAAAAATGAGACTCATAAAACGGCCGTCAAGGAGGCATACCACTTACTCATGCAAGGACAGAAAGAGATGTCTTCTGGCAAAACCGAGAGTGGTTGTCAGCTCGTGCAGCAGGCACTTAACAACGTGAGCCCCTTCAGGACGCCCGGACACGGACGATCTGCGGTATATGATGTGAGGCTCGCTTATGACCTTCTCAATCAAATTGGCTGGCGATCTCCCAAATGAAGCAATAAAATGTAAAGCTGCACGGCAGGGGTACGCGCAGAAACAGCCGTTTGCTTGACAGGAAACCTTTAATGGGTGACCCCAAACACACCCTAATAAAAGCAGGTTATTACTAACCTGCCTTTATATCTTTTGTTGCCAGTTTACCGGCTTATCAGACAACAGCTGCAATCTTTATGCACTCATCACCAATTACGAATTACTCATTACGAGTTGCGGCTTTTCAGCTGCGCAGTTCTTTCACCTTCGCAAGCGTTTTTTCCAAAACTTCCCCGGCGGGACCTTTAAGGATGTAATCGGAAATACGGCCGGTAAAAGCAGTCTCCGAGACATTTATCTCCACTACCTTGGAACCCGCACCCTTTGCAACCTCGGGCATTGAAGCTGCAGGAAACACATTGGCCGATGTGCCGATTACCAGCATCAGCTGGCAAATACGCGATTCGTGATTGGACCGCGTCAGGGCATCATAGGGAATTGCCTCCCCAAAAAATACCGCATCGGGTTTAACCGGCCCTTTGCATTTCTCACATCGCGGTGGGATATCATCAAGTGGTATCGCGCTGCTCGGCACCTGGTGTCCGCAGTCCATGCAGCTCACCGACTGCAGATGGCCGTGAAACTCTATAACTTCCTTGTTGCCGGCAACACGATGCAGCCCGTCAACATTCTGGGTAATAATAGAGCTGAGCAGGCCCAGCTGTTCCAACTCGGCCAGGGCATAGTGGCCTTTATGGGGTTTGGCCTTAAGGATCTCCCGTTCCATTTCACTAAGCATTATCCAGGCCTTCTCCGGTTCGTTCCTCAGGGTTGAAATATGGCCGTATTCTTCGGGGTTGTACTTTTCCCAGAGGCCACCCGGCCCCCGAAACGGTGCAATCTCGCTTTCAACAGACATACCCGCACCGGTAAGCGCCACTGTTTTTTTCGAATCAACAATATCCCTTGCCAGCCTGAGAATTTCGTTATCTGCAACCATAAAAAAACCTCCGCATTATCTTGCATTACTGAACATCATCATGGTCGTAAAAACCGTAATGGTTAACAACCTCACCCCTGCTTTGAGAAGGACGTGCTTCCCGATACATATGAAAATTGCGGATATAATGATTTATATCCCCATACATTTTTTTCCAGCTCTCCAGGGTCCCGTTCTTTTCAGAGATAATATAGTCATCTATAATCACCTGGATTTCTTTTAGCAGAAGCTTTCTTATCTGTACATCAATGTCTCCGTATTCTTTAGACCCCGGCCGGCACTGCTTAATTTTTTTAAGCAGCATTTCTACATCATCCATAATTTTCTGAAAAATTGCAGACCTGACACCCGGATCAAGCTTCCCCAGCCCTGCATAACCATTAAAGGTTATCATCTTTTTATAGAGTTTTTCTACCTGATGTAAGGCCATTGTTGCGCAAAGAAGTATCGGATTGCATTTGTTATGCTGCGGATTGTTTCCAGTATTGAAGCATTATGTTTTCACATAATTGTAAAGGATTTAAAGCCCTACAAAGCAACAATGCTAAATTAGCTAAAACCAAAATTACCAATACTAAATTTCAAAACAAATCTAAATGACTAAATTAGGAAAGCCTGTTTTAATATTTGAATTTTGTATTGCTTTGCCATTTAGGCTTTGGCATTTGAAATTATTATTTTCGCATATATCTACACATCTCTGTGGTTTTGTAAATTGAGCTTGAAGAGCTCATATAACCACAGTTTTATGCTTATTTTATAATGTATAATATAAGCTGATGTGTTTCAAGCAATAAAAAAACTCCCCGCATCTGTGGGGAGTTCCCTAATAACCCTGTAGTGTATTGTAAAGACCGTATCAATTATTGCGCTGCCTGTTTCTCCTTGTCGACCTTTTTCTTTTTTGTCTTTACTTCCTTCTCACCCAAAACACTGAACTCAATTATGGAAAGGGGCGCGTTGTCACCATGTCGCCGCCCCAGCTTCATAATCCGGGTATAACCGCCATTGATGTTCTTAAAGCGCGGGGCTATATCATCAAACAGCTTTTTGGCTGTGCTTTTTGTGCGTATTACTTTGAGGGCCTGCCGCCTGGCATGCAAGTCTCCGCGTTTACCTAAGGTAATCATCTTATCCGCCAGCCGTCTTAATTCCTTGGCCTTTGCATCCGTAGTTTGAATTCTTTCATGCTCAATAAGCGATGTCACCATATTGCGCAGCATTGCAAGGCGGTGACTGGATGTTCGATTTAGTTTTCTGCCTGCCTTTAAATGTCTCATCTGATAATCCTAAAACTGTGTTAACGTTCGAACTGTTATTCTTCTTCGTCGTCGTCTTCTTCTTCGTCTATTTCTTCCATGTTCGGCTCACCCTTTTGCATATGCTGCGGCGGAGGTTGAAACCCTTCCAGTTTCATACCGAGCGTTAAGCCCATTTCAGTCAGTATTTCTCTTATTTCATTGAGCGATTTGCGCCCAAAATTCTTTGTCTTCAGCATTTCGGGTTCTGTCCGCTGCACAAGTTCCCATATATAGCGTATATTTGCATTGCGAAAGCAATTAGACGATCGTACCGACAGTTCCAGTTCATCGATGCTTCTATAGAGATTTTCGTTGAATTTTGGTCTCTCCGGCTCCTCCTGGGGCAGCTCTTCCGGCTCCTCTTCAAAATTGATAAACAGGCTGAGCTGGTCCTGAAAAATCCGAGCAGCAAATGCAACCGCATCCTCCGGTGCAACAGTCCCGTCGGTCCAGACTTCAAGCGTAAGCCGTTCATAATCTGTTATATGACCGATTCTGGAATGGGTCACGTTATAGTTGACACGCCTGATGGGACTAAAAATTGCATCAACGGGAATCGTGCCGATCGGCAGTTCCTCGTTCTTCCTTTTTTCTGCCGGCTGGTAGCCCACACCATATTCAACGGTAAGTTCCATATTCAGTTTTGCATCAGAAGCAAGTGTTGCAATACTCTTTTCAGGATTGAGAATTTCCACGTTGCTGTTTACGGTGATGTCTTTGGCTTTAACCTCACCCTTTCCCTTGGCTTTGATATAAATTGTTTCAGGACCTTCGGAGTGAAGCTTCAAGTGTACTTGCTTCAGATTCATGATTATTTCGGTAACATCCTCCCGCACTCCGGGGATCGTAGAGAATTCATGCAGGATACCATCAATTTTTACCGCAGTAATAGCAGTCCCCCGAATAGAAGACAGAAGGACCCGCCGTAATGAATTACCGACAGTTGTTGCAAAACCCCTTTCGAACGGCTCCGCGGTAAACTTGCCGTATTCCTGTGAAAGGGTATCCTCCTCGACCTCTAATACTTTTGGCCTGATAATTGTTTGCCATTTTCGAGCCATGTGTCCTCACCTAATATATTTATATTTTTTTTATTTACTGTAAAGCTCAACAATAAGCTGTTCATTCATGGGCATGGTAATCTCGTCCCGCTTGGGAAGTGCAAGAACTTTGCCCCTGAATTGTTCAGTTTCAAGTTCCAGCCAGCTGGGAATGCCCCGCTGTTTGGCTATCTCTAATGATTCTTTTATGTGCCCTATTTTCCTGCTTTTCTCACGCAGGGTAACGGTATCATTAGGACTGAGCAAATATGACGGTATGTTCACTTTTCTTTCATTGACTAAAAAGTGTCCGTGCCGTATTAATTGACGTGCCTGCGTCCTTGAAGGAGCAAAACCAAGACGATACACCATGTTATCCATACGGCTTTCCAGCATTGCAATCAAATTTTCGCCGGTAACGCCTTTTTTCTGAGCAGCCTTATGAAAATAGGTCCTGAATTGCTTCTCAAGAACACCGTATATTCTTTTCACTTTCTGCTTTTCACGCAATTGTTCACCGTAGGGTGAGAATTTACCCCGTCCCTGACCATGCTGGCCGGGCGGGTATTGCCGCCGTTCAACTGCGCATTTATCGGTATAACAACGCTCTCCTTTGAGGAAAAGCTTCATTTTTTCTCTGCGGCAAAGCCTGCATTTTGCACCTGCGTATCGTGCCAAAAAGATCTCCTTTCTTAGCTTACCTGATCATAAACCTTTTTACGCTACACCCTTCTTCTCTTCGGCTGTCGGCAGCCATTGTGCGGAATAGGTGTTACATCACGTATAAGTGTTATATTAAAACCCGAAGCCTGCAGGGAGCGAATAGCTGCTTCGCGTCCCGAGCCCGGTCCCTTCACAAGCACTTCAAGATTCTTAACCCCGTGCTCCTTTGCTTTACGGGCCACATCCTCGGCCGCCTGCCCGGCGGCATAAGGTGTGCTCTTGCGCGATCCCTTAAATCCTGCCAGACCTGCACTTGACCATGCAATAACATTACCGATAATATCGGTTATCGTAATGATTGTATTATTGAATGTTGCCTGGATGTGGGCCACACCGTTAGGGATATCTTTTTTTTCTCTTCTTTTTCGTATAACCTTTCTCTTTCCAGCCATCAGTTTCCTCTATGTGATAACATCCTTTTTACGTTTTTTTACTTTCTTGGAACACCCTTCTTACCGGCAATAGCACGCCGCGGTCCTTTACGTGTCCGGGCATTGGTATGGGTGCGCTGCCCCCGTACCGGCAGACCTCTTCTGTGCCGCAGGCCTCTATATGAACCTATCTCCATAAGCCTTTTTATGTTCATGGTTACATCTTTTCTCAGATCGCCTTCAACTTTACAGTCTTTGAAGATTACGTTCTGAATTTTTGCAACCTCCTGATCAGAAAGTGAGCCTGCCCGTTTGGTCAGCTCAATTTCAGCCTCCTGCAGGATTTTACCTGCCGTATGTCTGCCTACTCCATAAATATAGGTTAAGGCTATATGGATCGGCTTTTGCTTGGGGACATCAACGCCTGCTATTCTTGGCACGTTTTACTCCTTCATAAATACTCTTTATACTCTTTATCCTTGTCTCTGCTTGTGCTTGGGATTTGCGCAGATGACACGAACAACACCCTTTCGTTTGATTATTTTGCATTTATTACATATTTTCCGAACTGATGCTCTTACTTTCATTGGTTTTTACACACCTTACATTAGCTGTCTTGCTCTATTTTGAACGATATACGATTCTTCCCCGGTTCAAATCATAAGGAGAAAATTGAACAGTAACACGGTCGCCCGGCAGTATTTTGATGTAATGCATTCGCATCTTTCCGGATATATGCGCAAGCGCCTTATGTCCATTATCAAGCTTTACGCGAAACATTGCATTGGGCAATGTCTCCAGCACCTCTCCTTCCATTTCAATGATATCGTCTCGTGCCATAGTTACAGATTGTTTAATACATCACAAATCTGGATGTAAATATCATCTATTGATCCCAGCCCCCTGATTGAACGCAGTTTGTTCTTCTCAGCATACCACTGAATGAGGGGTTCGGTTTGTCTGTTATAAACCGCCAGTCTGTTTTTTATGGTCTCTTCCTTATCATCATCACGCTGATAAAGCTCCCCCTGACATTTGTCACAAATCCCCGCAACTTGAGGGGGGCTGAACGGAACATGATACATCGCAGAGCAGCTCCGGCAGGTGCGCCGGCCTGAAAGCCGCTTTAAAATTTCATCATCAGGGACTTCAAAATTAACCGCAACATCAATTACCGTGCCGGTCTGGTCCAGGGCTTCTGCCTGGGCAACTGTTCGGGGAAAACCATCCAGGATAAAGCCCTTCTGACAGTCCTGCTCCCTTAAACGCTCTTCAACAATTCTGACAACCAGCTCATCCGGTACCAACTCGCCTTTGTCCATGAAGCCTTTGGCCTCGACACCCAGGGGGGTCTGCTGCCTGACAGCTGCCCGCAGGATATCTCCCGTAGATATCTGGGGAATGTTTTGCTGTTCCATTATTTTTTTTGCCTGGGTTCCCTTGCCGCAGCCGGGCGGCCCTAACAGTATAATATGCATATGTTGTCAGCATACCTCCATGCTTTGAAATCTACTAGCGCCGCCCCCTGATCCGGCCGCTTTCCAGAAAACCGTCATAGTGTCTCACCAGCAGATGCGATTCCATTTGCCCGACAGTATCAAGAGCAACACCTACAACAATAAGCAGTGCAGTTCCGCCGAAATAAAAGGGAATATTGAACTTGTGAATCAGGATTGTAGGCAAAACGCAAACAGCAGAAATATATATGGCACCGATAAAGGTAATTCTTGTCAGTACCCAGTCAATATAATCGGCTGTTTTTTTGCCGGGTCTGATCCCGGGGATATAGCCGCCGGCTTTTCTCATGTTATCGGCAACATCGACAGGATTAAACGTAACAGCCGTATAGAAATAGCAAAAGAAAACGATGAAAGCTACGTAGAATATATTATAAGCCATCTGGCCGGGATTCAGGCTTTGAATAATTGATTCGATCCAGGGATATGTTTCCAGAATATTTTTAGGCATAAAGTTTGCCACGGTCAAAGGGAACATAAGAATTGATGATGCAAAAATCGGAGGGATTACTCCCGCGGTATTAATTTTAAGCGGCAAATGGGTACTCTGCCCGCCATACATCTTACGGCCTACCACCCGTTTAGGATACTGCACCGGTATACGTCTTTGAGCCCGCTCCATATAAATAATACAACCGATAACTACCACCATCAGTGCAATTATAAAAAGTATGTTTACCGGGCCCATCTCGCCTGTTTGCATAAGCTTTATGGTATTCACCGATGCAGTGGGCATGCGTGCAACAATTCCTGCGAAAATGATAAGGGAAATGCCATTGCCGATCCCCCGCTCGGTGATCTGCTCACCAAGCCACATCAGGAAAGCCGTCCCGGCTGTCAGGGTAATGATTGTCATTAAGCGAAAACCCCATCCGGGATCAATAACAATAGGGTTTCCCGCAGGTCCGGTCATTTTTTCAAGGCCGACACTGATACCAAATCCCTGAATAATACTTAAAACAACCGTCCCGTAGCGAGTATATTGTGTGATTTTCTTTCTGCCGGCTTCACCCTCTTTTTTCAGCTTTTCAAGATAGGGCACAACAACCGTGAGAAGCTGCAATATAATTGAAGCGCTAATGTAGGGCATAATACCCAAAGCAAATACCGACATATTTTCAAGGGCACCCCCTGAAAACATATCCATCAGTCCCAGCAGCGTCCCCTTGGTTTTGGCAAAAAATGCCGCTAGGGCTTTGGCGTCGATACCAGGGGTCGGCACATGTACGCCGATACGATACACTGCCAGCAGCAGAAATGTAACGATTATTCTTTTTCTGAGCTCAGGTATTTTTGGAATATTCTGAAAACCGCCAACCAAGTCAGATCTCCTCTATTTTACCGCCGGCCGCAACAATTTTATCCTGGGCGGTCTGGCTCCATTTGTGAACTTTAAGTACTATCGGGCGATCAATATCACCGTTGCCCAGCACTTTTATGCCGTCATATATTTTTTTAACCAGGCCACTCTTAATAAGTGCCGCCGGATCAACTACCGTGTCCTTATCAAATCTGCACAGATCCTTGATCTGGATCAGGGCATAGCGTTTTTTAAATATATTTCTGAAGCCTCGCTTGGGCAATCTTCTTTTAAGCGGCATTTGGCCGCCTTCAAAACCAACCGGTACTCCGCCGCCGGAACGGGAATTCTGGCCTTTGTGTCCCCGGCACGAGGTCTTGCCGTGACCCGATCCCGGCCCGCGACCTACCCGTTTTCTCTTTTTTACAGCACCTTTGCAAGGCTTTAAGCTGCTAAGATTCATCAAACTGTCCTCTCCTCATTCTGATTATACTATCCAAGCCGTTTCTGGACCCCTTCAGCACTTTTAAGCTGCTCGAGCCCCTGAATTGTTGCTCTCAGTACGTTATGGGGGTTATTGGTCCTGATACATTTTGTAAGCACATTCTTAATCCCTGAAACTTCCATCACCGCCCGCACAGGTCCACCGGCAATAATTCCGGTACCTTCAGCAGCAGGTTTCATAAACACTCTGCCGGCGCAGTATCTGCCGATAATCTCATGGGGAATCGTTCCATCAATAAGTGGAAATGCTATCATGTGCTTGCGGGCATGCTCAATTGCCTTGCGGATGGCCTCCGGTACTTCACGGGCCTTTCCAAGCCCGTAGCCTACGTTTCCATTACCGTTACCTACAACTACAAGCGCACTAAAACTGAACCTGCGTCCACCCTTGACAACCTTAGCAACCCTGCTGATATGAACAACGCGGTCAAGCAATTCCAATGACTGTTGATTGTCATCTACCAATATAAAACCTCCTTCAGAATTGTAATCCTTTTTCTCTTGCACCTTCGGCCAAAGCTTTTACCCGTCCATGGTATAAATAGCCGTTGCGGTCAAAAACTACCTTCTTAATATCCATAGAAAGCGCTTTTTCTGCTATGAGGGTACCCAGCTTACGTGCAGCTTTCACATTGCTCCCGGTACCTGCCTGTCCTGCAGCGAACTCCTTACTTAAGGTGGAAATGCCCACAATAGTCTTCTTAACAGAATCATCGATGAGTTGAACATAACAATGTTTCAGACTTCTGTATACCGTCATCCGGGGGCACTGGCCAGTACCGAAAACCTTGGCACGAATTCTTTTTTTTCTCTGCAGACGCTTTTTTTTCTTTTTCAGTAAATGCTCCACAGTCTCTCCCGATTTGTAAAAAAATTAGAATTATCAAAGACCAATCAGCCCGGGAGCTGACCAGCTTCACTGCATATTATTTATTTAGCTCCGGCCTTGCCGACCTTCTTCCGCAGGGTTTCCCCAACATAACGGATGCCCTTGCCTTTATAGACATCAGGTTTTTTAAAGCTTCGAATCTTTGCCGCTGTTTGTCCTACCAGACACTTATCAATACCCTCGACCCTGATAAGCTGTTTTTCAACCTGAATCTGTATACCTTCGGGTTCGGCAAATTCAACCGGATGCGAGAAACCCACAGACAGGTTAAGGGTTTTGTCCTTTTTCTCAGCACGGTAGCCGACACCCACAACTTCAAGTTCTTTTTTAAACCCCTCAGTCACGCCTGTAACCATGTTCGCAACAAGCGCTCTTGTCAAACCATGCAACGATCGTTCGGTTCGCTCATCAGAACTGCGCTTTACCAGGATACTGTCATCAGTTATTTCAGCGCTGATCTCTGCGGGGATCCTGTGTGACAGTTTGCCTTTAGGGCCTTCTACAGTAAGAACTGAATTTTCAATTTTCACTTTGGCTTCTTTTGGAACACTAACCGGTTTTTTCCCTACTCTACTCATAATTGTTCCCTTTACCAGCAGGAGCAGATAACTTCACCGCCAACTCCCTGTTTGCGGGCCTCTTTATCCGTGAGGACACCTTTGGATGTTGACAAGATTGCTAATCCCAAGCCACTGCGCACAAAAGGTATTTCATCTTTAGTAACATATACTCTTCTGCTGGGCTTTGATATTTTCTTTATATCCAGGATTATGCGCTCTCCTTTTGAGCCGTACTTCAAAAACACCTGCAATATGCCCTGCTTATTATCTTTGATAACTTTATAATTCCTGATATAGCCTTCATCCTTCAGGATTTTTGCTATGTTGATTTTCATCTTCGAAGCAGGTATATCAACCGTATCATATTGTGCTTTGATTGCATTGCGTATACGTGTTAACATATCTGCAATGGGATCAGTCATCATCTCTATACTCTCCCTGTTTTATTTTCAGAACTCTACCAGCTTGATTTTAAAACACCGGGTATCTCACCCTGAAGTGCAAGTTTGCGTAAACATATCCTGCACATATTGAACTTTCTATAATACGCCCGCGGCCGGCCGCACAGTGGGCAGCGGTTATACTCCCGCACCTTAAACTTTTTTTTCCTTTTCGCCTTTGCAATCAGTGATTTTTTGGCCACACGGCTCTCCTTTACAATCAATTATTTCCCAAAAGGCATTCCCATCTGTTCAAGAATTGACTTGGCTTCTTCATCTGTGTGAGCAGTTGTATTTATAACAATATTCATGCCTTTAATCTTATCTATCTTGTCATAGTCAATTTCCGGGAAAATTATCTGCTCCCTGAGTCCCAGGGCATAATTTCCTCGGCCGTCAAATGCTTTGGGAGATACTCCTTTAAAGTCACGAATTCTGGGCAAAGCCAGGTTCACCAGACGATCAAAAAACTCATACATCCTCTCTTTGCGAAGCGTTACTTTACACCCGATGGGCATACCTTTACGAAGCTTGAAATTTGCAATTGATTTGCGCGCATTTGTAACCACAGGTTTCTGCCCTGTTATTGTCCCGAGTTCCTGCTGGGCTGATTCCAGAATTTTAGCATTCTGTATAGCTTCTCCTAGTCCCATATTGATAACTATTTTTTCCAGTTTCGGAACCTGCATGATATTTTTATAACTATACTGTTTCATCAGGTGCGAAACAACAGTGTCCTTGTAATATTGCTTTAGCCGGCTCATCGATCAATCTCCTAACGATCCAAAATCTCACCACATTTTACACATGCCCGCACTCTTTTGCCGTCATCAAGCAGCTTTTTACGAATGCGCACAGCCACGTTGCATTTAGAACAGAATACACTGACGTTTGTTATGTTAAGAGGTCCCTCTTTTTCAATAATACCGCCCTGAGGGGCCTTGGCAGTGGGCCGCGAGTGTCTCTTGATGAAATTTACTTTTTCTACGACGACGGTCTTTTTTTCAGGATCAATTTTAAGCACTTTGCCGGTTTTGCCCTTTTCCTTACCGGCATTTATAAAAACCGTATCACCTTTTTTAATGTGCATCTTCGCATGAACAGCCATGTATCAACACTCCTGTTTATAACAGTCCTATACTACTTCAGGTGCCAGTGAAATGATTTTCATAAAGTTTTTGGCACGCAGCTCCCGTGCTACAGGACCGAAAATTCTGGTCCCGATGGGTTCATTGGCCGGATTAATAAGAACTGCAGAGTTATCATCAAAACGTACATAGGTGCCATCAGCCCGGCGCGTCCCTTTTTTAGTCCGCACAACTACCGCCCGCATAACTGAGCCTTTTTTCACCTTGGAGTTTGGCAACGCTTCTTTCACAGACACAACGATGACGTCACCCAAACCGGCATAGCGCCGTCTTGAGCCGCCAAGTACTTTTATACACTGAAGTTGCTTTGCACCGGAGTTGTCAGCAGCTATTAGTTTTGTCTGCATCTGTATCATGTCTGAATCCTCACCGAAGTAATAGTCTTTGTTGCCGCAACACAAATCAAAGCCACAATGGCAACCATATACTATGTACTAAATTGCTCTTTCTAATACCTCAATTACTCTCCATCTTTTTTGCTTGCTGAGTGGCCGTGTTTCCTGCACCAGAACAGTATCGCCAATTTGACAATTATTGTCTTTATCATGAGCTTTAAATGTTACTCTCTTCTTTATATATTTCTTATACAGTGGATGTCTTGTCATTCTGTGAGTAGCAACGACAACTGTTTTATCCATTTTATTACTGACCACAACACCTGTTCTTCTTTTTCTCTGACCTTGCATAGAAAATCCTTTATGATGTCATTACTGAGCCTTCCACCTCTTTCTGCCTCAGTACTGTCTTTATGCGGGAAATATCTTTACGCACCTGTTTTATCTTGGCAGTATTCGGCAGTTGATTGGTAGCCAATTGAAACTTCAGATTAAAGTACTCTTCTCTGAGGTCTTTTTCTTTCTGTTTGAGCTCATCAATGCTGAATTCACGAATTTCTTTAGCCTTCACTTGCTTCCCTCATTACAAAAGTTGTTCGTATAGGCAGCTTATGCGCAGCAAGGCGGAATGCTTCACGGGCGGTTGTTTCATTTACACCTTCCATCTCATAGAGTATTCTGCCGGGTTTGACCACCGCAACCCAATATTCAGGTGAGCCCTTGCCTTTGCCCATTCTGGTTTCTGCCGGTTTCTTGGTTATGGGCTTATCAGGAAACATCCGAATCCACAGCTTTCCTCCGCGCTTTACATGCCGTATCAAGGCAACACGGGCTGCCTCTATTTGTCGTGATGTGATCCTGCCGCATTCCGTAGCTTTCAGACCATAGCTTCCAAAGTCCAATGTATTGCCACGATAGGCGACACCTTTCATTCTGCCCTTTTGATGTTTACGATGCTTTATTTTCTTAGGTGCTAGCATTGAAAGCCTTTCCCTTGCTTATAGTTTCCCCTTTAAATACCCAGACCTTGACACCGATGATGCCGTATGTTGTTTTGGCTTCTGAAAATCCATAATCAATATCTGCTCTGATTGTCTGCAGGGGCACCCGCCCTTCACGGTACCACTCTCTTCGGGCCATCTCAGCACCACCAAGCCTCCCGGCACAGGATATTTTTATTCCTTTTGCTCCAAACTTTAAAGCCGAGCTTACACTACGCTTCATTGCCCTTCTAAAAGCAACCCTTTTTTCAAGCTGCAGGCAAACATTTTCGGCAACCAGCTGAGCATCTATTTCAGGTCGCTGAACTTCTGAAATATTTATGTACACTTCCCGATCGGTCAATTTCTGAATCTCACTCTTGAGCTTCTCAATCTCGGATCCTTTTTTGCCTATGATAATGCCCGGGCGTGCAGCTGCGATATTGACCCTCAGTTTGTTTGCTGCCCGTTCCACTTCAACACTTGCGACACCGGCGTGATACAGCCTCTCTTTTACAAACTTTTTGATTTGCAAGTCATCATGAAGCAAGCTGCTGAAATCCTTTTCAGAATACCATCTGGAATTCCATGTTTTAATTATCCCCAGTCGGAAACCGGTAGGATGAACTTTTTGGCCCAAAACACACCTCCCTATGATCAATTGCTGTTATTTAGGCTTCATCGAGAACCACCGTAATGTGGCAGGTTCTTTTTAAAATACGTGTCCCTCTGCCCATTGCCCGCGCCCTGAATCTCTTGAGCGTGGGCCCGTTATCAACCTGAACAGTTTTTACAAACAATGTGTCAACATCAATTCCTTCTTTGCTGCCGGCATTGGCAACAGCAGAATTCAAAAGCTTGAGCATATGACGGCCGGCCACCTTGGGTGTATATTCAAGAATGCTCAGCGCCTCGCTCACTGTTTTCCCCATAACCAGATTGGCAACAAGCCGTGCCTTTTGGGGAGAAACTCTGATATATTTATCAATCGCCCTGACTTCCATAACTGGTTGCTCTGTTTTTGTGTTGGTTAATTATTTTTTTGCACCTTCGCCGCTTTTTCTATGGCCGGCATGGCCATGATAAACACGGGTAGGTGAGAATTCTCCAAGCTTATGACCCACCATATCCTCGGTGATATACACTGGGAAAAACTTTTTGCCGTTATGAACTGCAAAGGTAAGTCCAATCATATCAGGAGTAATCGTAGATCTTCTGGACCATGTCTTGATGACCTGTTTGCTTCCGGTTTCATGTGCCTTCTTGATCTTCCGCAGGATGCTCTCATCTAAAAAAGGACCTTTTTTAACAGATCGTGGCATCGTTTCAATTCTCCCTATTTTTTATTTCTTCTTCTAACAATAAACTTGTCAGTAAATTTGTTTTTTCTTGTTCGGTAGCCTTTGGTAGGTTTACCCCACGGTGTACAGGGATGTCGTCCACCGGATGATCGCCCTTCTCCACCACCCATAGGATGGTCAACCGGATTCATGGCTACACCACGCACCCTTGGTCGTTTGCCCAGCCAGCGTTTACGCCCGGCCTTTCCCAGGGAAATATTGGAATGATCCGCGTTGCTGACCTGTCCGATGGTTGCATAACAATCAACATGTACTAAACGCAATTCCCCTGAGGGCATCTTAATATGTGCATACTTATTTTCCTTGGCAACAAGCTGAGCACTGGAGCCGGCACTACGTATCAGTTGGCCGCCTTTTCCTATCTTTAATTCGACATTATGAATCAATGAGCCGATCGGTATTTTCCGTATCGGCAAGGCGTTGCCCGGTTTGATTTCTACATTCTCACCTGCTTCAATTTCATCACCGATTTTTATGTCCAGCGGTGCAAGAATATAGCGTTTCTCACCATCCACGTAATGCAGAAGGGCAATGCGCGATGTTCTATTGGGATCATATTCGATACTGGCAACCCGCGCCGGAATGTCCCGCTTGTTGCGCTTAAAATCAATGATTCGATAGCGCCGTTTGTGACCGCCGCCGATATGACGGGCTGTTATCCTGCCAAAACAGTTTCGGCCCCCTGTTTTTTTCAGCGGCGCCAGCAGACTTTTTTCAGGTCGGTCAGTGGTAATTTCAGCAAAATCTGAAACAGTTTGAAAACGTTTCCCCGGCGATGTCGGTTTAAAAGCCTTTACTGCCATAGCACAGCTCCATTGGTTATTGGGTATGTATAAGTAGCCATCCCACTAAAAACATATGCGGTAATTCCGTAACCTGTCAGCTGACGGTTTGCGTTTATACCCCTTCAAAAAATTCGATAGTATCACCCTGTTTTAAGGTAACCACGGCCTTTTTCCAGTCAGATCTTTTACCCATTGATCGACCCACCCTTTTTTGCTTGCCTTCGTAGTTCATTATATTTACATCAACAACGGTAACATTAAAAAGGCCCTGAACTGCTTGTTTTATTTCTATTTTATTGGCCCGCCGGTCTACTTCAAAGGTTACCTTATTGATTTCTTCTTTTTGCAGACTGCTTTTTTCTGTTACTATGGGCCTTCGAACCACTCTATATGTATCCTTCATACGAGGAGTCTCCTGCTTATCGTTTCAAGGCATCGTTGGGTAATAAAAAGATCTTCATAGTGTAAAATATCATAAAGATTAAGGCCCTGGGGGCTGAGGACTTTTACACCGGGTACATTGCGCGCACTCAGCTTCAGGTTGGTGTTTTCCTCATCAATAAAAAGTGCATTTTTAGTACCCAAAGTATGTAATATAAGCATAAAACTCTTTGTCTTGATTTCCTGGAGTTCCAGCTTGTCCAATATAACCAGTTTGTCCTGCTTCATTTTCATGCTTAGTGCAGAGCACAGTGCCTTTCTTTTTATCTTTTTGGGAACACTGATACTGTAATCCCGGGGTTTGGGACCAAAAACAGTACCGCCACCTCTCCACAAGGGTGAACGAATTGTACCGGCCCGCGCCCGCCCGGTACCTTTCTGTCGCCACGGTTTTCTGCCGCCGCCCCGAACCTCACTGCGTGTCTTTGTAGAAGCTGTCCCGGAACGCTTATTTGCCAGCTGCATTCTTATGACGTCATAAAAGAGATGGTCTTTAATTTCGCTGTCAAAAACCTTGTCATTAACATCAACCTGTGAAACCTTTTTGCGTTCTATACTGAAAACATCAACTGTTGCCATTGCAACTTCACCTGTGCAAAAAAAAATTAACTCTCTTCGTACAAAACCTGTTTGCCGGAGGCTTATGCTTTCCGAACGGTAACCAGGCCATTGCGTGCCCCGGGCACTGCGCCTCTTACCAAAATGATATGCTCCTGATCATTTTTATCAACAATCTGCAGACCTCGTACCGAAACAGTACGGGAGCCCAAATGACCGGGCATTTTTTTTCCCTTAAAAACTTTAGCAGGATAGGCACTAGCGCCTATAGAACCGACTACCCTGTGAAATTTTGATCCGTGTGACATGGGCCCTCGGCTGAAGCCCCATCTTTTAATATTTCCGGCAAAGCCGCTGCCTTTGCTCGTACCGGAAACCACAACACTCTCCCCTGTTTCAAAAATACTTGCAGTAATTTCATCGCCGACTTCATATTTGTCAATTTCCGGTGTCCTGAATTCCTTCAATACCGCATAGACTTTATCCCCCGCCTTCTTACAATGCCCTTGCAGGGGCTTGGTGAATTTTTCAGCTTTCTTTTCCGCAAAACCAAGTTGCAGAGCTTGATAACCGTCTTTTTCTACCGTCTTTTTTTGGACTACCGCGCATGGCCCGACCTGGAGCACTGTTACCGGGATAATTTCTCCTTCCGGAGAAAAAATTTGAGTCATTCCGACTTTTTTACCAATTAATCCTAGTGCCACGTCCATTTCTCCAAATTAATTGCAGTTCTTTTATGTTACAGCTTGATTTCTACGTCTACACCGGCAGACAGGTCCAGCTTCATTAATGCGTCTACGGTCTGTTCTGTGGGTCCCATCAAATCGATGAGCCTTTTGTGGGTCCGTATTTCAAACTGTTCACGGGATTTTTTATCTACATGCGGAGAGCGCAAAACACAATACTTGTTTATAATTGTGGGCAGAGGAATCGGTCCGATTATTTTAGCCCCTGTTCGTTTTGCCGTATCTACAATTTCTTCTACAGATTGGTCCAGGATCCTGTGGTCATATGCTTTGAGGCGTATCCTTATTTTTTGACTCTCTGTAAAACCATCAACTTTTTTCATTGCACCTGTTTCCTCTACTCAATAACATCACTGATGACACCGGCACCAACCGTCCTGCCACCTTCTCGGATCGCAAAGCGCAGTTCCTTCTCCATGGCTATCGGCGT
>JANQFE010000113.1 GCA_028278025.1 Thermodesulfobacteriota bacterium | reverse complement strand
CCGTACAATCTGCGTCATCACAATCCGTATCGCCGTCACAGTCGTTGTCTATACCATCATTACAAACCTCGGTAGCACCGGGATTAATTGCAACGGCATCATCATTACAGTCACCGCAATTGCCGCTTGTGCATACATAACCATCAGGGCATTCATATGCCGCGTAGGTATCCTCATCGCAGTCATCCTTTTCTGTTACCGTAACTTCCCCCGGATTCGCCGTGCAGGTCACCGAGACCGTCCCGCACACACAGGCCGGATCAGCCGTACAATCTGCGTCATCACAATCCGTATCGCCGTCACAGTCGTTGTCTATACCATCATTGCAAACCTCGGTAGCACCGGGATTAATTGCAACGGCATCATCATCACAGTCACCGCAGTTGCCGCTTGTGCATACATAACCATCAGGACATTCATATGCCGCGTAGGTATCCTCATCGCAGTCATCCTTTTCTGTTACCGTAACTTCCCCCGGATTTGCCGTGCAGGTCACCGAGACCGTATCGCACACCTGCGCATGCGCAATACCCGCACCTGCAATCAGAAATATTCCGAACATTACTGCAAACAGTAAACCTAGTGCATTTTTCTTTTTTGTGTGTTTCATTGTACCCACCTTCCTTTCGATTAATATTTAAATTAGTGCTCCATAGCACTTTGCACCGGCATAATAGTTTCCTCACCATCAAAACTTACCGCCATGCCGTCCGGACCACTGCGTACAACAGTGCCCTGGACTTTTACACAACTTTCATAACCGGTCAGCCTTTTGAGGGCATCATTTGACAGAATAATTTCAATTTTTACTTTCATGCCCAAATTCAAGGCCTGTGATGTAGTAAAAAACACCCCTCCTGCACTGATGTCCCGTGTATGAAGCTTCTGTTTGGTTTTGTCTGTAGAGCATTCAATTGTTGCAGGGAACGCAAGGTCGAATCTTTCATGTTCTCTTTTGTTTACACCGGAATAACTCATAACTCTCTGCCCTCTCTTGTTTTTTTCAAAAGTGACACAATTATATCATTAACGCCACTTACAATACAATCCACAGCCGGTATGATTTTTCTTCGTATTTTTGTTTGATGTTCTTCTAAGAAAAAAGTATTAGCTGGGGGGTATCTCAAAAACTTCTCAAACAGCCTAACCATATAAAATAACATTATAATATTAAGATTCGCACGGCGTGGACCCCACCGTGCTACGTCACCCATCTCTACCGGTATACAACACACCTGTACAGTTTAACTTATTGTCTTGACATGGGTATGGGGAGAGAAAAAGAATAAAACCGGATGTTACTCACCAGAACACCGTTTGGGGGGAAAAACAACCAGACCACCATTCACGTGCTTTTTTGTCCGGACCGATATCCCTCAGCGTTATCCATTTTTTTGTCTAGTATTTCTCTTAATTTTAATGAGAGTTCTTTAATACCGAACGGTTTTTGAATAAAACCATTGCAGCCCCTTTGCATAATTTTTGCAGCTTCCCCCTCGATACTGAACCCGCTTGCCAGAAGCACCCTTGCATCAGGATTAAATGCCTTAATTTTATCAAAAAGTTCGCCACCGCCCATTTCCGGCATTATTAAGTCAATAATTACGATATCTATCTCTTTATGGTGTTGCGTATATAATTTTAATGCATCCCTACCATTTGATGCAGACATAGTGTGATAGCCCAGGGTCTGCAGAATATCACCGCCAACCTCAATCATTGTCTGTTCATCATCAACCAGCAGCACTGTTTCGGTCCCTTCCAGGATATCCCCGTCAGGTTTCTCCTCTTTTATGACCGATTTATCTGACGCTGGAAAACAAATATAAAAGGTTGTTCCAATCCCCTGTTTGCTCTGGACAGTTATACTGCCCCCGTGGTTTTTAATAATACCGTATGCTGAGGCAAGTCCCAGTCCAGTTCCTTTGCCGATATCTTTTGTAGTAAAAAAAGGCTCGAAAATTCTCTGTTGTGTTTCTTCATCCATCCCGGTACCGGTATCTCTGACACGTATTCTAACATACCTTCCAGCCGGCAGATCCTGTTGTTCGGCTTCCTGGACATCAAAAACAACATTTTCAGTTGTTATATAAATATGTCCCCCCTGTAGCATAGCCTGTCGTGCATTTACGTAAAGATTCAAAAGCACCTGTTCAATCTGCCCCTCATCACCTTCAACCGTCCAAACGTGATCCTGATACGAACAGTCAAGAATAATCTCTTTGTTTGTACGCCCAAACATGTTGGAGGTTTTCTCTATGATACTGTTTATATTAACCGGCTTTACATCATATTTCCCCCCCCGAGCAAAACCAAGCAACTGCCTTGTTAAATTAGCACCGCTGCGTACATGCTGTTCAACGCTTCTCAGCTTTGCATAATACGGCACATCAGGTTCAATCTCCGAAAGAAGCAGTGAAGTATAGCCCATTATTCCCATCAGAATATTATTAAAGTCATGGGCGATACCTCCAGCCAGCGTACCTATGGCCTCCATTTTTTTTGCATGCTGAAGCTGATTTTCAAGCTGTTTCCGATAGGTAATATCACGGGCTATTCCATATGTACCAAAAACCTCCTGCCCGTCGTCTTCGGCTTGCATTGCTATCGTAGAATGGGTGATTTCGAAGAGCTTGTACATACTGCTGTCTTCACTGCTTCTGAGCCGCAATTCAACATCAGATGGAGCGTGCTGAGTGGTAGCGCCCTTTTCATCATAGAAGCTTTGCGCTTTGCCTACATCGTCGGCATAAACAAAGGAAGTAAAATGTTTTCCCAGTAACTTGTCAGGGTGATATCCCAGAAGCCGTTGCACGGTAATATTGATAAAGGTAAATTGTCCCTGGTTATCCAGCATGTAAATAACATCAGGTGAGTTTTGCACTAAGTATTGATATCGCTCTTCTGAAAGCTCCAGCTTCCCGTTGATAATTTTCTTTTCATAGGCCAGCTTTTTTTGATTTAAGGCATTACTAACACGTTTAAGAAGCTCTTCATATTCAAAAGGTTTTTTCAGATAATCATAAGCACCTTTTCTAAGCGCCTCTACCGCTGAATCCAGGGATGCATTGCCTGTTATGACAATAGTGAAAAGATCATATTCCTGGCTGTTAACATGATCCATAATATGAAACCCATTCATGTCAGGAATAAACAGATCCAGCAGAAGCAGATCAAAACTTCTTGCGGCAAGCAAATCCAGGGCTTCTTTTCCACTGGAGGCAGTAAAAATAGTATACCCCTGCCTTTTCAACAGCATTTCTACACTATTGCAAATATGGGGCTCATCATCAACAACGAGAATTTGAGGCACATAGGACATACATGTCTCCGGTTAACTAATCACTATCAGAAGCTACTGGTAAAACAATGGTAAAAGTAGTACCTTCACCTTTTTCGGTTTTACAGGTAACCGTGCCGTGCAGTTCCCTTACCATACTGTACACTATTGAAAGGCCCAACCCGGTATGACCTTTCCCCTTTGTACTTATATACGGTTCAAAAAGTCTCGATTTGATTACATCGGGAAGTCCCGGGCCGTCATCACGCACAGTGATTTCAATTGAATCTGAATCCGTAAGATGTTTGGTAGCAATAAATATTGTACCGTTATCCTGAATAGCTTCAGCAGCATTTTTAATAAGATTAAGTATTACTTGCTTAAGACCATCTTTACCCGTAACAATTACAGGCAGTGAGGGGGCCAGGTTTGTCTGAATCTGTATATTGCTATCCAACAATGGAGTGCCGGCTAACATAATGATATCTGATAACAGCGCATTTATATCCACGGTCTCCATTTCCTGAATAGTAGGCTGCGAGAAATCAGACAGTTGATCGATAATATTTGCCACTCGGTTGATTTCCTCATTAATAATTTTTACTTCATCATGGGGGATATTCCGGTCGGACAGATTTAATTCCAGAATTTTGAGATAATTTTTGATTATCCCCAGAGGATTATTAACCTCATGGGCAACCTTCTTGGCTACCGAGGTAGAGGCGGCAAGACGCTCTGACAGCACCACTTTAGCCTGCTGCTGGCGCACATTTTCAGTATGCAGGGCAAGTGCCGTGTAGCTGATAAACATATTGAATAGTTTTAAATCTCTTTCTATGCGAGACATTTGGACTTCCTCAACTCCTAAAACCACTACCCCTACATTGTTTTGCTGTGCAACCAGCGGTAAACACATCATACCCTCGCTGCCCAGCAAGCGGATAACCTGTTCGTCAATAATAGTGAAAGCATCTTCTGCCTCGGGTGCAAAAGAATTAGTTATACGGTTTTGCTGAAGCGCTGTAACAATAAGGCTTTGGCCTTCCTGAAGAGGTATGGCGAGTCCATTGAACATATCGCGCTGCATATGCTCATCCCCGACAGTGGCATTGAGCATGTTTTTTGAAACATCATACAAGAAAAACAATATATTCTTAATATCAAAGAGTATCTGCAGGCCCTGTTGTGCAACCCTAATGATAGCGGCCGCATCATGGGCACGTAAAAGGTTGTGCAGGGTCCCCTGCAGCAACGCTACATCCCTGACCTGGCGGGTAAGATGTGCCTGGACCTCTTTGTCTTTATCGGTAAAAAAGCTTTCAGCCTGGCCGGGAGCTTCAACCTCAATAGCAAGAGATTGTGCAATCTGGGCAACCTGATCTTTGGCCTGAACAATGATATTCTGTGCTTCATCACGGGTAAGATGAAAGACTTCTACGGCAATGTCGCATTGTCCGTCTACTGAACTGTCGTACTCGGAGCATATGCTGTTAGCCACATGAATAATTTTAACCAGGGGAAAAGCATGGGCAATGCGTGTGAGCGGCTGGTGGTGATACAGAACAGCATCTGCAATAAACGGCTGCATCTGCCAGCGGTTAATCAGCCAAAAACCGGTATCAGCATGGGAAAGGCCCAGAACTTTCTGTTCTTCTGTAAACAGAGCAGTGTTATCGCCATATGATGTCTTTAAAATTTCAGTATATTGCTTGGGGAAGTTCTCCAGCAGAACAAGCTTACCGATATCATGCAGCAGACCGGCCAGAAAGGCATCTTCCGGCTTGGGATAGGCGGTTTTTTTCGCAAGCAGCTTTGCAATAACAGCGCACATCAAAGAATGCCACCAAAACAACTTTAAATTAAAACCCGAGTCCTTCTTTAAACCGTAAAAAACCTGATATACTGAGGCACTCAGAGCAATATTCTTAATTGTCTCACTACCCAGAAGAGCCAGAGCTTGGTTAAACGTATTTACTTTCTGAGGTAAATTGTAATAGGCTGAATTAACCATCCGCAATATTTTGGCACACAGGGCCGGATCATGTTCCACAATTTTTGCCAGATCACTGATGCTCGTGTCTTCCTTACCGCAGGCCTCGATCAGCTTTAAAAGTATATGGGGCAGCGTTGGCAGGCTTCGGGGCGTTTCCAGCTTTTCAAATAGTGGGGCATTATCAGAAACATGGCGTCCTTTCCTGACGGTCTCAGTACTGGTATGCCGCCGGTCCTTTTGAGTCTCAACAGACTGATCGGATACTGCTATGGAATCATCAAGTGAGAGGGTTTCCTCTGAACGGACCGATTGTGCTTCTTCGGGCGTTTCCTGCCGGACCTGCTGCACAGGGCGGGTCTGCTCCCGGGGCCGGGTTGCGGGTGGTGATGGGGCTTTTTCGGCAAGCTGTAAAGGACTTTTTGTAAAATCAAGAAACTTTGTCCAGAAGGCTGACATGCCAACCGGCTTAAAATCCTCCGACTCACGTGCGATAAGCCTTGCGGCCATGACATTAATACATTTTGCTGCACTCGATTCAGGAAACAGGGTAACAAGCGGTGTTTGTTTCTGAACAGCTTCGGAGAATTTGCTGTCCTGTACGATAATGCCCAGGGGTATTATTTCAATAGCAAGGTACTTCTGGACAACTTCTTTAAACTTGTTATATGTCCGGCTGGCAACAGTGGTATTTTTGCATTGGTTAACCACTATTTTGGCCACACCGCCAAATCCGTTTATACTCATGATTTTTAACAGGGCATAGGCATCGGTCAGTGAGGTCGGTTCAGGAGTTATGAGTATAATTACCTCAGAGGCTGCCAAGCAAAAGGAAATTACATTTTGTGAGATTCCGGCCGAGGTATCAAGAATGAAAAAATCATATGCATCAAGTTCCTCGAAGAGCTCAATTACACGGCTTAGATCCTGGCGATCAAGGTTTGCAAGCTTCTCTACCCCTGAGCTTCCCGGAATTATATCAATACCTTGATAATCCTTGATAATAATATCCTGAAGGCTTTTGTCGTGCAGAATCACATCTTCTAAGTCATATTCAGGATAGAGCCCTAAAAGTACATTTATATTTGCCAGGCCTAAATCTGCATCAAAAAGGCTGACTTTATTTCCGTGCCGTGCAAGGCAAAGAGCCAGGTTTACACTTATGTTTGTTTTACCAACTCCACCTTTCCCGCCACTAACAGCAATTACTCTTGCCATTTCATAGTATTCCAGGTAATTTCAAAGTTGTGTTATAGTGTTAAAAATAATAAAATTATTTTTTTTTATAGTCAATAAAAATAATATTTTTTTAAGTGTTATAATATCTTTTTTATATATAAAATTATAAATAACATAAAAATCTGGGCGATCTTTTTAAAAGATTGTTATAAAAGCCAAATATCTTTATATATCGCTTCTTTATACTAAACCATGAAATATTATTATGTTAAGAGAATTTTTTTGGCAGTCCCGACCCTTGTGGGAATAACCTGCATAACGTTTATGCTCCTGCATGCTCTTCCTGGAGACCCGGTTCAGGGCCTGGTGGGGGAACGTGCAGATCCCCAGGTGATGCAACAGATCAGAAAAGAACTGGGCACAGATAAATCTATTTTAGGGCAGTATAGCGGGTATGTAAAACTTATTATCAGGGGACAGCTGGGTCGCTCATACTACACTAACAGGAATGTCAGTGAGGATCTTGCAGATAAACTGCCAAACACTATACGGCTTGCATGTGCTGCTATGGTTTTTTCTGCTTCATTGGGATTAATCCTGGGTATTCTTATGGCAATGTTCCAGGGATCCCTGTGGGACCGTATTGGCTTTTTCATTTCTACCAGCGGTATTTCAATTCCGGTGTTTTGGGTTGGTTTGCTGTTTATATATGTATTTTCATTCAGGTGGCAGATTTTACCCCCATCAGGTATGGGCGACGGAAGTCTGCTGTTTCTTATACTGCCTGCAAGCACACTGGGGCTCAGTTCAGCAGCATATTTGGCCCGTATTACCCGGGCAAGCATGCTGGAAGTGCTTTCCCAGCCGTATATTAAAACTGCTCAGGCAAAGGGATTAAAGAAAAGTGCTGTCGTTTTAAAACATGCGCTCAAGAATACACTTATCCCGGTCATCACCCTTATCGGCCTGGATTTCGGAAGTTATTTAAATGGGTCGGTTCTAACGGAAACAATTTTTGGCTGGGATGGAATTGGACGCTATGCCGTTGAAGGTATTTTCAGAAGGGACTACCCGGTAATTATGGGGTGCGTATTGGTAGGGGCCACGCTGTTTGTGCTGGTGAATCTCCTGGTGGATTTACTCTACGGGTTTTTTGATCCCCGAATCAGACACACCGGGCAATAGTCATCGGCCCCAGGCAGTGTGTCTGCTGACAAATTAAGTTTTACATGTTTTAAGGAATACCCTCAGGCAACAGTAGTGATTACTAAACAGGCTTTTGCAAAAAACAAAACACTGCTTATTGTGACCAGCCTTATTATTGTGCTGTTCGCAATTGCTGTTTTTGCACCTGTGATTATACCCTACCATCATCTCCAGACAGATCTGGACCATCTTAAAGAGCCGCCCAGTGCTTCCCACTGGTTTGGTACTGACACAGTCGGCAGAGACATTTTGAGCCGGGTTATATACGGCAGCCGCTTTTCACTGCTTATAGGATTTAGTACCACCCTGCTTTCATTATGCCTCGGATTGCTCGTTGGACTTTTAGCCGGTTATTTTGGCGGAAAAGTTGATGCCTGTTTTACTGTCATCATCGACCTGTTCCTTGCATTCCCGAGCTTGCTGCTTGCCATAGGCATTTCTGTGCTGTTGCCACCAGGATTGCTGTCTACGATAATTGCTTTATGCCTTGTGGGATGGGCATCCTTTGCACGGCTTTTTAGAGGGATTGTTTTTTCAGTGAGACAAAGTATTTTTGTTGATGCCGCCAAATCTATCGGATGTTCTCATGGAAGAATACTATTCTCGCACATTCTTCCTCATTGTATACCCCTGGCCGTTATAGCTGCAAGCCTTAAAGTAGGGGGCTTTATTTTATCAGAATCAGCCCTCAGTTTTTTAGGGCTTGGGGTGCAACCTCCCCTGCCTACCTGGGGTTCAATGGTAAGTCTCAGTAGAAGTTATTTGCCTTCGGCCCCCTGGATGGTATTTTTCCCGGGAGGGGCCATTGCCCTTACCGTTTTTGTTTTCAATCTTTTTGGAGAGTTGTTGCGAGACATGTTTGATCCCAGTATAAAAGTTTAGCCCGGATAATTCACGAATCCTGCGTATTCGCTCATAACCGCCTGCAGGTACATGCGTTGTGCACCTGCAGATTTCGACAGGGTACTGCGCACCTCGCTCAAGGCTAACTGGGTGGAGCATTGTTTTAATATGATAAGGGAGGACCGGATTATATTATGATGGTGCTAAGGTTGGTTAAGAAAAATGTATATTAACACATATAGTCAGCGCTCAAGCCATTCAAGCACCTTTTTTAGTTTTGGTGATTTTAGCCATTCATCAATTTCGTCTTCATTGACATGGGAACGCTCTGAAGCCTCATCCATATCCATTTTGTCTTTTTTTTCAAGCCATTCAACAACTTCTTCAAGAGCTTCCATCTGTTCAATTAGTTCTTTATCCTTCATTTTCATTACATGCTACCCCTCCCAGTTTTTGGGATCAACAATTGCACAATAAACACAGCTTATCTTCTTAGTAATGAATCGCCTGAATCTATTGAAACTTTAATAAAATCAAAACCGAAACGTTAAGTTGTCAGCCCGCAAATGATATGCGTCTCTTTTCCATATCTGAAAGATAGTTATACCATAAAAATGATCGCGTGAATATTGAAATCTAAAGAGAAAACATGCAGAAAAACACTCAGAAGAAATATAAATTAATAAAAACTGGCATGTTTAAAGAGGAAATATGCTATATACTGACAATATATCTGTATGGGCTGAATGGTATGCTTGGTGACTGTAAGTTGGCCGGTGTAATAAAAGCCGGCATGTTTTTTTCCGGACAGCAAACTTTATTTTTGCCTATTTGAATAATGACCGACTTATTACATCCGTATTAATAGTACACGAAATTGTCTAAAGGTAAAATGATCATGGTAGATAAAACAAAAACTGCAGATGAGTTAAAACAGGAATTTGATAGAGTGCGGGATGATATTGAAGACCTTTCTGGTATGGATGGGGAGAATTTCAAAAATAGTGTTGTTGTCATTCTCCGACACTTGGTTACTCTCCTGGAAACAGCAACAATCCAGCAGATAGCCGCGCATGAAACATCTTCAAAGACCTTCCAGTCCATTGGGGATGCCATACAGACAATCATGCACATCCTCAAACAAAAACAAACCTAGTCCCGCGTCACACTTTAATTTGTCAGTTCATCGGTGAAGGTCTTTGGTTTTGATTGCTGCGGGCTATGTGCTCGCTGGAACGATTGTCTCTTATAATATAGACAATTGTTCGCACCGCCCTTGCTGCAATCAAAACCAAAGACCTTCACTAAATCATACCCCCAAATTCAATTGAGACTAGTACTATCTCCCTTACAGGGAGAGCTCGATAATCAAACAGCGCTCTTATAGCAATATATATCTATTTTTTCTTGCGGTATGAGCGGTTATGGAATTTAGTGTCAGGAAAGATAAAACTGTCAGGAGGGACATTTTTTCTAACAATCGATCCGCCGGTTATTTTTGAATTTTTCCCGATGGTGACCCCTTTGAGGATAAGGCAGTGGGGCCCGATCATCACATCATCCTCAATGGTTACTTTACCGAACTCATGCGGCATAATCGGGTTGTCGCGCACACTTTCATCGCTGAGAATTTCAGCAACATCCGGTGCATATGATGTAATCAGCACCCCATGCCCGATACTGCACCGGCGTTTGATCTCTATCTCACCTGCCCCCAGCAGCACGGCATAAGGATCAATATAGGCATAATCACCAATGCTTATGCCGCCGCCGTAGTTACACCACTTCCCCCCCCCGCACTCTAAAAGGGTTCCTTTGCAAATATAGATATGCTTGCCGAGGGTAAGTCTTTCAGGATGCTTGATATGCACATCCTCTTCAAGGGTAACGCTGGGATGGGTCATCTCAAAAGCATACTGTTGCTTGAGCTTACGATACTCTCTTTTCAGGTGTTTTCTAAACCACTTGAAAAAACTAATCTGTTGCTTGGACATGGTCTGGTAATGCGTATGTTAACTTTATTCCTAGGAATGGTGGCAGTATAGAAAAAAGCCTGCTATGAGTCAATAGAAACATAGTGCCTGGAATTTATCTTAAGATAGTGTTATATAAGTATGAAATGAAAGTTGTTTAAGGAAGGTGATAATTCATAATGATTGCATTTTTGCCAAAGGCAATTCCTGCAATAAACAAAAAGCTGCAAGCAGGGCAGGCTGTTATTGTTACCGTGAAAAACAAAAAACCCGTCGCGGCCAACACACCACAACAGCCCTCTTCACAAGAACCTCAGCAGGTTGATGTAGTAACAACAGCCACCTTCGAAAACAACCTGTACCAGCTACCACACCTGCACACCCCGCCCCCCAGCCGAAAACAGAGCGGATAATGCCTTAATTTTTCTAGACCCTAACTGGCAAATACCATAACATCGTCGACACTTTTTAGTGGCACTAGTTGTTTCACCACATCGTCGACACTTAACAAAATTTGCTTATAGGAATTTTGTTTTTTACGGGCTCTCTAAGCTTATAAGATTCAATTTTTATTAACTTTTTTGGTGCCTCTGCAGTTGCCTGATGCCAAATTGTTAAATTTACATCTTTTGTGCTCAGTATTGCCCAGACATATTGGAAACTGAAGCTTTTATTAACATAAAAAATTTCGTTAAGAATGCTGATATTACCACTTTCATCTACCAAACGAACAAAATGCAGCCGGCCTCGGGTTATGGGCAAGTCAGATGCTGGGTCAAATGTA
>JANQFE010000039.1 GCA_028278025.1 Thermodesulfobacteriota bacterium | reverse complement strand
GAGGTTATTACTGCCTTTTCTGGTGATTATGCCACAGCCTTTTTCTCAATAAAAGCTGTTATCTCAACGTGTTGGCTTTTTTTCAAGGGCGACTTTTTAATGGCAGGTCGCTCATCAGGGGAATCTGTTGTGTAGGTAAGCGTTGTGATTGATCCAGTTGACGGGTAGCGTTCGGGTAGTATGCCCAGACGGTCCAGGCTGACTTTGTTTGCGGGGGTGATCGACTTTCCCCTGGCCCACAGGAGCATGAATGTGATTAGATCTCCGTGTGTGACTGCTACCGTGTGCTGTTCGGGATACAGTTTGCGAACTCTTGCAATGAACTTTTGAACCCTTTTGCAGATGTCCGACGGCTGTTCAAAAGGCGGACCAACCCCTGAGTAGATATCATCGTTGAGCGCATGTATTTCCTCGGAGGGGTGTCCTTCATAGGCTGAAAATACTTCTGTAAGCAAACCTGATATGCGCAGCTGTAGATGGGGATGAAAGCTGAGAATTTCACGGGCTGTTTGTCTGGCACGCAGCAGGGGGCTGCTGAAGATTGCTGCAACAGGTTTGCCGCAGAATGTGTCAGCAGCTTGTCGGGCTTCCCGGCGTCCTTTGGAGTCTAGCCGAAATCCCGGCATGCGGCCATAGAATATTTTATCAGGATTATGCACCTGTCCATGACGTATAAATGACAGCAGTGTCGATGTTCTCATTGATGTTCTTTGCTCCGGCAGATAATAATTGCTGTTTATGGCTGTATATAACCTGGATCGTAGTGCAATTGACTCAGGACTTTACAGATTCAGTATACAATTTATAGTGAGGCAGACACTATAATATTATTATGAGCAGCATGCAACTACTATGAAACCGTCAACCCTACGGTATATTATAAAATATAATGAGCATTCAATTGCTTGACATTCTCTCAAAAAGATTGTTGTCTTATAGAGAGGAACTGATTTAATTTTTACGGAAAAGGAGCACAGATGAAAGTAAAACTGATTGGTTCTCTTGCAGTGATTGCATGTATGCTTGTATGGGCAGCCCCTGTTTATGCCGATACATTTTTCGAGGACTATCTGGACCAGGAAGACACGGTCTTTTCTTACAGGCTGGCTAGAACAGTATATAACGTGCTTTATACAACCTATGTCTATGAGGTTGTATCACAAAGCTGGCATGCCGATGCAGTCCAGCCGGGAATATGGAAGCACTGGTTGGTGATAGTTGAGCCAAGGCTCCTAGGTCTGTATACGAAAGAGATGCCGTTTTTTTCCCTTGTGTCTACAGACACAGCTCTGTTGCGCATCATTCCGGGTGATGCCGAACATGAGGATCTCCCCTCGGGAGCCCCTGGGGACGCCGTACGTCTGGCACTGGAAAATCGCTGCCTGGTTGCCGAGCTGCACGGGGTGCCCATAGGGCCAGTTGCCTTTGACGATGAGCAAGAAGATCCGGACTGGTGGGATGTGCTCAACCCATTTAAAGACGAAGAGGACGATCTCAAGGTCCGCAAGGAGGACTCCCTGCAGGCGCGTTCATTTGATCTGGCGCTGGAGACTGGTGACTATACCTGGGTGCTTATGGCGCCTATGGTCAAAAGTGTTGTGCGCTGCATGGATGTAATTCAGGAGCTTGCCCTGGGTCGCAGTGTCAGGCAGTTTATCCTGGCGGGACACTCAAAGCGCGCGATGACTGCATGGCTTGCAGCGGCTTTTGACAGCCGGGTGGCGGGTGTTGCGTCTTTTGGCTATGATATGCTCAACCTGCCGGCCCAGCAGGAGCTGCAGGAGTCCTCCTGGGATGAGCGCAGCCCGGAACTTAAGGTGTACGATGAATTTGATCTTTACGAACGCTTTAAAACCCCAGAAGGGCATGCACTGCTTCAAGCGGTTGATCCCTACAGCTACCTTGATATGATAACTATCCCCGTACTCATCCTTACCGGCGCACAGGACAATTACTCCAACGTGGACAGCATACACCTCTACCTTGACGACCTTACAAATGATGTGCGGCTTTTTTACGATGCCAATGCCGGACATGACGTTCTCAGCCCATCAAGGGCGCAAAATACTTTTACCGCCTTTTTTCGGCGATTCCTGCAAAACAGCTCTCTACCGGAGATTGCCTGGGACGGACTGCAGGGCGGGTCGTTTATCGTTACACCCCAAAGCAAAAAACCCGAAAAGGCTGTACTGTGGACTGCCGTGAACCCCGAAGCCCGTGATTTTCGTGAATCAGCAGCGATTGAATGGACATATGAAGAGCTTGCATCCGAAACCGGCGGCTCCTACAGCGGTAGCGTAGCCCTGCCTGGTGCAGGATCCTACAGCGCCTATTTTATTGAGGTTGTATTTGATGATGGAGAGGGGACGGCAGATTATTCGCTGGCAACACCTATAACTGTTCTGGGGGATTAACAGCAGCTGTATATACCATCAAAAAAAAATAGAATGCAGGGTTATCCTGTAAATTTTATGCATAGCTCTATGATACATCCTGCGAGAATAAAGCCACTCAACTCCTGTCGGCCTGTCGAGGGCACATATATACTGTACTGGATGCAGGCGTCTCAGCGCACAGAATACAATCATGCCCTTGAATATGCTGTTGAGCAGGCCAATGAACTCAATAAGCCGCTGGTTGTTTTCTTCGGCATAACCGACAAATTTCCCGAGGCCAATCTGCGCCATTACGCATTTATGCTGGAAGGGCTTACTGAAGTTCACGCAGAACTGGAAAAGCGCGGCATCAAGATGGTTGTGCGCCGGGTTGCTCCTGAAAAAGGCGCCCTTGAGCTGTCCCGGAATGCGGTGCTGACAGTGGTTGACCGGGGCTATCTTGCCATTCAAAAAACGTGGCGGGCCCGGCTTGCCGAAAAAATTACCTGCCCGCTCATTCAGGTTGAAACAGATGTTATTGTTCCGGTTGAAATTGCCTCCCCCAAGGAAGAATTCAGCGCGGGCACGTTGCGTCCCAAGCTGCAAAAGCAGCTCCAAGACTATCTTGTACCGCTCAGGAAGCGTACTGTGCGGTGTGACTCGTTTGCCCTGAACTTTGATACACTGAACGTGCAGGATGGGGAGGCTGTCCTGCAGCAGCTTGCAGTTGACCGGTGTGTAGGCCGGGTCAAAGAATACCGGGGTGGTACCGCGGCTGCCAAAAGCCGACTGGCACATTTTATCAGGGAAACGTGTGCCGGTTTTGCCGAACTGCGCAATGACCCCTCTGTGGATTACCTCTCCCATATGAGTCCATACCTGCACTTTGGGCAGATTTCACCGCTTTACATTGCCCTGCGGGTAGGAAAAGCAGCCTCGAAGGGCAGCAGTGCTTACCTGGAAGAGCTGATTATCCGCAGGGAGCTGAGTATGAACTTTGTGCACTATAACCCACGATATGATTGCTATGAGGGTCTGCCGGACTGGGCCAGAAAAACGCTCAGGGAACATAAAAAAGACAAACGGCAGTATCTCTACAGCCGCGATGAACTGGAAGGTGCTGCTACTCATGATCCCTACTGGAATGCGGCCCAGACCGAGATGAGCCTGCGGGGCAAGATGCATGGATACATGCGGATGTACTGGGGTAAAAAAATACTTGAGTGGAGCCCGACCCCTGAGGAAGCTTTTTCCCGGGCACTCTATCTCAACAACAAGTATTCCCTTGACGGCCGGGACCCTAATGGATTTGCAGGCGTTGCCTGGTGTTTCGGCAAGCATGATCGGGCTTGGCAGGAGCGGCAGATATTCGGTAAGGTCCGCTATATGAATGCCAAAGGGCTGGAGCGAAAGTTTAATATTGAGGGGTATGTCAAAAAAATCAACCTATTGCTGAATAGAGGTGATTCGTAATTGGTAATTCGTGAGTAGTAATTCGGGATACTGGATGCTGGTCCCCGAAGGGATTCGGGATAAACTTCGTTGCAGGGATGCTTGATGCTGGTTTCTCGATACATATCTTTTATTTTGACACAAAAAACCTTTATTCTATACTTCTTTTAGCAGGGAGCACTTCCAAAGACACCCCTTAACATTATAAATAATGTATTAAAGCTTTACCGATGACAGTTAATCCTGGAGGGGTGGTATAGTTTGTTTAGATTTTTTACGGCCCGGCAAAAACGCGGCTGTCAATTAACTGTTTAGAAATATGAAAAAAGTTTTAAAAAATATTTTACTGTTTGTCTGTGCATGCTGTTTTGCCTTTATTCTAGGTGAGATACTGACACGTGTTTTCCTGCCGGCCCCCCTCATGGTCTCCATTAAAAGCATCCACAGCGCCAAAAAAAACATTTCTCTTACAGAGAAGCTTAAAACGCAGTATTTACCCGTCAAAATTTTTAAAAATACCCCGACAGGAACACGACTGCAGCCCAATGTAGAGCTGGTAATAGAAAATCATATTGTAAGCAGGCGGACAATAACGGTTAAAACAAATTCCCTGGGATACAGAAACCCTGAAATAGGCCCTAAAACCGATACCCGGGTTCTTTTCCTGGGTGATTCAATAACATTTGCCGATTACGTAGACGAGGAAGAAAGCTTTGTGCGCCTTGTTGATACGCTGTCCCGCAAAAGCGGCCAAGGAAGCTTCGAGACAATAAATGCCGGCATTGGCGCAATCAGTTTAAAGAATGAACTGGCAATTCTCAATGAAACCGGGCTTTCTGTTGATCCTGATATAGTTATTGTCGGTTTCTACCTTAATGATCACGCTAATTCACCGGGGGTCTACATATTCAAACTTCCCGGACCGTTAGCTAAAAGCTGGTTTTTACAGTACGTAACAAAAGCGCTGACGACTCCGCTGAGAAACACCCAGATCAAGCGCCGCCAGGTCGATGATTATTTAGATAGAATGGACAGAAAAGCGTGGAGGGCCCAGATTGTCAAGAATTTCCCCCCCGGTGAAGGTGACTACAGGACGAACAAAGGGGCCTTTAATGCGTTAATTATAAAGTTCTTTCGAGATTTTGGTGCGGTATGGGCTGATGGTGCCTGGGACTACCTTTTTCCTTTATTTAGTGAATTAAAAAAAATTACTGAAAACAACGATATTAAGCTTGGTATTGTCGTTTTTCCGGTCCGCTATCAGGTGGAAGCGGAATTTGTCCATGATTATCCCCAGCAAAGGGTAAAACAGATAGTCGCGCAGCTGAACATACCGATTCTTGATGTGTTACCTTCCTTAAGGGCTGAATATCATGATAACCAAGCCGAGCTGTATTATTATGAGGATCAATGCCATTATACGCCCTATGGGAACAGGGTGCTGGCAGAATATATTCTTGATTTCCTGTACGAAAAAGTCCTGGTGCATACCCAGCAGACGTCCTGAGGAAAACACCCCCCCGTTATCTATACGTATCTTTTGAATAATAAATTTGTAGGTGGTAAGTAGTAATTCGTGACGGGTGCTGCTGGATGCTGGTTTTTTAATGCCGGATTGGATATTAAAAAAAGAGAAGGGTGAGTGAAGGGATTTGAACCCTCGACCCCCAGGGCCACAACCTGGTGCTCTAACCAACTGAGCTACACCCACCACATTTGAATATTCAAATATTGTAGCTTATAATTAAAAAAATGCAATTTACTTCTATCGCCTGGATGACAAACTCACCCCCAAGGGGGTTCTCACATCCAGGCAGCCGTCAAAGCTGGCGCGCCTGGAGGGATTCGAACCCCCGACCCACGGCTTAGAAGGCCGTTGCTCTATCCGGCTGAGCTACAGGCGCTTTGCAAATGAAAAAATATAACATAATAAACAATTTTGTCAATGTATATAGGCTGGCTGTCGGTTGGAAACCCTGCCGGCAGGGGGGGTGAAGCGCCGGGATTTTTTGCCAGCAGGGCGTGCTTGTATTTATTGTTTTTTTTGTTATGATATGCGCGTAGTTGATCGAGTGTATAAAACATTTTATTATCACCCTCAGACGCACATATGCTACAGCAATGAGCTCCGCGTGCTGAGTGGAAATACTCTGTGTCTCTGTGAACTCTGTGAGAGATACTGAAAATTATATCTGCGGTTAGTTAAGGGTAGCTGCTATCTAAAGGATTGTAATGGGCAGCAAAGAACTTGATGAATACATGGAGGCGCTCTGATACATCTCAGAAGAGGAGAATCCCTGTGTCGATGATCTGAAAAGATGTGATGAGGAAATCTTTAGTAAAGAGATTGTATCAAAATTGCAGAAACACAATTCAATTACGCTAAATGAACAGATTAAAATTGCCTATATAAATACACCCTCAAACTCGCGCATGCACAAGTTGCACCATTTTCCATTTACCTTATTTTGTGCCAATCATGAACAAAAGGGAGAAGACTATGGAATTAAAGGCCGTGAGAATTACTATTCCCGAAGGGGCAAATATTATTATCGGACAGTCGCATTTTATTAAAACCGTGGAAGACCTCTATGAAGCAATGGTGACGACGCTGCCTCAGATAAAATTTGGTATTGCTTTCAATGAGGCTTCAGGACCATGTTTGATCCGCTCAGACGGAAATGAAGATGAGCTGATTAAAACAGCTGTTGCAAACTGCCAGGCATTACAGGCAGGGCATGTTTTTAATATTATTATGAAAGATGCCTATCCTATTAATATGCTCAATGCTGTCAAACAGTGCCAGGAAGTCTGCTCCATTTATTGTGCTACGGCAAATCCGGTAGAAGTCATTATAGCCCAAACCGACCAGGGCTGCGGTGTCATGGGCGTTGTTGACGGGTTTTCACCCAAAGGTGTTGAAACGGACAAAGATAAAGATGATCGGCGCAACCTGCTGAGAAATATTATAGGATATAAGAGATAACATTCAGTAACGGGTAGCGAGGGTTGCGTGCTGAGTCATTTGTTTTAGAAGGATGTTTTTTCTCGTTACTCATTACTCATCCCTCAGCACTTCCGGGTCAGCGATAATACAGCTTGATAAACAATACATGTACCGATTAGAGGACTCATTATTGGAGAAGAAATGGATAAGGTTTTTTTGGAGCAGATGAAAAAGAAAGTGGCTCAAGAACTTGCAGAAAGAGAGACATCTGTTGTTACCTTCTGGAAGGAAGAGCTTGAAAAGGTGCTGCATAAGAAAACAGAAAGTCTTGCGGCTCTCCAGCAGGATTTGCAAAACCTGTCTAACCGTATGGAAAATCGTTTGCAGGTACTTAAGAAGTCGACAGAGTTTTAATGAAATTTTAGACTGACAGGACATCCGCTTAGAATACATGTATAAATTTGCAGTTACTCAACAGGCATGAACAGGCAACCGGCGATGCAGACAAAAACCCCACTGCCTTATAAGGGAACAGCACTTATTGCTGATCCCCTCTATGATTATATACCTTTCACCGTACCCGATCCTTCCTTTCAGGGTGAAAGAACCGAAAAAGACCTGATCGACAATCCGTGGATGCAGCGGCTGCGCCGTATCCATCAGCTGCAAAGTGCCCGGTGGGTGTATCCGTCGGCAGAGCACACCCGTTTTCAGCACTCCCTTGGCACCATGCACATGGCAGGCAGATTTGCCCGGCATTTGTATCCCAGCCTGTCGGCGGTCTGCCCGAAAGTACCCTCCTATAACTGTTTTGAAGAAACGTTTCGTATTGCCGGGCTTCTTCATGATATCGGGCATGGTCCCTATGGGCATTTCTTTGATGACCATTTTCTCCAGCAGTACGGCCTGACTCATGAAATGCTTGGACAGGAAATTATTACAAAAAAGCTGGGCAGGATCATAGAGCGCATAAGACGCAGCCCGACCGGCGCTTTCAGAAAAGGTGAATATATTAACCCGGACCATGTAGCCTTTCTCATTAAAAAACCGCCCGGCAGTTCGGGTGCTCAAAAACCCCGATGGCTTGTTTTTCTGCAGCAGCTTTTTTCCGGTATTTTTACCGTAGATAACCTTGATTATGTTCAGCGGGATGCCTACATGACCGGGTTTTCCATTGATATTGTCGACATAAATCGGCTGCTTTTCTATTCGTTCTTTTCTGAAAAAGGTCTTACACTGCATCAGGCCGGCATTTCGGCCTTTACACGCTTTTTAAATGCTCGTTTGAATCTGTACAGTAATGTATATTATCACCGCACTGGACGTGCGATCGACTTCCATATGCAGGAAATATTTGCGGATACGCTTGCACTTGTTTTTCCCCGGAACCCTAAAAGAGCACTAAATAAATATCTGTATTTACATGACTGGTCTCTTATTCAGGAGGTGGAGCAGTGGCAGGACGCATCTGATCCAAACAAAAAACGTCTGAGCAAGGAATGGGCCGCAATAATTAACCGCACTATTAAGTGGAAGATGGCATATGCAACAGAGCTCACCATTGACAGGGCCCAGAAAGGCATGCTCTCTTTTCAGAAACCTCATCAGCTTGAACAGGCTATTCGGGAGTTGTTGCCGCGCCGGCTTCGCGGCAGGGCATTTCGGGTCGACCTCGCAACCCAGGACCCGCGGCCGTTGAATCCTATGGCTGAAAGCAATAAAAGGATACATATATATAACCCCTCGACCGGCCAGATATCCTATGAGCCGTTACAGGAAATTTTTAAATATATCCCGGCCCGGGTTGTTCATTTCAGGGTTTTTGCTCTCAGCCAGACCGGTAATACTGAACTGGCCCGGGCTGCTGAGAAAATATTCTATCCCCAGTCCGTTGGTGAGCACTGTGAAACAAACCTGTAAGTCTTTTTAAATTATTAACCGCGGACCGGCACAGACATGATGTAGTAATGAGTAATGAGTAATGAGTAATGAGTAATGAGTAATGAGTAATGAGTAATGAGTAATGAGTAATGAGTAATGAGGGGAGAGTCTTAGGGAGAGGCAGCTGGCTAGCTGATGAGAAATAAATTTTTTATGGAGGGTAGATACATGGATAAAAAATTCGATCGGCAATGTCCTGGTGACGATCCCACAAAAAAAGCGATACCGGAGTTGTATGGCTGTCCGGAATGCAGTAGTGATATTGAGATCTGGAGTGATGAATCAAAGGGTAAATGCACAGCCTGTAGTAAAGTCTTCCAGAAAGACCAACTCAAGAAAAAAGATTAGACTGAAAGCCTGCAGACCCGAGTAAAAACATTCCCATCGGGAGGTAGTGGCTTTCGTTTTAGATTATATCTGAAAAACGGAACGGCTCGTGCGTTGTGCGCGAAGCATCAAAATATTTTTTAGCATTATGCCTGTTTTGAAAACCTTTGGCAGACAACAGCGTCTGCTGCTGGACATATATACAAGACTTTTTTGTACGTTTGGAACACGCAGATGGTGGCCGGCAGACAGTGCCGAAGAGGTTATAATAGGGGCAATTCTTACGCAGAACACAACCTGGAAGAATGTAGAGCAGGCGGTAACGGCACTAAAAATTCACCGCAAGCTGAGTTTTAAAGCTTTGCAGGGAACTGACGCTCAAGTGCTGGCCGAACTTATCCGCCCGGCACGGTATCTGAACCAAAAGGCAAAGGCGCTCAAGGTTTTTGCTGACTATTTTGGCAAGCAATACGGTTACAGCATACAAAAGATGCGCAAAAAAACCGCAGAGACACTGCGTACAGAACTTCTGGGGCTCTGCCGCATCGGCCCTGAGACAGCCGACAGCATACTGCTTTATGCGCTTGAAAAACCGGTATTTGTAATAGATATATATACCAAACGGATTTTCAGTCGCCACGGTTTCTTGCATATGAAAGACAGCTATGATATTTATCAAAGGTTTTTCATGAGCAACCTGTCTGCTGATGTTCAGCTGTATAATGAGTATCATGCCCAGCTTGTTTATGTGGGGAATCAATTTTGCAAACCAAATCCCCGGTGTGCAGAGTGTCCCCTGAAAGGACTAGTGAATAAGTGAATTTCAATTATTAACCGCTGAATTACGCAGACGGACGCGGACTTTTTGCTCACGCAACACTGCGGGAGCAAAACCCTCATGGCCTTTCAGGCCAGAGCTAAAATACCAAACAGGCAATATGAGGTTCGATCTTTTTCAACCAGTACTGTTTCCGTCAGGTAAGTGATTGTATCTTCAACGCGGATGATTTGTTTACCTGGAAAATAAAATTCAGCACTCATAACCCGGAACTCGTTACTATTGTATACATAATTCTGTGGTCCATTAGGGTGTCCTATGAAAACCAAAAAAAACAATAAAAATATTATAGATATAAACATAAAAAGGATTGAAAAAAGCATTATCAAACGTGATCATGAACAAAACAAAGAGGCCCTGCAAACAGTACGCACAATCATTAAAGAATATGTGCCTGCCCGGAACATAGCAGCTCTTATCGCTGCCCTTGATGACGAATTCCCTGAGGCCAGAGTGCTTGCCCGGCAATGGCTTGCGGAATTAAGCGGAGAGGACTTTGGAAATGATACTGCCCAGTGGCGTTTGTGGTGGGAGCAGAACAAGAACAACTTTATATAATCTTTAAAAAAGGAAGGAGATGGAGTATCATGCACAACTCAGCCGGTCCTGATGAACGCACCGAAAAATTTGTACAACTTCTTCATAGTGTTCTTTTTTTTAATATTTTTTCCCGTGAAGAGCTAACCGATATTGTCCGGCAGGAACGCCTGATAAAGTGGAAGAAATTTGACACGGGGCAAAGAATATTCCAGGAAGGAGTATACGATCAGCATTTTTTTATTGTTATCCAGGGAACAGTGGACATTCGCAAGCGGCAGGAAGACGGCCGGGAATTGAGTGTGGGCACAATTTATAAAGGTGAAGTCTTCGGTGAAACGGTGGTATGTGATCCGGGCAATCCGCGCAGAGCAAGTGCCTATGCTCAAGACACCTTAATTGTATGTGAGATTGACGGCACCCTTATAGACACGGTTCCTGAGCACCTCAAAGTAAAATTTATGAAAAAGTTCTTAGACCTTATTGTTGGCAGGCTGGATCATCAGGTGCCTAAAGACTGCTATTATCAAACGCTCATAGAATATGCACAGGAAAATGATCTGGTAGATGCAGGGGAATTTTTCCCGTATACAAGAGATACTGCGGCGAGCGACCGAAACCTGTTAACCCAATATATTAAATATGGTGATTTTCTCATAGCCAAAAAGATTGAACCTGCCCAGGGTCTGGCCCTGCTTCAGGGGCTTATTAATGAGGCCAACCAGGAGCTGGACAAGAGACTGCGATCAACCTGAGCATTGCTATGCATGGCAAACCACCGGAAAGAGGAGAGCAGTGTATGTCCGTATTGTATTACCACCGCATGCTGGAGGGCTTCCCAAAACCCCTGTATCAATCAGTAAGTTATGCTGCCGGGTATTCAAAACGCTCCTTTGTGCTCACCACACCGGATAGGAATGACCATGTGCTGATTGACCCGAGCGAGGGTATGGATTTGTCGTTTCCCGAACTTGCGCTGCTTAATGAACAGGGGCTCGGACCCAAACCGAACCATGTTCATGTGGTCCATTTTGATCATGACCTTGACTGGAAAACAAACCTTTCCCGAAATCAATCCGTGATAGAACAGCTGCGGCATGCCGATATTGACATACTGTATCCTTTCACAGGGAAATCACAAATCGCACACAGTCTGGCTGAAGAGCTGGAAATGCCCGTAAGGGCATCACCACGTGAAACGGCTTACTGGGCAGAGGATAAAAAAACGCTGCTTGATTTAGAACAACTCGCGCCGGTGCCGCGTGGATATAAGGTGTGGAGCAATGAGGAGCTGCTTGCCGGGTGGCATGATCTTTTGCAGCATGCCGCATTTCCCGGCAAAGCCGTTATAAAAGCATCCCAGGCGGCCTCAGGAGTTACCAGTAGTATTATTAAGACTGAAGAGCACTTGAGAAATTTTATTGATGTTTTCGATCTGGCCGAGCTTGAAGGTGGTGTGATTGAGGAATGGCATGATTCAGATCCCCGATCACCTTCCATAAACTATTTTATTTACCCTGACGGAACCATAAAAGTGCTGTTCATTTCCGATCAGATTTTTGAAGATCATGATGCCGACTACGGTGAGGAAGGTACCAGGATCCACCGCGGCAACCGGTTTCCCTCAACCTTTCCTGCAGCCATACGCGAAAAGATTAGACAGCTTACCCGGCCTCTTGCTGAAACATTATATGCCCATGGATACTGGGGCCCGGTCGGCTTTGATACGATTATTACTAATAATTCGGACATTTTTATCACGGAAATAAATCCCCGTATTACCGGCCCCCATTTTGGATGGCGACCCATGAAAAATCTGGGACTGTCTTTTTTTGCCCTGCAAAATGAGAAGGTCAAAAAGAATACCCCCTTTGCTGCACTGCAGAACGCCCTTCAGGACGTGCTGTATGAACCCGGACGTCCTGAAGGCTATATCATGCTGAATTTTTTCCCGGGTAAGTTTATCGGTGTTGTCGTGGCATCTTATGAAACCGGCATAGAAGTGGTACAAAAGAAAATTGCAAGCATTCTCAAACCGTTACGTTCTTAAATTAAGGTGGCACCATTTTTTGCCGAAGATACTACTACAATAATAATTACAAGAGAGGGGTGGTAAAAAAAACATAACAAAAACGAATCATTGTCTGCACAATGAACACCGGGAGCTTCCACCATGAGCACAGCCAACGGCCCTGAGGGATATAATAATCATCAAAAAAGCCTCAGTCGCCGTTTTTGGCTTGTGATCCTTTCAGTAGTAATCTATGTCTTTCTCTATATGTTTATGTCCTACACGCCGGGACGAGGTATGGGTATCAATGCTGTAATTCCGGTAATAGTTGTGGGATGGTGTTTTGGGCTTGTTCCGGGTATATGTACCGGTGCGCTCAGTCTGTTGTCAAACAGTATCCTGTGTGTTGCTTTGGGCCATAGCTGGATAGATAAATTCTATGTGCAGGGCATTGGTATTTTTGCGACAGGCTTTTTCATCATTATCGGCGGGATCGTAGGCCGTATGCATGATCTTGGGGTGAAGCTTAGCAGGGAACTTTGCGAGCGAGAGCGGGCTGAGCGCGAACTCAGGCAGCATCGCGATAAGCTTGATGAAGTGGTAGAGCTTAAAACACGGGAGCTGGAATCAGCCAACAAGGCTCTTCAGGAAGAGATTAACGATCGCAAACAGGCAGTTGAGCAGCAGAGGGAAACAAAAGAGCACCTGGAAAACCTCATTGAAACCTCTCTTGATCCAATAGTGGTATCAGACAACATCGGCTGCATAATAAAACCCAACAAGGCTTTTGTGAAAATGGTCGGCTATGCAGAAGAGGAAATTCTGGGCCAGGGCGTACATATGTTTTCGGTAACCGAGGAGGGCATTTATGAATCAACTGCAGGGGAGCTGGTCACCATAGATGAAAAATTTTTCACGGACAACAAAGCCTTAATTGAACGATTTTTTGAAGAGAGCAAGATATCCAACTGGCTGAGTTATTATTTGCGCAAGGACCGTAAAATCATCCCGGTCTCACAAAACCTAGTGATGCTGTATAACGACAGGAATGAAGTTACAGGCTCTTTCGGTATTGTCCGGGATATAACCGAACAGCGCCGGGCCGAACTGGAGCTGATCAGAGCCAAAGAGAAAGCCGAAGAGGCCAATGAGGCTAAAAGTAATTTTTTGGCAAATATGAGTCATGAGATCCGTACCCCCATGAACGGGGTCATCGGGTTTACCGATATGCTGTTGGAGACAGAGCTTGCGGCAGAACAGGAGGATTATGCTCGGACAATTAAAAACAGCGGTGAAGCATTGCTGTCCCTCATCAATGGTATCCTTGATTTTTCCAAAATTGAGGCCGGGCGCATAGAGATGGAGGAAATAGACTTTGACATCGAGGTATTAGCCTATGATGTGTGTGAGCTGATCCGACCCCGGCTTCAGCAAAAATCTGTAGAGCTGTTATGCCGGATAGGGGATACTCTGCCGGCCCAGATCAAGGGTGACCCTCATCGCTGCAGACAGGTGCTGATAAACCTGATGGGCAATGCCGCTAAATTCACCCAGGAGGGAGAGATTGAGCTGAGTGTAGATGTAGAACAGGAGCAGCAGGATCAGATACTGATACATGCCCGGGTGCGGGATACCGGTATCGGAATAGCACCTGATAAGCTTGAAAACATATTTGAACTTTTTCAACAAGCCGACGGCTCGACAACCCGCAAGTACGGGGGTACAGGGCTGGGGCTCTCCATCTGCCGAAGGATCGCACAACTGATGGGAGGTACTGTATGGGCCGAAAGCCAGGGCGACGGAGGAAGTATATTTCACTTCACAGCTCTGCTGAAACCCACTGCCCAGCGTCATGCAAAACGGGTGATGCCTGTCGGCCTTGCAGGCAAGAGGGCCCTTATCACCGATGATAATCGGAGCAACCGAGAGATACTTCGAAACATGTTAACATCAGCGGGCATGCAGGTAAGCGAGGCGGGCAGCGGCAAAGAAACACTGGAGGCCCTCCGGCAGAGCTCAACATCGGACAGCTCATTCGATATCTGTATCCTCGATATCATGATGCCGGATATCACCGGCTATGAGCTGGCAGCAGACATTCGCCGACAGTATGGTGCCGGCATACCGCTGTTGGCTTTTACCTCCTCTGCCGTTAAGGGGGCGCAACATTGTGAGGAGGTGGGGTTCAATGGTTTTTTACCCAAGCCGATCAATCGGATCAGGCTGTACAAAATGGTTGAGCGCCTGCTGGGGGAGGCAGATGGGCAGGATGGCAAGGCGGCACATGCTTCTATTATAACGCAGCATTCACTGCGCGAGGACGCCAAGCAGGCAATCTCAATTTTACTGGCTGAAGACAACCCGGTCAACCAGAAGCTGGCTGTAAAGCTGCTGGGCAAGGCCGGTTACCGGGTAGAAGTGGCCAACAACGGCAGAGAGGCCGTAACAAAGTACAGCGAGCAACCGCAGGAATATGATATAATTTTTATGGATATCCAGATGCCTGAGCTCAACGGTCTTGATGCCACCAGAGAAATACGCACATGGGAACGTGCACAGCCCGGTGATGCTATTGTTGAAAAACAAGCCTCAACCGGATTGATCCCCATTGTTGCCATGACGGCCAATGCTATGAAAGGGGACCGGGAGAAATGTCTGGAAGCAGGCATGAACGACTATATTACCAAACCCATTAAACGGGAAATAGTGTTTCAGATGCTTAACAAGTGGGTCATTGACCGCCTGTGAACACAAGTAACAGGCTTTCTTTACATTTTACTCAGCTTATACATCAGCGTTCTTCTACCGATTCCCAGCAGTTTGGCTGCCTGGGATTTGTTGTTTTTGGTCTTTTGCAGTGCTTTTTTGATAAGGCCCATTTCAGCCTTTTCAGCGACCTCTCGCAGGGTCTCTTTGTAATTCAGCCTGTTTTCAGGGATAAAGACTTTTAGCTCCGAAGTGATGCGGTCCTGTGCAATGGTCAGGTTATCGGGTCCAATGACCTCGCCGGTAGAAAAGATGGCAGCCTGCTCAACCACATTCTCAAGCTCGCGCACGTTGCCCTTCCAGGGTGCGTTCATGAGCTGGTCAAGGGCTTCCTGGGAAAACCACTTTTCGCCCATATCGTGTTTTTTGACAGCAGTGCGCAAAAAAAAGTTAGCCAGCAGGGGAATATCCTCAGGGCGCTGCCGTAGGGGCGGGATGTGAATCTCTACCACTTTTAATCTGTAATAAAGATCTTCCCGGAACTCGCCCTTGGTGAGAGCGGCTTCAAGGTCCCTGTTGGTTGCCGCAATCACCCGCACGTCAAGTTTTATTGTTTTGCTGCCGCCGACTCTTTGAAATTCTCTTTCCTGAAGCACGCGCAGTATTTTTGCCTGTGTTGGAAGGGACATGTCACCGATTTCATCCAGAAAAATTGTCCCGCTGTGGGCAAGCTCAAACTTACCTAGGCGTTGTTCAACACCCGTTGCCACTCCTTTTTCTATGCCAAACAGCTCACTCTCAAGAAGCGTGTCGGGCAGTGCAGCACAATTGACTGCAATCAGAGGGCCGTCAGCCCGGGCGCTGTTATAATGAAGGGTGCGTGCGATCAGTTCTTTACCGGTGCCGCTTTCTCCCGTTACCAAGACATTGACATCAACGCCGGCAACTTTTTCTACTTTTTTAAGGATTTCCAGGAAACTTCTGCTGGCCCCAATAATATTTTTAATTGAAAATTTTCTGAAGAGCTCATTCTTCAAATCAACGTTCTCCCGGGCAAGCCGATCACGGGACTGACGCAGTTTTTCGTACAGCCTGGTGTTTTCCAGTGCAGCAGCAGATGAATTTGCAATAATTGACAGGATACGCTCTTTATCAGCATTAAAAGCCCCCGCTATATTATGGCTGAGGTTAAGTACGGCAATAACCCGCTCGCCAACAACCAGCGGAATACTCATCAGGGAGCGTATTTCAACTTGTGTTTTTTCAGTGGGTACAAAACGATCATCACTGCGCACATCCTGGGCAAGGATTGATTTTCCCGTGCGGGCCACATGCCCGGCAATTGATTCACCGATTTTAAAGCGGGTTGTTTCGGCGGGATTTTCGAAAAAGGCGGCCTCATCATCATAGGGTCCCTTGGCAGCACGCAGTACAAGCTCTCCCTGTTCTTCATCTATAACCATCAGGGAGCAGTTGTCCGGGTCGAGCTCCTGCTGAATTATGTGCACAATGGATTTACATACTGACGGGAAATCAGTAATGTCCTTAAGGGCATCACCAATGTGTCGTATAAGGGAAAGCTCCTCTATCTTCTCCAGATATTTTGCATTGATATCTTTGAGAATTTTTTTTAGATTGTTTTGCTTTTTGCCGGATGATTCCGGATCCTGAGAACTTTTCATTATGCAATCACTTCGTGATGAAGCAATTTTAATAACCTGCAAAACTCAAAGCATGTAGTTTTGTATTTTATCTCTGGCCTGAAAGGCCCTGTATGGTTTTGCTCCCGCAAGAAAGTCCGCGCCCATCTGCGTTATTCTGCGGTTAATTACCTTTACAAAGCTTCACCCTATAGGCGAGGATACTCTCCTGGAAACTGCACAACATATAGCATATGCATTTTATATATTCAAGGCTCGTGTTTGACAAAGAGCCTGCTACAGGGCTGCAGGCAGCAATGATCTAAAACAGATAGCCAATAGCCCAGTAGCGAATAGCCGATTGCCGATGCATTTTCTTCAAAATCCAAAACCCATGGGTCGCTATTCATTTGCAAGGGATGCAATATCCCCGATGGGGAGTCCCAGGTCCCAGGCTTTCAGGACCCGCCGCAGTATCACTCCATTTTTATCCTTAGGCAGATCCTCACAGAATTCAATGTCCCGGGGCACAATATCAGGGGAGAGATTGTTGCGCACATAGGAGATTATTTTGCTTTTGAGACGTTCGCTGGGATTGTAGCTTTCCTTGAGAGAAACAAAAGCCTTTATCCGTTTGGTTCGATCCATATCAGGCACTCTGATCACACCGGCCTCTGCTACAGCCGGATGCAGCTTGAGGGTGTCTTCAATCTCGGCTATGCCCACTCTTCCGGCTGAGGTTATAATAACATCATCGGCTCGTCCCTGATAAAAAAAATAGTTGTCCTGGTCCACAAAGGCGGTATCGCCCGACATAAACCAAGGCGGGCGTTCTATATAGTTTTGATATTGTTTTTCATCTTCCCATATTGCCTGCGCCATGGCCGGCCATCCGGCCTTCAAGGCAACCTCACCCATGGTAAACGGGGGGACTTCAGCGCCCTCAGTATCAACTATTGCGGTCTGTATTCCCGGAACAGGCTTTCCCAGGTATCCCGGCTTTATCGGCAGGCAGAGAAAATTTGCAATGGTTATCATGCCGGTCTCAGCGGTCCACCAGGTATCATAGACAGGCATTCCCAGTATCCTGCGTACAGCATAAATAACATCAAGATACAGCGGCTCAAGTGCGCTCAGCAGGTGCCGCAGGCTTGACAGGTCAAACTGCTTTGCGGCTGCTTCAGCACCCTCTACAAGTATGTTGTACACCGTGGGTATTGTGTACATTACGGTAATGCGGTTGTGCTGAATGTGCGCATAGAGTTCCTCGGCGCTTGACATTTTGCCGGTTACAAAACTTGTAACCCCACACAGCCACGGGGCAAAGGCGCTGTAGACCACATTCATCAGCCAGCCCGGCCGGGCATGGGTCCACAGGACATCGTTATCTTTTAAATCAAGAACCCAGCGTGACGTCATGAGATAGCCCCGCATGGCGTCGTGGGGGTGCAGTAGCCCCACGGGTTTACCGTCCTGTCCGGAGGTGTAAATAAGAAACAGGGGAAACTCACGGGCAACCCACTGGGGCTCCAGCTCTGCTGAGGCTTCCTCCATTTCGATATCCCAGAGAACTTCACCGTCTTCCAAGGGGTCCGGCCCGGTGCCGATCATAATAATATGCTCCAGATCCGGAAGTTCTTCGGACGGTACCCGGAGGCGGTGTCGCGGATCGGTAACCAGCACTTTGCCTTTGCCGTCCAGCATGCGTTCTTTGACAGCGCCTTCCCGGTAATCACTGTAAAGCGGGGCAATGATGGCCCCGACCTTGGCACACCCCGCAATGGCTATGTAGAGTTCTGTGAGCCGTGGTAAAAAAAGATAGACACGGTCACCCTTGACAACGCCGAGTTTACGCAGTACATTGCCGAATTTGTTGGAAAGAACACGCATCTGCTCATAGGTCAGCTTATCTGTGCGGCCATAGTAGGTGTTAACGAGGCAATAGCGGCCGGCTGTTGACGGGTTTGCAGCGTGGCGGTCAATAGCTTCATGGGCAATGTTTAGTTTTCCCGTTTCATGCCAGGAAAACTCCCTGTCCACCTGGTCCCAGCAAAAGTTTCTATAGGTCTCCTCGTAATCTATGAGGTTGGCCCCTTCGGGTCGCGGCTGAATAATGTTTTCAAACATTGCTGAAACACTTCCAGTATGGTTTGTGGGTTTCTATGACATCTCTGATGATATCTGATACGGAAGAACTGTTTTGCAGATCGTGTTCGATTTTTTCTTCAATGATTTCGGCAATACCGTCAAGCAGTGTTTTCAAAACGGCATGAATTGATTTACGCATTGCAACCAGGTCGTAGCCGCCCTCCAGCATGAACACGATTTTCCCCTGGCAGGTCTTTTCTGCTGTTTCACACAACAGGTGCGTAAGATAGGAATAGCCGTGCTCGGAGACCCGCATACCGCCGATCGGGTCATCATGGTGGGTGTCAAACCCCGCTGAGACCAGTATCAGCTCTGGCTGAAATTCAAGGGCAACCGGCACGAGGATTTCCCGGTAAATGCGGGCAAATTCAGCATCGCCTTTCTGGGGAGTGAGCGGCACGTTGACCGTAAACCCCCGGCCGTCCTCCAGTCCGATTTCGTTATAATTGCCCGTTCCCGGGAAAAAGGGAATGCGGTGGGTTGAGAACAGCAGCACCTCGGGAGATTTTTCAAATATGTGCTGGGTCCCATTGCAGTGGTGCACATCCCAGTCAACGATGAGAATTCTTGTCAGGCCGAACTGCCGGCGGGCATACTCAGCCGCAAGGGCAATATTGTTGAAAATGCAAAAACCCATCTGGCGGTCCTGCTCGGCGTGGTGCCCGGGGGGTCGAATCAGGGCGAATGCATTGTCAAGTTCATCCTTCAATACATATTTGACTGCTTCGAAAATGCCGCCTGCTGCCAGAAAGGCGGCTTCACAGGTGTGCTCGGAAGTTACCGTATCTGGGTCAAGATAGCGCTGAGGCTCACCGGCAGTGTTCAGGATTTTTTCGATATATTTCGGGCTGTGCACGGTTTCGATCTCTGCAAGGCTGGCAAGCCGGGGAGGAATCAGGATAAGCCGGCTGTTTAATTCACTGCGGTCAAGCATATTATAGACTGCAGCCAGCCGTTGCGGTGTCTCCATATGATGGACACCGGTCTTATGCTCCAAGTATATCTTGTCGCGGACAATACCTGTGCGGCGCAACGGGTATCCCTTTCACAATAAGGTTTGCAATAACAGTAACACGCTTAATCATAGAAGTATAACGGATAACACTGATTATACAAGTTTTTTTCAGCACTTTTCGGCTCTTATGATTTCCCTTTGACAAAATAAATCGTTTTGGTATACTTTTTTGATATGGTGAGGTTGCTGGAGTTTTTTTATATAAGCAGCATTATCTACATAACTTTAGGCACTTGGTTTTTGGGGCTGTAGCTCAGCTGGGAGAGCGCATGACTGGCAGTCATGAGGTCGTCGGTTCGATCCCGATCAGCTCCACCATGAATATTAAGCACTTAGCATCTTGCTAGGTGCTTTTTCTGTGGCCAAAAGGACGGATTGTGCAGTAGACTTGCCATTGAGCGTGGAATCTCGGTCATATTGACTGACTCATAAAACAGTTTTTATTCAAAGGCGGTATTTTATATAAGACTGTTAAAATGTTGTTAATAATGAAAAATAAGACATTTTTTTATTGACAGTACTATTTTCTTTATATATCTAAAAACTGTCCCTGCGATAAAAAACTGTTTTGCTCTGCTTTGGGGGTACAGCAAGACGGTAAACATATAAGCCAAATTTCCACAAACAAAAAAATATAATGCATACAGCAAAAGCCCATAAAGCCATACGTTTGTATTTGTGTATTACTAGTTGTGTGTTTAAATAAATATAACCAGACTGTCTGATGGTGGTGGTTTGGTTTTTTTATTTTCATTGAAAAAGGAGGGAAGAGAATGGATAGAAAAAAAGACCTGACAGGCACAGCGACCAACTCCTTCCCGTCAGGCCTTGACCCAAACACCACGACGAGAGAGGTAACATGCCCTCTATTTGTCAAGGTGTGGTTTATTTTTATGTAGCATTTTAGTTTAAGAAATCAAGGGTGGAAAATTATTAATTACACAGAGGAGGTTTGAGATGAAGAAATTGTCAATAATATGTTTGAAGATAACGCTAGTGTTTCTATTATGGCAAAGCGTTGAGATTCAAAATGCAAACAGTACAATTAATTTAGAATATATGCTGTGGGCTGGAACGAATAATGATGGTACACCTTCTTTAGTTCATAATTATACACCCTACGGTGATGGTTATAGATTGTTCGTAGAAGAATCATCCAGCGTATCAGGGAGTTTTATCAACGATAATGTATCGGGTATAAATATCGAGTTGTCCATAGGTAATTACACTTTTAGCTATGCTGGCGATGCTTATGAGTTGGACCAAAGTAAACGTTACTATGGAGCATTGTTTCTCAGATTCTACAATGACGAAACCCAAGAAACAGGTTATGCAAGTGTATGGGCACCTATGGATACAGAGACTGTTACAGCTGTTCCAGATGCTTACTATGAACGGGAGGGGCATGACATATATAGATCTATACCTGTGTACCAAGACTCTCAATACATTGTTACTATAACTGAATATATGTATAGCAAAGATGGTGTAATGGGCATTCAAGACTGGACCAGTCCATATGAAGCAGTACCGAATGGCCGAAGTGACATGGTTGGCATGGTAAGTTTTAACGTTCAGCCCCAACTCTCCGCCAACTCAGCCTGTGAATCCCAAGACGTTTTCTACACGACATCACCCGTTGAAGACATCAATGTCTCATCTACATTACCCTCTTTACCTTCTCTACCCGACACCTATGACTTCTATCTTGTAAAGGATAGAACAGAGTGGAACGATGGTGATGAGATATGTTCACTAAATGAAGGGCTTGTTTCTTACTGGCGGTTCGAGGAAGAAAACAACCTTGGATATGATAGTGTTGGTGATAATCATGGAACAGTGAATGGGGCAATCTGGACCCCTGTTGGTGCTGTTGGTGCCGCATTGAGTTTTGATGGAAATGATTACATTGATGTGCCTTATGATTCTTCTTTAAATATTATTAATGATGCACTTACAGTATCTGCTTGGGTCAAATTCAATGATTATGGCACAACACAACAAATACTATCAAAAAGGAAAGATGCTTCCACTGATTACAGAATGTATTTAGCTAAAATTGATCAGGTTAACTACTATCTTGGATTTACTGGTGAATCAGGTCCATACATTGATTGGGGTCATCAGAGTAACAATTATTTAACAATTGATACATGGCATCATGTTGTTGGTGTAAAAGATGGATCTCAGATAAGGTTATATATAGATGGAGATTTGGACAAAGAAGCTCCTGCAAGCACATCTGGTTTTAATGCCACAGACGGAATACTGACTATTGGTTGTATGATGGCAGATGATTACACAACACAAACAGATTTTTTAAATGGACAACTCGATGATGTACGCATATACAACCGTGCTCTTTCAGAATCTGAAATACAGGAGCTTTACACTTCCCCAAGCTGTGTTGCCCATCAAAGGATCGATATTGACAGTGACGGATATTTCTGTGATCTCCTCTGGACTCCTAATATAAGGGATGAAAACTTCTACGACATCATACTGGATGTTGATGGTGACGGACTTTATGATGCTGGTTCAGACTACATCGATTCAATTAGCCTTTGAGCTATTGTCAAATGTTGTGTACGGTTAGGCGGCAATCCTCTCCATGCCATCAACAAATTTGACTCCCTCAATCACTTTTCCCAGCTTATCTATC
>JANQFE010000036.1 GCA_028278025.1 Thermodesulfobacteriota bacterium | reverse complement strand
TTGCAATTAATCCCGGTGCTACCGAGGTTTGTAATGATGGTATAGACAACGACTGTGACGGCGATACGGATTGTGATGACGCAGATTGTACGGCTGATCCGGCCTGCGTAGAAGGAGATGATGACGACGATGATGCTGCCGGTGATGACAGCAATGCGGACAGTTTTGTTCCTGATGAAACCTCCGGGGGCGGCAACCCGGGCGGCACAACCAGCGTACCGCAGCTGTCTGTCACCGCTTATATTGATGTTGTCCAGACAAAGACAACCAAGAGTTTTAACATTCAGAATACCGGCAGCGGTTTGCTCGAGTGGACAATTGGACCGGTTGACTACAATGAGGGTTCCGGCTGGATAACCTCGATTACACCCAGCGAAGGAAAAACATCATCGCTGACGCAGGTAACCTTTACCGTTTCCAGAGACGGACTTGCCGAGGGAGTCTATACCGCCGAATTCAGTGTTGCCTCCAATGGCGGCAATGCCCAAGTTGTTGTAAGCATGGCAGTTGAGGTTGACCTGCCGCCCCCTGCACCTGATCTGGGAGTTGATCCGGCATCTCTTGATTTCGGAACAGCAGACACGGAGGCAACAGTAACACTGAGCAATTTCGGTGACGAGGCCGGTGCTTGGGCTATCGAGACCGTCTATGCGGATGGACAGGGCTGGTTGAGCATTGCTCCCGATATGCTGAGTCTGGATCCCGGTGCTGATGATACACTGACGGTGAACGTTGATCGGCAGGGGCTTGAAGCCGGCACGTACAACGCCCAGATTAAGATTGTCTTGCAGTCAGAGGAATTTGATGAAGAGGAAGTTATTGATGTGACTATGCGGGTGCTGGGAGAGGGTGCTGTGCTGAATGTTCAGCCCGAACGCCTGATTTTTTATGAACGGGCCGCTGCAGAGGAGCAGACTATCAGCGTCCAGAACAATGGAACCGATGCTTCGCTCACATGGCAGGTAGGTGAAATTCAGTATCCTGAAAGGGCCGAAGACTGGATACTTCTGGAACCTTCACAAGGGGTGGTAGAACCTGCCGGTGAGCAGCAGGTAGCGTTAACAGTAAACCGAGACGGATTGCAGCCAGGGTTTTACATTGCAAATATTAAGATCACATCGCAAAACGCCGGAACAGCCAACATTCAGGTAATCATGTGGGTGCCCCTTATTAAAGGATTGAGATGGTGAGACAAAACAGTACAGACTGATGATCGAAAAATCGGCTTGATATTCTCAAGCCGATTTTTTTATTTTTGACTTTGTGCGCCGGACATGGAATACTTTCTTACAGACTTCCTGAAAAAAATCCAAATATGTATGCACCAACAGATGCAAAAATTTTTATGTTTTTTTATCTTTATTGTTTTGTTTTTAACCCAGGGATGCTTTTCCCCGGAACAACCGGATGTCTTGTGGGAATTTAAAACAGGTCATCCCGTCTGGGCTATACCGGTTGTTTCAGGGCACAACGTATATTTTGGCAGCGACAGGTTTTACTGTCTGAATGTTGAAACCGGCAAACCGGTTTGGGATTATGAACTCTATGGTATCTTGCAGACCAGCGCAGTCGTGGGTCATGGATTTGTGTTTTTTCATTGCGGGGGGCTTTACTGTCTGGAAGCTGCAACCGGAAGACTTGTCTGGGAATTCTGGTCGGGCGACTGGGGAATCAAAACACCTACGGTAACGCCCGATTATGTCTATATTATTATTGCAGGCAAAATTTATTGTTTGGATATTCAAACAGGTAAAAAAATATGGAATGTGAACACCTATCAGCAAGGATCATCTCCAATAGTTTCAAAAAGATATGTGTATGTCCAAGGCAAAAAAAATCTGTACTGTCTGGATATCCACAGTGGGCGGAGAGTTCGAAAACTTGCTGTTACAGGGGCAATAACCTCAGCGGCCGTATCCGGCGATTATGTTTATATATGTACAGAAGATGCAGCACTGTATTGTATTGATGATGTCTCAGGAAACATTATCTGGGAATATGTTTTCGGACTGGCACCCCGGAACAATCCTGTTGTGCAGGGAGAGTATTTGTACGTCAGTGCCGAAAGAATCTACTGTCTGCATGCTTTATCAGGCAAACTCATATGGGAACACGGTAGTGATATAGGGTTTTCTATGCCCGCAGTTACGCAGAGATATATGTACATAAGAGGTTCTGATCAAAGAATCTATTTTTTTGAACGTGACACAGGAACACCTGTGGAAAGTTTTCAGGTGCCTGTCGGCAGGTTCGTAGTATCAGAGGGGGTGTATTTGGCTACTGCCAGAATCAACTATACTGTGTACCGTCTCAAACCTCCTGTGTTATAGAAATGACGCATGCTTTGCCTATGCAGTATGTTTTCCAATTTCACTAAAATCAACCCTGGTCAGGTTCTTCATGCGCTTAACCCCGGATATAATAAAACACATTAATACGCGCTATCCCGAGAACACCCCGGAACAGATTGCCCGGGATTTAGGCCTCAAGCCCCGCCTGGTTTACACGGCTCTGGGACTGCAGGCCAAGTTATGGGCCCGCAGGATTGAAACCCTGGCAGGTTATGTGTGTTGCCTGCTGCTGCTGAGTGCTCCGTTTCTTTTTCTCTCTGATATTAGCGACTTTGCCGATCTGCCCCAGAGGGTCTATATTCAAACAGTGGCGGTATTTCTTTTAATATGCTGGGCAGTGCATATACTCATTACGGCAGAGATCCGGTTGAGGCAGGGGTGGCTCTGTTTTTGTGTAGCTGTATTGATGGGATGGTCGTTTGTCACACTGATATGGATGCCGTCACTGTATGAAGGGCTGTATGCCGTTGTTCACTGGGCCGCCTGCGGGTCAGTGTTTTTTGTTATGAGTTCAGTTCTTGACAGAAGCAGGTGGGGGAGAGTTCTTGTGACGGGGATTTGTACCGGCGCAGTCGGTGTGGTGCTTCTTGGACTGGGACAAGAGTTTTTTGACCTGAATTGGGTGCCCACTCGCAGCAGACCGGCGGCGGTTTTTGCAAACCCCAATATAGCCTCCCAATACCTTGCGATAGTGCTGCCGCTGATAGCCTGCCTGAGCGTGTACCGTCGCAGGAATGTTTTAGGACCGGCCTTCTGTGTGCTACTGATGTTGGGGTTTCTTTTTGCATGGTATAGCGGTACCAGAGCAATCTGGGCGGCGCTTGCAGGGTCGCTTGTCTGGACAGTGCTTCTGCTGGGACACTGCCGGTTTGGCAGCAAGTTTAAAAGTAAAACGGTGTTGACAGGTCTATGTATAATAGTTGCTGTTATTGTAGTGATTACCGTAACTGTCCTGTCAGGATGGGTATACAAGTACGTACACGGCAGTGCCCGCTACAGGGTTGTCGTTTGGCACAACAGTTTCGAGATGATCAAAGAGCATCCGCTGCGTGGTGTCGGCGCAGGAGGATTTAAACTGTTGTACCCGGCCTATGCCACAAAAAATTTTTTGGATCTGGCCATTGGCAAAGACAACAAGCAGATGAGCCGGGCCCACAATGATTATATCCAGACCGCAGCGGAACTGGGGGTGACTGGGCTGGTATTGTTCCTGATCCTGCTGTTTTATGGTTTGTTTATAGCATGGCGTCTTGTAACCCGAACAGAGAGCACGGGAGTGACGCTGTTGGCAGCAGGGCTGTCAGCAGGAATCATTGCATTTATGGTGGAAGCTTTTTTCAGTTTTCCCCTGCAGCGGTCAATACCACCGCTTATGGTATTTGCCTACCTGGGTATTCTTGTACTGCTGCACAGCAGCATGGTTTCCCCTGAACAGGTGTTGACGCTGAAAGTTCCCCGACCAGCAGGGATAGGCCTGCTGGTGATTGTATCTGTCTTAGGAGCACTGCTTATTCGATTTAATGCCGGCACCATTGTATCTGACAGGTATTTTCTGCAGGCAATGCGGATGGAATCAATCGGGTCGCACAAGAAAGCCCTTAGCGCTGCCCTTACCGCACACTCCTATAATACATACCGGATGGATGTTCTCTCGACAGCAGGGCGGGCATATGTTGCAATCGGCAAATCTGCCGAAGCAATCGATGTGCTTACAACCGTAACAAAAAAACAACCATATAATATTAATGCTCTTTTCTTTCTGGGTGCGGCCTATGCCAATGCCGACAGAACGGATGAAGCCCTTGAGACCTTTAGGCGTTTGTTACAGCTTAGACATCAATTTCGAAAAGCTCAACAAATTGTGTCGACACTGAAAGCCGGACAAAAAGTAAAGATTAAACCGTAGACGCTCACTGCAGTATACAATAAAAAAAGCCCCCCGGAATAAGGGGGCTTTTTAATTGTACGATATTTTTACCCTGCAAACAGTTACAGGAAAGGCACATACAGAAAAACATTAACGTCCTGGACTCCGCCGTTTGAGCTGACGGTGATTGTAGCCCGGTAGATACCCGGAATTGTCAGTACGTCTCTATTTACGAACACGGTAACCTCGTCTTCTTCAGTAGTGGTTTCGCCGGCAAGCGGACCAACAGAGGTAATCCAGCCCTCTTCACCTATATACTCCGGGAGCGCAACAGTCCAGGTTAAAGGTAGCCCCTCCGGGTTTCCATTAGTTATAATAAAACTGTCTTCGGTGACCTCGGGGTCCGAGAACAGGAGGAAAGAGTCGTCAATGACAAGCTCAGAAAACTCAGATTCGCCTAGTTGTACCCGCATAAATACCGATATGTTTCTGTTGCCGACATTGGTCGCTATCGGCAGGGTTGCACTGTAAAGGCCCGGGGGCAGGTTGGTTTTGGCTATGCTCACCTGAACCGTGCCGGGCTGGTCTTGAACAAACCCGGAGACCGGAGAAACCGTGATCCAGTCCATATCACCTCCCCGCCGGTAGCGAGGCTTCTGCACCTCCCAGGTGAGCGTGCCGGTACGTGTCGGGTTGCGTATTGTCAACGTGGCATCTGTTTTGCTTTCGTTCAGAAACAGCAGAAAGTTGGGCGCGACCCGCACTGTCGGTCTTTCTATTCCGGCAACCTGCATGTCGACACCCACGGTGAGGTTCCCACCGTTTGACATAACCAGCATGTCGGCGCTGTAGCTGCCCACGGGAAGGCCGCTTCTGCTGACTATTACGGTGACATTGTCGGAATCAGTGGTTAGGGAACCTGCGTCCGGAGATACGGAAAAGATCCAGCCGCTGCCGTTGTCTTCTTCGTTATATACGGTTTCATTATCAGGGATACTCCACGCAAGGGTTCCGGTTCCGGTGTTGGAAATGATTATAGATTGGGCGGTTCCATTATCGGTAAAGTCCAGCATGCTCGGACTGAGCGTAAGCCGCGGGTTTTGGGCAACAGAAGTCGTTGTAGTCTGCGGAGGAGTGGAGGTTGTCGTATTAGGAGTAGAAGTTGTCGTTGTAGCAGGTGCAGAGGTCGTTGATGTTGTGGTTTTTTTAGATGACGTAGTTGTAGTATCATCGTCATCGTCATCATCATCGGCAGGTACGGAAGTGGTGGTTGAAGAGGAGGAGGTGGATGATTCTGCCAGCATGAAAAATGTTTGTGTTGGGCTAGAATGTATTGCTGTTGGTGTTATGTAATAAAAGCCTGAGCCGGTTCGGGTAATGTTTGCAATAACTGCAGGCCCAAACGCATGGGTTACATACGTTTCAGAAACACTCGGGCTGTAAATCGTCTTAGCTGCGGTTGTGGTTATGGCAAAGGCAGGAACTGGAATCCAGTCTGAGCCATTATCCCAGTATAAAGGGTTCGCTGAGTTTAACTGAGCACCGCTTTCAGAATAGAAGGTAACTGAAATAGAGTCAATGTTCCCCTGGCCGGATTTTACACCCAGGTTGAAATATTTAAGGGCTGAGATACCAGAGGGCAGAGAAGTGCCCGTTGGTGTGCTGGTGTAGTGGGTAGGAATAAGGGTTGCAGCCCCGCCGCTGGTAGTTGTTACCTGCAGGCTCATAAAATTGTTGAGTATTGCAGTGCCGGTAATCGGCTGAGCAGTAGTAGAAGCAGCTATTTCAGCATAGCCGCCGCCTGCAATTTGTGTTCGGGCTCTGGGTAAAAAGCTTACCAGGTTTGAAACTAACGCCCCAAACGTTTTTGGGCTTTTTGCTGATCCCCACCAGTTCTGGGTTGCCGCTATTTCAGTTGTCTGGATGTTAGCAGTTTCAAAACCAACTATCGGAAAGTCTCCACTGTCATCGGTCTGTAGGAAATTATTAAAATGCAGTGCGCAGTTTGCAGCCCAGTCTCCGGCAGCAGCACTCTGGGTGACCGGATTTGCAATCAGAAAGGCAAATTCATCGGCAGCAGATGCACCGCTGCCATCTTCAAAGGTGTTATGGGTTACGGTTAAACCCTGTATCATACCCGTAGTAAAAAAAGGTGCCGGACTGTCGATAAATATATATCCGTAATAGTCATCAGAAAGACCATTCCAGGCGTTATCAAAGGTGTTGTGGGAGTAGCGGATGTTCTTAATGTTGTTGGTGTTGTCAAGCTGCAGTTCCGACATTGCATCAATGACCTCATTGTTTGAAAGCACCACGCCGTCTGCGGCACCACCGTCACCGGTTGCGGCGGTTCCTTCTCCGACGCTGAACCAGTACGCAAGCTCATCCTCGGGGCCGTCAAAAGAACAATAATCAACGGTCAGGTTTGAAACAGACTTTCCGTTGTCAACGGTAATAGCCTTGTCCCCGTCATTGAGCACAAAAGAACAATAGGTTATGGTGACATAATCAACATTTGTGCCCACCGGCTCAAAAGATATACCCCCGTTTGCTGTAACAGAACTGGAATCGATCTCAAGCCCGCTGATAATGACATTATCGGATTTAATGTTTATTACCTCATCTGTGGTGGTCGTGTAGCGCAGAACCGGGGCGTCGGATGAGGCCCCTTGAGTACCGGCACTCCATGTTGCTGTTGGAGTGACGAATACGGATGATCCAAAGATTCTTGCAGGATTTGATATGCTGATTGATTCATTATAAAAACCGCTTGGCGTTACCGGGAGCACATAAATGGTATCATTAGCCCCAGCCGCATTAAGGGCATCCTGGATGGTGCAGTATAGTAAGTCGCCGGCATTGTTACAGTTTGAAAATGACTTTGCGACGGTTCGGTAAGCAGCCCAAGCGGGCAAATACGATAGTAGAAGTACGAACAAAACAAAAAGACTACTCATTAAGAAACTTATTTTTTTTACCTGTTTGTTCATTGCTGCTCCTTTAAGCTTATTTTAGATGAGAGTACATTAAATTTCATGAAAATGTAGCAAATAAAAAAAATCTGTCAATTGAAATTAATAAAGGTAGTCTGTAATTATACTATAAATTATCGTCATTACAATGAGGAATGCTCAAAAATTACTTGATTAATACGACTTTTTTGTGTAGTTTTGCTTAACTGTAAGATTTTCCTTATTATCTGACACCTCAAGAGTAACCGTGCAGGAGGTTATACGTACATGATTAATTCCCTGAAAAAAATAAAAGAGGCTGAAAAAAATGCAGCCCAACGTATAGAAAAGGCCCAAAAAGAGTCTGAAAGCATGCTGCGTACTGCAGAGGCAGAGGCAAAAGATATCCTGGACAAAGCTGCCCGGACCGCCCATACAAAGGCATCGGAAATGATGGCAAAGGCCGGCTCTGAGGCTCGGGCAGAAGCAGAAAAAATCATACAGCAGGGTGTGAACGGTTCCCGTACAATCTTAACCGAAGCAGAGCAGCATATAGATGCGGCTGCACAGGTAATCGTCAGTCGTATTGTTGGAGAAACATAGATGTTTTTTCCCGAGAGGATTCAGCGTATTCGTTTTTTAGTGCACGAGTCTATGAAACAGAGGGTTGTAAAACGTCTTCATGAGCTCGGCGCAGTCCAGATTACGGATTACCGGGAGCGGTTGGCCCAGGAAGAGTGGCAAGGACTGCTTGAAACCCACCAGGCCTCCCCGGATGTAAGAAAAGTTACCACGCAGCTCATGACGGTTAACCGGCTTATTGATATTTTTTCCATGATTGACCCGGAAGAGGCGGAGGGGTTTTTTAAAACGCTTTTTGCACCGGCACCACCTGAGAAAATCGTCGTAGATGATTTGTCAGGAGAGAAGCTGTTTGATGAGGTTGCAACGGCCGTTGCCGCTACAGAGGCATTGGTTCTGGAACCCCTGGAACAGCTTGAAGAGGCCGAGGAGGAAAAAGCAGAACTGCTGCTACAGCGAGAGATGTTTACACGGATACAGTCACTTGATGTCCCCCTGGAGGCTCTTGGAGAGGGTTCTTTTGTACATGCAGTGCTGGTGCTTTCTCAGAAGAAAGACTTTAGTCCTTTGCAGGCTGAGCTTGAGCAGGCTACCAACGGGGTCCTGTTTTTTGCCGAGACTGCCATTTCAGAATCTGAGAGCTGTCTTCTGGTGGTGTCTGTGCGTGCAGATGCCGACAATGTCTCGGCATGCCTGAGGAAATGGGATGTTGAAAAAATAACTGCCGGTCGTTTCAGTGATACCCCTGCAGCATCAATCAATGAAATCAAGACACTGATTACCGCCCTTGAAGCAAAGCAAAACGAGTGCCGGCAGCTGATCAGCAAAGCCGCCGGGAAATGGCGTTCGCGGCTTAAATCGCTGCGGGAACTGCTCGTAATAGAACGGGAGCGCGCCGAGACTTATTCAAGTTTTGCACGGACCGAGAATGCCGTGGCAGTTGAAGGGTGGGTGCAACAGAAACAGTCGGCAGCGGTTGTCAGTGAGATAGAGCAATGCTGTGACGGGCTGGCAGTGGTTCATATAAGCGAGCCCGATGAGCCTGTGGAGGAACTCCCGGTTGCTCTGAATAATCCCGGTATTTTAAAACACTTTGAGCTTCTGGTAAAATTGTATGCCCCGCCAAAATACGATGAAGTGGATCCGACCGTACTCATTTTTCCTTCATTTCTCTTTTTCTTCGGTCTTATGATAACAGATGCCATGTATGGGCTTATGACCCTGCTGCTGGGCATCTTTATCCTGCGGGGCGGGGGTAAATACTATCCACTCTACCGCAGTGCCGGGCTGCTCCTGACCCTGGGAGGTCTTTCCACGGTGGTGCTTGGTTCCATGACCGGTGGCTGGTTCGGTAACCTGGCAACCGAATATCTCGGCCTGGAATTTTTAAACAGCCTGGTAGTATTGAACCCCATGGTTGATGTTTCCAACTTTCTGCTTTTTGCCATAGGGGTCGGCCTTTTGCACCTGAATACCGGCATAGTTGTGGGGATTATAAAGGATGTGCGCAGAAACAATATCCCGGATGCACTGAAAAATGTCTGGATTTTCTTTCTGGAGATCGCCCTGGTCTGCTATTATTTTGAAGCGTCAACCCTGGCGCTGGTTTTTGCCGTTCCCTCTCTGCTCTTTTTACTCTACAGTGAAAAGGGTATGGCTCTTTTCGGTGTTACCGGCCTTCTGGGGGATTCACTTTCCTACGCGCGCCTCATGGCCCTGGGCCTGGTGAGTTTCGGGCTTGCCGTGGCTATAAATGCTCTGGCAAAAATGGTGCTGGGGATCAGCTATGTGGGCTGGCTTTTTGCCGTTTTAATTTTAGTTTTTGGACATGTCTTCAGCTTTGTGCTCAACCTCATGGGCGCGTTTGCGCACGGGATACGCTTGCACTTTGTTGAATTTTTTGGAAAATTTTACAGCGGGGGCGGCGAGGATTTTGAGCCGTTCAGGATTAAAAGAGATATAACCGAGCTAAAATAGAATAATTTTTTATAAAAAAAATAACTGATTCATAAGGGAGGTATAAAAGAATGGAAGCTGTTCAATTCACATTAGGTTTGGGGCTGGCGGCCCTGGGTGCAGGACTTGCCATGGGTGTTGCCGCGATTGGTTCAGGCATTGGTGTTGGTATTGCGGGGGCTGCCGGTGCAGGCGTCATCGCAGAAGACACCAAGAAATTCGGTCCGGTCCTCATCCTGCAGGCGTTCCCTCAGACGCAGGGTATCTACGGATTTGTTACGGCGGTGTTGATTCTTATGGGAGTCGGGCTTCTCGGCGGTGAAATTAAGCCTATTTCTATGGAACTGGGGCTGGTGTGCCTTGGCGCGGGACTGGCATCCGCTCTGGGCGGTATCACCGCTATCGGGCAGGGGATGACTGCCGGGGCCGCTATGGGATCTGTGGCAAAAAATCCGGCAACCCTGGGTCAGAATATGGTGCTGTCGGTTATGTCGGAAACCTTTGCCGTGTTCGCGCTTTTGATCGCGATTCTGATTATGGTCGGCGCCGGCATCATGTAGCACGTTAAAAGGCTTCATCATATTACTATAGGTTATAGCGACTTTATGCAGTTGTATGTTGCGGGCTGTTACAATGATCTGAAATCCGTAACCTGCAACCGGTAACGAAACAAGAAAGGACCATGCATGGCAACCGACGGAGTCCAGAGGATCATCCAGGAAATAGAAAAAAGTACCGAACAAAAAATTTCCGGGGTTTTATCCGAGGCCAGGCAGAAGGTCGAGGCAACCCTGAATGATGCACGCACGCAGGCTGATGAGCAGGATCGTTCTATTGTTGCGCGTGGAGACCAGGAAGCCCGGAGGGAATCCCAAAGAATACTGGCAGAAGCACGCATCAAGGCACGACGTGAAAAAATAAAAGCTCAGGAAACAGTTGTGCAGCAATCCTTTGAGCGGGCTTGGGAACTGCTGCGGACCTTAGCAGAGAAGCGAAGGGCTGCCGGGCTTGATTACCGCACGGTGCTTGAAAGGCTTATCCGTGAGTCTGTTACTTCAGCGGGTGTTGGAACACTTGAGGTGCTTGTGAATGTGCGAGACAAAGACCTCCTGTCTGAAAATACCCTCAACAAAATAGCGCAAGAAACGGGCACGCAACTGGGGATCCCAGTTAGGCTGACTTTTTCGGCAGAGTCTCTGTCCTGCATAGGCGGAATTGCTGTCCGCAGCAATGACGGCACAGTGCGGGTAGATAACACCTTTGAGTCCCGGAGTGATCGTTTCCGGGAAGCGGTACGAACCCTGGTGGCAAAGGAGCTTTTTGGCCGGGAGTTGCAGAATGGATAACATGTTTTTCCTTGTGCTGTTGTTGCTGATTCTGGGATTTTTGCTGCCGTACCTGATATTTCTGATGCGCAACCTGAGGAATATACTGCCCTATTTGTATATAAATGCCCGGGTCCGGGCTAAAGAAGCCCGCCTGGTAAAGCCTGAGATCATAGATGAAATGATTAACTGCGATTCTATTGCTGAAATCGCATCAATCCTTGAAAATTCCGAATACGCCTTTGCGATGCAGGGCCTAGTACTTGACAGTTCTGAATCGATTGAGGATGTGCTGACCCGCCAGACCGCTGCGATATACAGTGAAATAGCAAAAATGCTTCCCGCAAAAGTGTACAAGGTGTTCAGCTTTTTACAGCAGCAATGGGATGTACGCAACCTTAAGACCATCATGCGCGGAGTCAGAAAAGGGCTGCCGGCAGAAGAGATTATCCAACGCATCGTTCCCTTTGGGGAGTTGGACGGTGAGGCCTTAAGAAAAATGGCTGAAGCATCCTCTGTTGAGGATCTTCTGCCGCTGTTTGAAACAACGCGCTATGCCCCCTTAAGCACAATGCTGGCAGCTTATGAGCAGGACAAAAGTCTGCTGCTGCTGGAGTCTTTGCTTGATAAAATTGTACTGGAAGAAATGTGGCATCAGGTAACCGCTAACCGTGAACTGCATGATCTGCGGCCGTTTTTTGCTGCGCGTATTGATGCCCTCAATTACAAGATGCTTTTTAGGGCCAAGCAGGATCACCTTCTGTTCAGTGATATAGAAAAATACCTTATTGCGGGTGGAGCGCTGCCGCAAAACATTGCTACGGTGTTTGATGAGGTTGATGAGATCGGAGCCCTGATTGCCGAACTTGAAGGAACCGTCTTTTATAAGGTGCTCATGGAAGTTGTGCCGGAGCACGAAAAAGCCGGAACCCTTTTTCATCTTGAGAAGGTACTGGAGGAAACCGCTCTTTCAGTCGGCAGGCAGACAGCAATCAAACTGCCGTATGGTATTGCACCGATCCTGGGGTATTTAACGCTCAAAGAGACCGAGGTGCGCAATATTCGGGCGATTTCCCGGGCAAAAGAAGCTGCAATGATGCCTGAGAACATCAGAGAACTTGTAGTGAGGATATAATATTATGGAAATTGTGGTTATCGGTGATCAGGATACCGTTACAGGTTTCAGGCTGGCCGGGGTGACCCGTGCCTATGCTGCGGCAGAAGGCAAACAGGTCCTTAAAAATATTCTTGCCGATGACAGGGTAGGGGTTGTGATTATGACGGAACGGTTTGCTGAGGCCAACAGCCAGGCGGTTGAAGAGCATAAGGCCTCAAAGAGAATGACCCCCATAGTTGTAGAGGTACCGGACGTTAGCGGTCCGATAGCAAGAGAAACTGATCCTATCAGGGAGCTTATCAAACGCGCCATTGGAACAGAAGTGAAGTAAAGAGCAACATGAAATATTTTAGGGAGGGATAAACATTGCCCGAATTCAAAGAAGGACTAATAAAGAGTATTGCCGGCCCGCTTGTTATCGCAAAGCAGATGAAGGGTTGTGAGATGTATGAAGTGGTACGCGTGGGTGAAGAAGGCCTCATGGGCGAGACCATCAGGCTGGACGGCGATGAAGCCTACATCCAGGTGTATGAGGATACCTCAGGGCTCAAGCCGGGGGAAAAAGTTATCCGTACCGGTGAACCCCTTTCCGTTGAGCTGGGTCCCGGGATTATCAAGAATTTTTATGACGGTATTCAAAGACCCCTGCTCAGGATAAAGGAACAGGCCGGTGACTACATTACCCGCGGCATCAATGTTCCGGGGCTCGACCCTGATACACAATGGGAATTTACCCCTTCTGTAGAAAAAGGCACGCAGGTTGCCGAAGGTGATATCATCGGCACGGTACCTGAATCCCAGGTCATAACACACAAAATAATGGTCCCCCCGGGAATGCGGGGTACGCTGATTGATATACAGCAGGGATCCTTTACTGTTAATGATACCATTGCCGTGCTTGAACATGACGGCAGCGAGACTCCCCTGACCATGAAACAGAAATGGCCGGTGCGCAACGACAGACCCAACAAGAAAAAGGTTGATCCGAGCGTGCCGCTGCTCACGGGCCAACGGATCTATGATACGTTTTTCCCCATTGCTAAAGGCGGAACTGCAGCAATTCCAGGCGGTTTTGGAACAGGCAAGACCGTCAGCCAGCATCAGGTTGCCCGCTGGGCTGATTCTCAGGTAGTTGTATATGTGGGCTGCGGTGAGCGCGGCAATGAAATGACCGAGGTGCTTGATACCTTCCCTGAAATTGATGATCCCAAGACCGGTTTTAAGCTCATGGAGCGCTCAACCCTTATTGCCAACACTTCGAATATGCCGGTTGCAGCACGGGAGGCATCTATTTATACCGGTGTGACTATTGCCGAGTATTACCGCGACATGGGTTATGATGTTGCCATTATGGCTGATTCGACCTCACGTTGGGCCGAGGCCCTGCGTGAGATTTCAGGCCGGCTTGAGGAAATGCCGGGCGAAGAAGGTTATCCGGCATATCTGGCAACCAGGGTTGCAAGTTTTTATGAAAGGGCCGGGCGGGTTATCACACTCGGCAGTGAAGAGCGCTATGGCTCTGTTTCCATTATCGGGGCGGTTTCACCTCCAGGGGGTGATCTTTCAGAGCCGGTTTCACAAAATACTCTGCGGGTGGTCAGTTCTTTCTGGGCTCTTGACTCCACCCTGGCCGACCGACGCCACTTCCCGGCAATCAACTGGCTGAGAAGCTATTCGCTGTATCTTGACTTTACCAAGCAGTGGTACGATGAAACCCTGTCTGCGGATTTCAGAGAATTGCGTAACCGGGCAATGGTTATCCTGCAGGAGGAATCGGAGCTTTCCGAGATTGTCCAGCTTATCGGGCCTGATGCTTTGCCGGAGCGTGAGCGCCTCACTCTTGAAGTAGCGCGTATGATCAGGGAAGATTACCTGCAGCAGCATGCCTTTCACAAGATGGACTCTTATTGCCCCCTTGAAAAACAGGATTTGATGCTGAAAACCATAATCCAGTTTTGTGATCTTGCGATGCAGGCCCTTGATGCCGGTGTCGGTATTGAAGCCATCAACAAGCTTGCAATCAGAGATGAAATATCACGGATGAAATATCTGGCCAATGATACTTTTACCGATGAGCACAAGGCGCTGGCAGGCAGGCTCAAAGAACAATTCAATGCATTAGGAGAGGCATAATGAAAGCTGATATAAAAACCAGAGAATATAAAACGGTTAAAGAAGTAGCAGGCCCCCTGATGGTGGTTGAAGGCGTTGAGGGAGTGGCATTCGGTGAGGTTGTTAAAATACGGACCGGCGCCGGAGAAGAACGCACGGGGCAGGTCCTTGAATCGCGGGAAGGCATATCAATTGTGCAGGTGTTTGAGGGGACCTCGGGTATCGACACGCAGGATACCACAGTGCGCTTTATCGGTGACACCATGAAACTTGCCGTATCAAAAGATATGGTGGGACGTTTCTTTGACGGGCTGGGCCGGCCGATTGATGACGGGCCGGAAATTATCTCCGATATCAGACTTGATATTAACGGTGCTCCGATCAACCCCACTGCCAGGGCGTTTCCTGACGAGTTCATCCAGACCGGTGTTTCCACCATCGACGGCATGAACACGCTTGTAAGGGGGCAGAAACTGCCCATCTTTTCAGGTGCGGGCATGCCCCATAATGAGCTTGCGGCCCAGATAGCCCGTCAGGCAAAAGTGCTTAGCTCAACAGAACCCTTCTCGGTTGTTTTTGCCGCCATGGGCATTACCAGCGAAGAGGCCAACTTTTTCATGCGGGACTTTGAACGCACGGGTGCCATGGAACAAATAGTTGCTTTTATCAACCTTGCAGATGACCCTGCCATTGAGCGTATTATCACTCCTCGTATGGCACTGACTACGGCAGAGTTCCTGGCTTTTGAATGCGATATGCATGTTCTGGTAATCCTGACGGATATGACCAATTACTGTGAAGCCCTGCGTGAAATTGCTGCGGCCCGTGAGGAGGTTCCCGGCAGGCGCGGCTATCCCGGATATATGTATACCGATCTTGCTATGGGCTATGAACGGGCCGGCCGTATACGCGGCCGTAAAGGTTCTATTACCCAGATGCCGATTCTGTCCATGCCCGATGACGACATTACGCACCCGATTCCGGATCTTACCGGTTATATTACCGAAGGTCAGTTCGTGCTTACGCGGGACCTGCACCGACGGGGGATTTATCCCCCGGTGGATGTGCTGCCAAGCCTTTCGCGATTAATGAATCAGGGCATTGGTGAGGGCAGAACCCGGGAGGATCATCTGGGTGTATCCGATCAATGCTACGCAGCATATGCTGAAGGACGCGATGTCAGAAACTTGGTAGCGGTTGTGGGTGAAGAAGCTCTGACGGAACGCGACCGAAAGTTTCTGGAATTTGCCGACAGCTTTGAAAAAGAGTTCGTCATTCAGGGCCGCGATACCAACCGCTCAATACAAGAGACTCTGGAAACTGGCTGGAAGCTTTTAACGATTCTGCCGGAGGCAGAATTGAAACGCATTGATGAAGAGCATATTAAGAAGTATCACCCAAGTTATAGAAAATAATTTGTTGCCGGAGATGTAGGTAAATGGCTGATGTTATTGAGGGAATAAAACCGACCCGCATGGAGCTGCTTAAGCTCAGAAAGCGTGTTGTGCTGGCAGTGCGGGGGCACAAGCTTTTAAAAGAGAAAAGGGATGCACTGGTGGCGGAATTTTTAAGTATTGCCGGCAGTGTGCGCAGCATTAGAAATGAAGCCCAGCAGCAGCTTGCCCGCGCCTATGAAGATTTACTAGCTGCCCAGGCAATCATGGGGACTGGTGCAGTTAAAGAGGTGTCGTGGAATACAGATCAGGATATCCAGGTTCATATGCGCTCACGAAACATTATGGGTGTAACGGTACCTCTACTGGAAATGGACAAAGCCGAACGGACGGTTGTACGCAGAGGTTACGGGTTTGTTGATACCACAGCACGCCTTGATGAAGCCTGCCGGAAAATGGAGCAGGCCCTGACCATAATTGTTAAGCTGGCAGAAGTAGAAGAGACGGTTAGAAGACTTGCCCTTGAAGTAGAAAAGACCAAACGCCGGGTAAATGCACTTGAATACATAGTCATACCCCGGCTTTCGGCCACGGTAAAATATATCAGGATGAGACTCGATGAAATCGAGCGCGAGAGCTTTACACGGCTCAAAAAGATTAAAGCCGTCTTGGAAGCCCAGGCAAAGGAAGCTGCGGTATGATGCGCAACCGTCTTCTATATAATTACCATGCCAAAAAAATCACTAATGAAGAAAAACGCACATTCAGACTTTTTGTTTTTACCCAGTTTGTTCACTATGGCGCCTTGCTTGTACTGTTCCTGGGGGGACTCCTTTTCATTGTTGTAGCGATCAAGGCATTGTGTTAATAAATAATTGTATATGTACTACCAAGAGGTGACCAATGGCCCTGCCGATATCTCATATAATGAGAACTAAGGTTGTTTTTTGTGAAGAAGGTACGCCGCTTAAAAAAGTTTCAGAACTGATACTCAAGGAAAATGTAGGTTCGGTTCTTGTGAACAGGGGTGAATTAAGTGTAGGCATAATAACAGGAAATGATCTTCTGCGGGCAGTGCTGCGAGCGGTTGACTTTGATACAACCCCGGCACGGGACATTATGTCACAACCACTTGAAACATGTGAGTCCGGTCAAGATCTTGATCATGCCCTGAAAAAGTTTGAGCAGACAGGCCGCACCCGCCTGGCAGTAATAAAAGGGGGGAAAGTTGTCGGCATTCTGAAAAAATCAATTGCTGAACGGTTTAAAGGTCTTGCAGGAGTCTATCAGTTTTCTCCCATGACACGCTCACTACCATTCAGGCGGGGTTAAAACAGCAGGGTGAACGGGGAGATGGGTAAGGTGAAATGTTCAGGATGATAGCCCGGTGATTTTACTAAAGAACGAAGAAGATCTTAACTGTTTACGTAGGGCTAACCGTATTGTTATAGAGACCCTTCAAGCAATAAAAAAAAATATCAAGCCGGGCATTTCAACAGCGGATCTGGACAGCATTGCCGAAGGTTTTATCAAAAAAAAGGGAGGTATCCCGGCCTTTAAAGGCTATAAAGGCTACCCGGCCACGTTGTGCATTTCCCTCAATGAAGAAGTGGTCCATGGAATACCCGGACCACGTAAAATAAAAAAGGGTGATATCGTCAGCCTTGACATAGGAGTACTGATTGACGGCTATTACGGTGATGCCGCAATTACGGTCGGGGTCGGCAAGATCAGCGCCCAGGCGCAAAAACTTCTTGACATAACAGAACAGTCCCTCTACGCCGGTATAGAAAAAGCCCAGGTCGGTAACAGGCTTTCCGATATTTCTATGGCCATTCAAGAGCGTGTTGAGTCCAACGGGTTCAGCGTGGTCAGGGATTTTGTCGGACACGGTATCGGCCGGAACCTGCATGAAGATCCCCAGATCCCCAACTTCTATTCTCCGGCAGCTTACAATCCCCGGTTGAAGGAGGGTATGGTACTGGCCCTGGAGCCGATGGTGAACCAGGGAACCTACCGGGTGAAGATCCTGAATGACGGCTGGACAGCGGTAACTCAGGATAGCAAGCTTTCAGCTCATTTTGAACACTCTATTGCTATTACGGATAAAGGCCCTTTAATCCTAAGCAGTCTGGATGATAACAACAGTTCATTGCAATTAACAGGATAAAAGCAGCAATGGCCCAACGCCCTGTGTTAGTCTATCCAAACTCCCTTTTGCGAAAACAATGTGAAAGGATCGAGCAGATCGATGATGCAATCGTGAAGATCGCTCAGGATATGGCAGAAACCATGTATGCCGGAGGCGGAATCGGCCTTGCTGCACCGCAAGTGGGGATCAGTAAACAGCTGATAGTGCTTGATATCGGGGAGGGTCTGCTGACACTCATTAATCCTGAGATCAGCATTGTAGAAGGGGCCGCTACAATGGAAGAGGGCTGCCTGTGTCTGCCCCGGATATCATTTGATGTTGAACGCCATAGTGCTGTTAACGTAAAAGGCGTTGATCTTAGCGGCAGTCCAGTCTCCTTTGATGCTGAGGACCTTTTAGCCCGTGTGTTTCAACACGAGATCGATCACCTTAACGGCATGCTTATTATTGATAAACTTTCCAAAGTAAAA
>JANQFE010000017.1 GCA_028278025.1 Thermodesulfobacteriota bacterium | reverse complement strand
TCAGGATGCAGTTTCGCCAGTTTCTCAACGCAATTATAAAAGTACCGGTTCAGATAATCAATACCGGCAGAAAAATTATATATCGGGTGCAGGGCTATAACCATTGGATTCACACATTTTTTCGAACGTTCGACTCGATCCGCCAGCTACGGTTGGCGTAGTTGCTCAAGTGCCGTGAGGTGTTTGCATTTTTAACGGGAGTCGTATGCCTAAAATCAAACATAAATTTTCACAGTGCTCCGTTTTTGAGCAAGCCACCAGCCGAAACGGTGTAACTACCGCTCCCGCAGCTTGCGTGCGGGGCAAAAAAACGACAGAGGTGGCGCTAGCCACCATATTCAAATCAAGCTTCGCTTGATTTGAAACTAGAATGGTAAGGACACGTCATTAAAGTTCAAAAAATATCCAAAATACTTTCTCGAAGTTGGACAGGAAACTGTAATGAACACGATTACCATAAAAAGATAACGAATTGTTTTCATAGGGTCTCCTTTCTTTTAATGAGTTGATAGGATGTTTAGTGTACTATGTCAATGGGAATTAACAAAGCAAACGACTAATGTGCAGCAATTCCTGCCTTAAGGTTCAAACGGGATAAACTTTTTATCCATCAAACAGGTCATCAGCCAGAATTCCAGTTTATAGAGGAACTGCTGCTGCTCATCAGGCACGGTCTCGGTTTCACCCATGTGTTTGTTGGTAAATGACGGCGAGAAACAAGCTACAGCTATTAAACCTTCTTCTTTTTCAGCATAGGCTATTATCGGGGTTTCATTTTGAGCAAAGAGAACCGGGGTGCCGCCTTTTACCGGGGCATACATTTCAAGCGTTCCAACAGCATTATCTCCGCTGTGAACTTCGGCATTCTTGATTCTCTCTTTGTACTTGATTGCCAGGTCAAAGCGCTCCAGAATTTGATGCGCGGTGGACTGATTAGTGTAGGGTTTGTCCAGTACAAGGACTCTACCTCCTTGGGCAACAAACTGTTCAAGCCTATCCAGATCTTTTTCAGAAAACTGCTTAACCGAATTAACAAAAACCAGGACATCATAGGGCAATCCCGCATTGTCAGACAGGGCAAAAAGGTCGGGGCGGTAACCGAGCCGCTGGTTCCACACATAAAACGTGTGGTAATCTATCTGCGGGTTATGCAGGAGCTTGCGGTCGGGAATTTTGAATTCGCAGTAAGCAGTTTCAAACGCGACGGTTTTAAACGAAGTGTGTTCCTGCGGCGGTAGATAGAACTGCCTGTTTGCAGCAGAACTTATCAGTGCTCCGATTGCCAGCCCGGTGACAGCTCCACAAAAAGTGTAACATACAAAATTTGCCAAAGAAAAATTTCTTGCAGATACCAGCAGATACAGCGCACACAGCACCAGGGCGACAAGAGAAACAGCTAAAACTGTTGTCTCCCAGCTGTTTTGGCGGTTGAGCCAGTTGATTGCCCCCAAGGCATATTCGGGTTTGCCTGGAATATACATATAAAAATTTGAAAAGCAGGTGCTGTCGGGAAACGCCAGGACCCGGCCGCGGCCATGCTTTATGCCGACGGTCTGCAGGAAGAGGCCGAAGGTATAATTCTGTTCGATCTTTTTGTCCGGGAAATAGCCACCGCGGGAATAGTCAAGGCCGATGGCCTTCAGATTTGAGGCAGTCAGGATATCATCTGCCAGAAGAGGCGCATCCATTGAACATGAGGTAGCAAACAGGAAATAGGGCATATCCTGCAGAACGGGGTGTTTAAGCAGGGTGTTGTGTGTATGGGGGTGCAGGTCATTGTTTACAAGGTTATAGGTGCTGTCATAATTAAAGCTTATCCCGAAACGTTTTGCCAGGGGGTTGATATTGATCGTTGTACCAAACACATTGGTATGGTCCCCGATAAGAAACAGCCCGCCGCCCCTCGCGACAAAATCCACAAGCATATCAATTTCCTGTTCGGTAAATGATCGTGTGGGGGTTTTTACAATGAATACGTCAACACTTTCCAGCCTGTCTACAGTCAGTTCTTTTTTTAGTGTGGTCACCGCATAATAGTGGCGCAGAAAATCACCAAAGCAGTAATAGTTATACACAGACTGTATTCCGTACCAGTCGGTATCAAGCGCGCGCTCAGTCCACTCCCAGTTGCTGTAATACTCATCAATGAGTACACGTCCCCCCTTCAACTTTCCCGGGTCGTGAAACCATAGCAGGGCTGCCAGGGCACAGCAGCCGATTGCGGCAGCACATACAAGTTTATATCCGGACCGTGTAAAGGCCGGGATTTGTATCCGAGTGCTATAGACCGGTTTTGTACTTGTAAGCCAGGCAGTTATGAAAGGAAGCGGCAGGAATGACAGCGCAACAACAGTCGGCTGCCAGAATATTTTTTCAGATCCAAAATCAATATAGATAATACACAGCAGCACATATCTGATTAGGGTGTACACAGAAAGTATCAGGACTATGATAAACATACCTCGCAGATATGCACGAGTTCTTTCTTTTTTGCTGTGAATTAATTGTACTATTACCGCACCAATAAAAAAGACTGCAGCAGGAAACAGTCCCAGCTTCTCAAGTGTAGTTGCAAGCGGCAGCAGTGCCCGGGGTGTCTGTACGAAGATGGTATCCTGGCTGTATGAGCAGGAAAGACCAAACAGCTTTAAGAGCGGGTAAATCAGCGGGTCCAGTACTGCAAACTCATGCACCCGGGCGGCAATTTTGAAATAGGGGTATATGAACGCTGTCTGCAGGCAGAACACCAGGCCGGTCAGAACCAGGGCAGAGAAAATGGTTTTTATATTTTTACTATGGGGCAGACACAGCGCAACAGCAAAGCCGGCACAGAGAATCAGAAACGACAGATTGTAGGGAAACCTGAAGGCAGCCAGTGCCACAACAAGCAGCAGGAACAAAGGCCAGGCTTTGGCGCGCGATTGTATGAAGATTTCTGTTTCTGTTTTCTGACAGCCGGCAAAAAAACAGATCAGTGTGCCCGCTATAAGCAATACGGGCCACAGCACTGTTTCAACCGCTCCGTATATCGGAAACAGGAATATGCCCAGCATGCTCAGAAAATAGACTGCAAGCCAGTTGTATATCATAGCACCTCATTATCTTATCAAAATGTCCCTAAGGAAAAGAATGTTGGCCATAGTATATTTTTTATCACCCTCGAGATTTTCGTTCAGCAGAAAACAGGAATCACCAATCACCGTTATCCGGCCTTTGCCGTACTGTGCAGTAACAGCAGCCGGGAAGTCCAGAGGCCGGCTGAGTACGGTTGCATTGTCTGCCTGGTTAAAAATTACCGGCCAGGCTTCATGAAAAGTAACGTCATATTCTTTTTTGTTAAAAATAAAGCTGTCAGTACATCTACCCAGGGGGGTATTGTCAATTGCAAAACCAAAGCTGTGCAGTAGTGGTGCCGCTGCGGCTGCTTCTTCATGTCCTACTGCTACCAAAAGCTTTCCGCCTTTTTCAACAAAGTCCTGCACAGTTGCAATTTCTTCGGCTGAAAATGGCTGGGTCGGCGCAATAATAATAAGGGCTTTGGCCTGCAGCAGGTCTTCCCGTTTGAAATCCTTCAGCAGAAAGGGCCAGAACCCGTTTCTAAACAGGTTGTTCCTCAATCCGCCGATTGAATCATCTTCCCAGCTCATAATGTCAAACCGTTCGCCATGAGTGTAGTCAAGAAACGCGACCTTCAGATTGCTTAAGGGGATATCATAGGCATACCTGTTTCTCTCAACATATTCACTGCACACCACAATGACGGCAATCAGCAGGGCGGCTATAACCGGGATCAGACCATGGGGGCGATAGACCATGCACAAAAAGATCAGCGCTATGAGTGCGAAAATAATTACTATCTTTAATACGGCATCAGGCAGTACAGGAGTTCTGCCGGTGCGGTCGCCCAGCACATTCATGGTATGCCTGATAAAGTAGTGGGTGGTCATAAAAACCGTATTGTGATATGCCGAGGTATCACCGCATACCATAATGCGGCCTTTGCCGTAGGGCACAATAGCAGCCAGCACATTATCATTCAGGCGTTCGTAGGAATCAAAGCGGCGGTTGCCGAGGTATGCTTTCTCAGGGTTATTCTTATAGCCTTTATCTGAATAACAGTATTTGCCGACAACCAGGGGAACCGCCGGATAGTCACACTGCAGCGATGCGCCTACCCACCAGGAGCGTTTGACAGCATACCCGTGGCCGTTAGTGATTGGGTGAGGCCTTATTTCCATCAGGTTGTCCCAGGTATAGCGGGAGGGCATGGCCGAGTCGAATTTCAGCTTCAGGGGGACATGCATGAGGACCTTGTTGAAATTTTTCATGTGCCCGGCAAGATCAGTATGGTCACCCAGAAGAAGCAGTCCGCCCCCGTGCCGCACAAACTGCCAGACAGTGAAGAGTTCTTTTTTGGTCAGTTCCCTGTTCAGGTTGATCATTACCAGCACATCGGCGTTGGCAAGTTCTACCGGGGTGAGCTTTTCAATGATACGGGAGGTGAAGTCGGCTGAGCGCAGGTATTTGGGCATGAGGCCGAACATCCCGCCGCTGCGCTGCCCGTATTTGCCGAATTTTGCCGTGTCCCAGTCAAGGGCGCCGTGTTTGTAGAACAGAACGGTTTTTTGCGTCTCACTGCCGGAGTTTGCAGGCCAGGTATGCAGAAAAACTGCCGTCCCGAGTACTACCAGCACAACTGCTGCCGCTGCTGCCTGTATTTTGCCGGGCCATAGCGAAAGGGGTTTCAGCAGAATCGGCCTGTTTATGAAAACGCAACATGAGAGCAGCAGAAACAGGACAGCCTGTCCATGAAGCTGGTTGCGATACAGGTAGATCTTCTGTTTTTTAAAGATATATTCAGTAACAAGGCTCAGCTCTACCCAGGTAATTGCAGCCAGAAGCACAAAGCCGACTGCGACCAGAAAGCGCATGGTAGTTCTTTTGCTTTTCTGGCCTGCATAAAAAATAACTACATTATAAAGCAGAAAAACAAGTACTATAAAAAGCCCGCACCCGGTCGGGCCGAACTGCAGCTGACGAGTAAAAATATAGGTGTACAGCGTGGAAAACAGCCCGGCGAGGTAGTCGGCCGTGTACCAGCCCTGAGGGAAATAGCGGTAGCAGAAATAGGCAAAAAAGAAGAGCAGTGTTGTTAAAAGTGCTGTGCCATGAGGGATAGAGTCATAGACTCTGGTGCGTGCATAGACAAGCATACTAAAGAGATAGAGACACAGCAGACCCAGCTGCAGTATGCTGTAATTTCCGAGGGCAATAGCGCCAGCGGCAATAACAGCACCGGGCAGGCTGATCCAGCGCTCATGTTTAAGCGGTACAGTGCTGCAATGATACAGAAGCAGGCAAGCCGTTGTAATAACAGATGACAGCGCAGTTGACAGCGGGCCGTAGTCCCGGCATATAATACCGATTGCAAAGAGTATAAGCAGGGGTTGTAAATACAGTTTTTTCATTTAAGTTTGTTTTGAAATTCAGTTAAATTTATAAACCCATGGCCCACCAGCGGTGGATCTGGGACTTTCTGCTGTGCAACCCGAAGGGTAATTCGGTGAGAAAGTACATACCTTATATCAAAATTATTTACTTTTCTTTGCTTGCTCCAAAGAAAAGTAACAAAAGAAAAGGCACCCTGCAACTTGTCCCGACGAGTCGGGATACCTTCGCGGCACGATTTCAGTCGGCGGGTCAACAAACTCGCTACGCTCAGACATGTCGACCCTTGAATCCTCCTGAAATCGCTGCACTCGGCTGCGTTGCAATGGGGCTGAGAAAGACCGTGATTGAGTAACTGAAAAAAAGTTCTATGAATCAATACTACATGAATATTTTTGCTGATATTCTAGCTCCCCTTTGGGGTGCTTCCTAAAGCCTCGCCTGAAAGGCGAGGAGCACTATTTTAAAAAGTGGTAGAAGCTAGGCAGTCTGACATGTATGCTCACATCTTTACCACACCTTACAGTATAAAAAAAAGCCTTCTTCTATGTTTTGTTATAAAAGAAGGCTTTTTTGTTTTTAGTAACACGGACACACTATGTGCGGTACTCAGCAATCACTTTCAGTTGCAACACAATCACCGTTAGTACACAGGATGGGTTTGTCCGGCGGACAGTTAGTTGTTTCGCATTCGGGTTTGTTGGGATCCTGCGTGTCTTCAGGTTCGCAGCGCTGGGGATCCATTGTCTCGCACTCTGGTTTATTGGGGTCCTTGGTGTCTTCAGGCTCACAGCGTTCCGGGTCCATGGTCTCACACTGATTGCCGGCCGCGTCGACGGTTTCCATACACTCGGGCTTGTTGGAGTCCCTGGTATCCTCGGGCTCGCAGACCTCTGGGTCCATGGTTTCACATTCGGGTTTATTGGGGTCCTTGGTGTCCTCGGGTTCGCAGACCTCTGGGTCCATGGTTTCACACTCTGGTTTACTGGGGTCCTTGGTGTCTTCAGGCTCGCAGACCTCTGGGTCCATGGTTTCACACTCGGGTTTGCCGGGATCCTTGGTGTCTTCAGGCTCACAGCGTTCCGGGTCCATGGTCTCACATTCGGGCTTGAGCGGATCCTTGGTGACACACTCAGGATCCTCCGGTTCCTCGGTCGGAAAAATACAAGTCGGATCAACCGTATATTCCGGACAGTTGGGATTTGATGCATCTTTGGTTTCCTCAGGCCGGCATTCGGGTTTCTGGGAATCCCAGGTGACGCATCTGGGGTTATTAGGGTCGTTGGTATAAATGATATCTTCGCATTCGGGTTTAGCCGGATCGGTTGTCTCCTTGCAGCGCTCGTCATTTACATCCTTTGTCGGCCAGCAGCGCTCATTAGCCGGATCAAAGGTTTCTTCCTGACACTCTTGATTTTCGGGGTCCTTGGTGGGAGGAATATTGTCTTTGCATTCCTCTTTGCGCGGGTCCAGGGTCGGTTCGTATTCACATTCTTCGCCATCGGCGTCAACGGTTTCCATACACTCGGGCTTTAAGGTGTCTTCAGTCCATTTGCAGCGCTCATCAAGGCCGTCAAAGGTTACCCGGCACTCCTCACTGTTAGTATCAAGGGTAATACATATCTGCGTGCCGGCATCTTTGGTAGCATCTTCGCATTCGGGCTTTACCGGATCTATGGTTTCACATTCCGGGCTGGCAGCATCATAGGTCTCTTTACATTCCCATTTGCGGGGATCGCGGGTGATTTCGCAGGATTCATCCTGGGCGTTAAAGGTAACTTTACACTCTTCCTTTTCAGGATTGATGGTTACACAGCGCGGATCTTCTACATCCCTGGTTGCATCGGGGCAGTCTGAATTTTTGGGATCTATGGTTTTACACTCTTCATGCATAGGGTCGTAGGTCTCTTTACATTCCCATTTGTTCGGATCCCGGGTAACCTCACAGATCACTTCCTGGGCATTAAAGGTTATTTTACACTCCTCCTGCTCAGGGTTCACTGTTATGCAACGGCTTTCTTCCGGATCCCGGGTAGCATCTTCACATTCCGGTTTCAGCGGGTCAATAGTGTCACACTCAGGCTTTTGCGGGTCAAAGGTTTCCCGGCATTCAGGGGCCTCCTGATTGAGCGTAGGCTGGCACCTGAAATCAGTGGGGCTGAAGGTTATATCACACTCGCCGGTGCTGGCGTCAAAGGTTACGCAGCGGCCGTCATCCGGGTTGCGGGTGGCGTTTTCGCATTCTTCCTTCAGCGGGTCAATGGTGTCACAGTCGGCTTTCTGCGGATCAAACGTCTCTTTACATTCCAGTTTATTCGGATCTCGGGTAGGTTCGCAGCGCAGCTCAAGGGCATTATATGTGACCGTACAGTTATCATTTTCGGGATCATTGGTAATGCAGCGCGTGTCTTCAGGATCGCGGGTTGCCTCAGGGCAGTCCGGATTCGACGGATCAATTGTTGCGCATTCAGCCAGGCGGGGATCAAAGGTCTCCTTGCACTTCAGGTCTTCAGCGTCTTTAGTGGGTTCACAGCGCAGGTCCCGCGGATTAGCAGTAATCTTGCACTCCGGATTCTCAGGGTCAATAGTAACACAGCGAAAATCCGCCGGGTCTACCGTACAGTCGGCATTAGCCGGATCAAGGGTATCTTTGCATTCTTCTTTTTGCGGATCGTATGTTTCTTGGCATTTGCGTTCTTCTGAATCAATTGTGGGCTCGCAGCGTTTCTGCTGGGCGTCAAAGGTTACTTTGCATTCCTCAAGGCCGGGATCAAGTGTCAGGCAGCGCTCATCATCAGGCTCACGGGTAGGGTTGCAGCCCTGTTCAGGATCAAGGGTTTCGGCACAGTCTTCATTTTCGGCATCATAGGTTTCCCTGCAGAACAGGTCAGCAGAGTCAACCGTGAGTTTGCAGCGCGGGTCTCTCACGTCAAGTGTTACCTCGCATTCCTCAAGGTCGGGATCAAGGGTTATACAGCGGTTATCTTCCGGATCCCTGGTGTCTGAGCAGTTGTCATTATCAGGATCAATGGTAATACGGCATTCAGGCTTGTCCGGATCAGCGGTTACCCTGCATTTGGGGTCCTGTTGATCAAGGGTTGCCAAAGGACCGCAGTCCGGGCTGGTTGGATCAAGGGTGAAGCAGCGTTCATCATCGGGTTCAAGGGTTATGCGGGTCAGCAGGGGCGAACACTCAGGATCAGCGCCGTCAAGGGTTACATCGCAGTTTTCATCCCGGGCATCAAGGGTCTTGCGGCAATTGCGGTCATACACATCCACAGTTGGCGTGCAGCGGGGATCATTCCCGTCACGAGTATTGCCCTGCACCAGGTTGCAGACCGGGTCACCCGGATCCTGGGTTTCTTCAGTGCCGTTGTCCTGGGCTGCTTCAATAAGACCGGTAATCACTGACTGGGTCTGTTGGTTCAGCCTTTGCAGCACCTCATCCTCGGTCTGAGTCATCTTTATAATAGTGCTTTGCTTCTGCCAGGCTTTTAAGGTGCGCTGCAGGGCCTTTTCAAATATGGGTGAGTTCTTAATGGGTTCTTCACCCGCAGCATCTCGTGGTAGTGCCAGGCATGTGAAGATAAAGAGTGTACAGCAGCATACAATAAAAGTAGTTTTTATTATTTTGCTACTTCTCATAACAGCCTCCTTTTAAAAAATTATATGTTCTGATTATCTTTCTATTTCGGTTTTTAAGCTTAATAAATTAAGTAAATTTAAAAGAAATAAGTGAAATTTTGTAAAAAAAATTGAAATTCGGGAGAAGACTGTTTTTCTAAGTAAAAATTTACTGGATATATTTCTGCATTCCTCGGCTTGCTGTATGTTATGTTCCGTATTTGATCACAATATATGGTGGCTAGTTATTGCTTGACACACTATATATATATTCTTATACTCATTAAATAGCCAATAGCCAATAGCCAATAGCCAATAGCCAATAGCCAATAGCCAATAGCCAATAGCCAATAGCCAATAGCCAATAGCCAATAGCCAATGGAGTTTTAATGGCGAAGAAGAAAGAAAAGCAGCAACAATCAAGTGCAGTAAGAAAAAGAGTCCCTAAAAAACGTGCAACCGAGACAGCCGAGAGCATGGCAGCCCGCCAGAGGGATATCTCGGTATCAGAGTTTTTTGCCAAAAACCGCCACCTTCTGGGCTTTGACAACCCGCGTAAGGCCCTGCTGAACGCCATTAAGGAGGCTGTTGACAACTCTCTTGATGCCTGCGAGGAGGGGGGCATCCTGCCCGAGGTGGAAGTTGTTGTTGAAGACCTTGGTAATGACCGCTTTCGGATTGCAATACAGGACAATGGCCCCGGGATCGTCAAACGCCAGATTCCAAATATTTTTGGGAAACTTTTATACGGATCCAAGTTTCACCGTCTGAAAATGAGCCGCGGCCAGCAGGGCATCGGCATCAGCGCGGCCGGCATGTACGGCATGCTCACTACGGGAAAGGCCGTACACATTACCAGTCGGACCGGCAAAGGCCGACCGGCACACCATTTCCAGCTGCAGATCGATACCAAGAAGAACAGACCAGAGGTTATTAGTGACACAGAGGTAGAATGGGATGTTGAGCATGGCACCCTGGTGAGCATTGAGCTTGAGGGTAAGCATATGCGCGGCAAGCAGTCTGTTGATGAATATCTGCGCCAGACCGCGATTGCCAACCCCCATGTGAAAATTGTCTATAAAGAGCCCGGGGGAGAGACCATAACCTATGAGAGCTCTACCGATGAACTGCCGGCCCATACCAAAGAAATAAAACCCCACCCCTATGGTGTAGAACTGGGCGTGCTGCAGGCCATGCTGAAAGACACCAAAGCCCGCAGTGTGTCCGGCTTCCTGCAAAGTGAGTTTTCGCGGGTAACTCAGCGGGTAGCTGAGGAAATCTGCACCAATGCCGGACTTTCACCAAATGCCTATGCAAGCCGTATCGGCCGGCATGATGTGGAACAGCTCATGGAGGGCATTGCAAAAACAAAGATCATGAATCCGCCCACCAGCTGTGTTGCACCGGTGGGCGAAGAACAGCTTGTGCAGGGCCTTGCGTCAGTGGTGGAGGCCGAGTTTTATGCCTCCACTACCCGGCCCCCGGCAGTCTACCGGGGCAACCCGTTCATTATTGAGGCCGCCTTGGCCTATGGCGGGGAGGGACAGGAGGCCGATGCCCCGGCGCGGGTGCTGCGTATCGCAAACCGGGTGCCTTTGCTCTACCAGCAGGGCGGCTGCTGTGCCTACCAGTCAGTAGTGCAGACTAAATGGCGCAATTACGGTCTGACCCAACCGCGCGGGGCGCTGCCCGTTGCGCCCCTGACTATCGTCGTGCACATGGCTTCGGTTTGGGTGCCCTTTACCAGCGAGTCAAAGGAGGCTATTGCCAGTTACCCCGAAATTGAGGACCAGATTGTGCGGGCGCTGCAGGAATGCGGCCGCAAACTGAAGATATATCTTTCCCGGCGCAAGCGGGAAGCAGAAGCCCAGCGCAAACGTGATTATATTGAAACCTATATCCCCCATATCGGCATCGGGCTGCGTGAGCTGCTGGGATTCTCAGAACGCGAGGAGCAAAAGGTGGTTACTAAATTGACGGGGCTGCTGGAGAGACACAGGGATGGTTAGAAGTGAGCTAAAGTGAACTAAAATGACTAAAGCGCCTAAAGTTTTAATACTAGCCCGCATTATTCATGATTATTAGCGGACAGCCTGCGGCATCGGGTTGCGTGCTTCAGGCTATGTGCTCGCAAAAACGGCTGCTTTCTTGATTACCAGAGATCGCTCGCACCGCCTTTGCAGCCCAATCCGATGCCACAGGCTGCAGGCGTACCGGAAGGTTTTTTTGTAGTAAACACCAGGGGATAGTGCGTTCACTACATGCTGATGAATAATGCGGGCTAGAACACTGGTGATATCATAGGCCAAAAAAAAATAGCTTGCCAGCTTAATGCTTCATCAGGCAGTTATAAGGAGTTGTGATGGCAAAAAAAACAGTCAAAAAAAGCGCTGTAAAAAAACCGTCAAGAGCTGCTGCTGGGACAAAAAAAGTAGCCAAGCCCGAGCTTTCGCGCTCACCGGCAATGAAGAACCTGCTGGTATATGCCCAGGATATTCATGGGGATATCAAGGGAGGCCGCCGACCGTCATTGCGGGTGCCCATACGCAGCCTTTCTAACGTCTCTTTTTCCAACCGCAAGGGCTTCTTTACGATCGGAAAAAAAGTGAGCAAGCGCACCCTTTCCTACCAGACCATCAAGCCCTTTGCCCAGACCGTGCGCATGATGGCCTTTGCCAAACATTTGATTGATACCGATGACTTTGCCTCCAAACGTGAAGTTTACTATACATCCAAAGGCTCCTCAAAGCGGGGTGCCGAGGCCGGCAAAGCCGGCTGGGGACCGGCGGCCTTCAAAGAGCAGCCTGAATCGGACGCTATCATGGATGACATGGAAGCCATGATCAGTGTGAACCGCGAGCAGCTGGGCTTTATCCCGGCCGAGCAGAACGGTTCGGTTGCCGGTGAACTGATTGTCATTGATATTGACCCGGCTACGGGCAGACGCATTGAGATTGACTGCACGGCTTTTGGGCGCGGCAGCTATTCCATACCCTCCCGGGTGGAGGGCCTTGAGTTTCGCACTAGGGCAAAGTTTGTTCTGGCGGTTGAGACAGCCGCGCTGTTTGAGCGCCTCAACGGGCATGCCTACTGGAAGGACGCCAAATGTATTATCGTGGCCATGGGCGGGGTGCCGACCCGGGCCAACCGCCGCTTTGTACGGCTACTGTCGGATTCCTGCAAGCTGCCGGTCTATATTTTTACCGATGGCGATCCTTACGGCTACGGCAACATCTACCGCACCATGAAGGTCGGATCCGGGAATGCCGCGCATATAAACGAGTTCTTTTGTGTGCCCCATGCCAAGCTTATCGGGGTAACACCCCAGGACATCATAGACTATAACCTGCCCACCCACCCCCTGGAAGAAAAGGACAAAAAACGCGCCCAGGATGCCATCAAGAATGACCCGTTTTTCAAGAACAACAAGCAATGGGTGACTGCCTTACAGGAGATGGTCAAGATGGGTGTGCGCGTGGAGCAGCAGGCTTTTGCAGCCCGCGGCCTGAACTACGTGATGGAGACCTACCTGCCGGAAAAGCTAAAACATCCCGGAAAAATGCTTCCTTAATTTTACGCTAATTTTTTCAATAAAGTTATATAGAAAAGCAAAACAAACAGAAAAAGAAAAAATAGCGCATAAATTACTAAATCACCTGATGGTTTTATAGGTGATTTTTTTATTGACTTTGTGTTTTGCAAAAGTCATAATTACATCTATAAAAATAGATTTTATAATAAAACAAACATCAGGATTAAAGCTACAAAAACGGGGGTGTACAATGAAAACCAATAAAACGTTCTTTAGTTCATTGCTGAGCATTTGTGTAATAACAATACTTGCGGTTGGAGTTTTGGCAGAAGAATGCAGTGAAGAGCAGACCTGCTCGAGCTGGGCTGAATGTCTGCTTGATGATGAAAAGGATTTTTTCGGGACAGGAAGATTCGGCAACAATCTTGCCGAGCCCGGCAACTGGGAAATTGCGATTTGGGAACGGCTTGATAACGGCACAGACGTAGTAAAAGACCAGGCGGGGTTTGTATGGGATAACGGAACTGAATATGATTTTGAGTTAATCTACAATTTAACTACAGGGCATGTATCATTCTCAATAGAAAATGCCATGGTGGAGTTCGATTATGATTCCGGTGTTGCTTTTGAATATATCATACCGGTTGCAAAAGCCGATCTTCCGGGATTGTGTACATGCTTATCATCAATGACCCTTAACGGCCAAACTATCTGCGATATAAATGCGACACAGGAATTTGAAGGTATTCGTATTTTTCTCAGCGATGCGAACCAGATTGCCAATAACGGCTTTACGCTGAGCGGCAAAGTAAAACTCATGTGGGATTCCCAGACACAGCAGGAAAGACCCGGGTTTCAGCTTTTAGCCATGAATACGCATCCAACCCTAATAGAGCTTGCCGACTTTTCTGCCGATGCAGGCAACCGGGAGGTAGTGCTCAACTGGGCAACTGAATCAGAGATCGACAATGCGGGGTTTAATATCTACCGGGCTGATGAAAAGGGTGGTGAGTATAGACAAATTAATGCGGCTCTGATTCCTGCTGAAGGCTCACCGGCAGGCGGTGCCGGCTATGAGCTGGTAGATGCAACGGTGGAAAACAGAAAAACTTATTTCTATCTGCTTGAAGATGTTGACCTGAATGGTAAAGCAACCAGACACGGACCGGTAAGTGCAAACCCGCGACTGCTATTACTGGGCCAGTAGCCGGGACCTATAGATTAAAGAAAATATTTCAAGGCAGGATTAGCAGTAAACCTGCCTTTTTTTATGGTAGCTCTTCTTTTGTATATCCCCACTTAGTTACATTTCTAAACCCCCGGCCCTCCAGAGGCGGATCTGCGACTTTTAGCCGTGCGACCCGAATAGCTTTTATCGATTCGGGGAGAATAAACGTGGTGTTGATGCGGCACAGCCTCTAACCATATATATAAACTTACTTTTCTTTGCGTGCTCCAAAGAAAAGTAAGCAAAAGAAAAGGCACCCTGCAACTTGTCCCGACTAGTCGGGATGCCCTCGCGGCACGATTCAGTCGGCGGGTCAACAAACTCACCGCCTGCGGCGGTTCAGACATGTTGACCCTTGTATCCGCCTGAAATCGCTGCACTCGGCTGCGTTGCAATGGGATTGAGAAAGACAGTGCTTGAGCAACCGAAAATAATACG